>NZ_JBFADM010000028.1:0-98612 GCF_040641355.1 Streptomyces sp. NPDC020996
GTCGTTGCTGGGGAACCACCACCAGGCCGCCTCGGGCTCGTCCGCCGCCACGGCTCCGTCAGCCGACCCGGTACACCGCCGCGGTGTCCCCGACACGCAGCAGGTGCGCCTCCTCGGGCGCGCGGGCGGTACCGCCGAGCAGCGGGATGGACCTCGGCGGTGCTGCCGGCGGGCACGTCCACCGTCAGCCGGAAGCCGTCCGCGCTGCGCTCCCGGTCGGTGCGGGCGACACCGTACGGCGTGCGGTACGAGCCCGACGCGAACGCGGGCGTCACCGCGACGGCGGTGAGGACGGTGGGGGTCCGCGTCCGCGGCGCGAGGGGGCTGGTCATGGGGCTTCGTACGACGCCCACAGCAGCGGCGGCAGCGGCGTGCCGTTGACGGTGACCGCCGCGACATCGCGCACGTCGCCGAGGTCGAGCGGGATCCGGCGACCGTCGAGCGGCGACGCCGGTACGCCGATGTCCTTGGTGCAGATGCCGCTGCCGGAGAACAGCCGGTCGTGGTCGGTCCGACGGCCCAGCGGCGCGGTGACCGGGACGGCCCCCTCGCGTTCGAGGACGAGGGTCCGGTCGCCGTCCACCGCACTCGGCGTTCCGCCGCGAAGGCCGGGGCGGCCGGGGCGGCGCGTCGCCGGGCCCGGCACGGACGTACGGGCGCCGGCACTCCCCCGGCGGCCGGCGCCGTCGTGACCGCGTCGCCGGACGGGGGGTACACAGCCGCGGCACAGGTGTCGCGCGCTTTCCGGCCGTGTTCACCCGGATGATCCACCACCGTGTTCGCTCGCGCCGCGCGGGTACCCGCCGTGTCGCTGTGCCCGAGTGCAGCCCACTCCCACGCGCGGCACCGCCCCCGTCGAAAGGTACGAATGCAGTGAGCGAGAAGAAGAACCCGGTGACAGCCGCCGCCGAGAAGGTCGTCGAGAAGGTGCAGGAGACGGTTTCGCCGGGCAACGACATTCCCGGCGCCCCGAGCCCGCAGGCCCCTCCGGTCGAGGAGCCGACGCAGGCGCGCGAGCCGCTGCCGCCCAAGCCCGACCAGCGCGGACCGGACACCTACAGCCCGACCGGACACCCCACCGGGAGCCCGCAGGGCGACGTCGCCCAGCAGGGCGCCTACGCGACCACCGCCCAGGGCGCCCGGCTGTACGACACCGACCACTCGCTGAAGGCGGGTCCCCGAGGCCCGGTCCTGCTCCAGGACCATCACCTGCGCGAGAAGATCACCCATTTCGACCACGAGCGCATCCCCGAGCGGGTGGTCCACGCCCGCGGGGCCGCCGCACACGGCGTCTTCCGGTCCTACGGCACCGCGACGGGCGTCACCAAGGCCGCGTTCCTCGCCGAAGGCGCCGAGACGCCGGTGTTCGTCCGGTTCTCCACGGTGCTGGGCTCGCGCGGCTCCGCCGACACCGTGCGCGACACGCGCGGTTTCGCCACGAAGTTCTACACCGGTGAGGGCGTCTTCGACCTGGTCGGCAACAACATCCCGGTGTTCTTCATCCAGGACGCGATCAAGTTCCCCGACGTCATCCACGCCGGCAAGCCGCATCCCGACCGTGAGATCCCGCAGGCGCAGAGCGCCCACGACACGTTCTGGGACTTCGTCACCCTGCACACCGAGGCGACCCACCACACGCTGTGGAACATGTCCGACCGGGGCATTCCGCGCTCGTTCCGGATGATGGAGGGATTCGGCGTCCACACCTTCCGGCTGGTCAACGCCGAGGGCGCGACCACACTGGTGAAGTTCCACTGGAAGCCGAAGCTGGGCGTGCACTCGCAGGTGTGGGAGGAGGCGCAGATCACCGCGGGCGTCGACCCCGACTTCCACCGCCGTGACCTCGCCGACGCGATCGAGGCCGGGGCGTTCCCCCAGTGGGAGCTGGGCGTGCAGACGTTCCCGGACACCGAGGACCAGATGTTCGAGGGCATCGACCTGCTGGACCCGACGAAGATCGTGCCCGAGGAACTGGCGCCGGTGCAGCCCATCGGTCTGATGACGCTCGACAAGAACCCGTCGAACTTCTTCGCCGAGACGGAGCAGGTCGCCTTCCACGTCGGGCACCTGGTCCCCGGCATCGACGTCACCAACGACCCGCTGCTGCAGGGCCGTCTGTTCTCCTACCTCGACACGCAGATCACCCGGCTGGGCGGCCCCAACTTCGCCCAGCTGCCGATCAATCGCCCGCACGCGCCCGTCAACGACATGCTGCGCGACGGCATGCACCAGACCGCCGTGCACCGGGGCGTGGCGCCCTACCGGCCCAACTCCCTCGACGGCGGCTGCCCGTTCATGGCGGGCGCGGACACCGGCGCCTACATCGAGGTGCCGGCCGAGGTGCCCGCCGCGCGCAAGGTGCGGGACGCGGCGGCGTCCTTCGACGACCACTTCAGCCAGCCCCGGCTGTTCTGGCTGAGCATGTCCCCCACCGAGCGCGAGCACATCGTCGCCGCCTACACCTTCGAACTGGGCAAGTGCTACGAGCAGTCGGTCAAGGAGCGAGGGCTGCGGGTGCTCGCCAACATCGACTCCGAGCTGTGCGCCCGGGTCGCGGCCGGTCTGGGGCTGCCGGCTCCGGAGGCGACCGTCCCGCCGGCGGCCGTCGAGCCCAGTCCGGCGCTGTCCCAGCTCGGCGAGGAGTGGCCGGTCGACGGCCGTGTCGTCGGCATCGTCACCGACGGCGCCGACGGCCTGGACCAGGTGCGCGAGGTACGCCGGGCGGTGCTCGACGCCGGAATGGTCCCGCTGGTGATCGCGCCGTCCGGCGGCACGCTGGGCGACGGCGACGCGGTCACCGTGCAGCGCACCTTCGCCACCGCCCGCTCCACCGAGTTCGACGCGATCCTGCTGGCGGGGGCGCCCGCTCCGGCGGCCGACGCCTACGGTGCCCGTGAGGCGAAGGCCGACGACGCCGCCGCGCGGCTCACCGCCCTCGACCCCCGGGTGCTGCTGATGGTCACGGAGGCGTTCCGGCACGGCAAGGCGCTCGGCGCCTGGGGCAAGGGAACGGACGCCCTGCAGGCCGCCGGTCTGCCCGTGGGCGCGGCGGGCGTGGTCACCGGTGACGCCGCGGCCCCGGTCCTGGAGACCGTCACCGGCCTGCTGCGCGGGCACCGCGCCTGGGACCGCTTCGCCGCCGCCCTGTGAGGCGGTGTGTCCCGTGAGGGACACCGCGCGGGGCAGGTGACCGCCGCCCCTTTCGGACACGCACCGACGGCGTTGTCCGGGAGGGGCGGCGGTCGTGCGTGGGGCGGGCCGCCTCCTGCCGGACGACGGCCGGCGCCTGCCGGACGACAGCCTGCGCCTGCCCGGCTACGAGCCGGTTCCTCCGGACGGCGGCCGGGAGCATGCCCGGCGACAGACCGGCGCCTGCCGGAGGACGGCCCGGCGCGCGCCTGCCGGAGGACGGCCCGGCGCCTTCGGGCGGCGGCCGGGGGCCTTCGGACGAAGGGTCGTCACTCTCCGAGCAGTCGAGCCAGGTCGACCCGGGAGCGCACGCCGAGTTGGGTGAAGACGTTGCGCAGGTGGTACTCGACGGTGCGCGTGCTGATCGAGAGCTGACGGGCCACTTCGCGGTTGGTGGCGCCCTGCGCGACATGGCGGGCGATGCGCAGTTGTTGCGGGGTGAGGCGGCCCAGGGGACCCGGTTCGGGGCCGGCGGCTCCCGTTGTCTCCCCCGCCGCGCGCAGCTCCGCGCGCGCGTGCTCCGCCCAGACGTCGGCGCCGCACTGCTCGAACCCCATGACAGCGCTGCGCAGTTGGGGCCGGGCTTCGCCGGGACGACGCCGCCGGCGCAGCCACATCCCGTAGGCCAGGTGAGTCCGGGCGTGTTCGAAGGGGCCGTTGACCTGGTCGTGCCGCGCCAGGGCGTCGGCGAACAGTTCCTCGGCACGCTCGTCGCCCGCCACGAGCGCCCGGCAGCGGGCGAGGAGTGCGGGGGCCTGCGGGTCGGCGCCCATGCCGGCCCAGACGGCGTACGCGTCAATCACGTGGTCCGTGTCCGTGTCCGCGTCGACGTCGGCGCCGCGTCCGGCGAGCACGGCGGCTTCGACGTAACAGGGGACGGTCAGCACCCACAGACCGAAGTGGCCACGGCGGGGGCCCGCGTGCACCACCGGCGCGAGGCGGGCGGCTGCTCGCTCGGCGTGCCCGTGCCCGAGGTCGGCGCGGGCCTGCGCCCACTCCGCGAGGGTGGCCGTCTGGCGCAGCCCGTGGGCGTGCGCGACACGCAGCGCGGCCTGGGCGTGCGCGGCGACCGTGGCCGGGCTGCCCGTGATCGAGGCGGCCAGGGCGAGTACGGCGGAGAGATTGGCCGACACGTTCCGCTGCCGGAGTCGTCCGGCCGCCTCCAGGCCGGCTTCGGCGTGCACCCGGGCCTGGTGGTGACTGCCCTCGCGCAGTTCGGCGTAGGCCAGGTGCTCCAGGATGCGCGGCACGAGGTCGGGTGCCTTGCCGGAGCGGGCGCCGGCCAGCGCGAGGCCGAGCAGGTGCCGGGCCGTCGGGAGGTCGCCGAGCATGAGGGCGACGGTGCCGGCGTTGAGCAGGTCCAGGGGTTCACGCCGCGCCGCGAGCACGTTCAGCACGGGGCGCAGCAGGGCGTCGGCGCGTGCGAAGTCGCCGTTCATGACGCTGTGCATGCCGTCGCGGTAGGTGCGCCAGAAGGCGTCGACGGGGCTGTCCCGGTCGCGGGCCGCGCCGGTGCCGTCGTGCGGGCCGGGTACGGCGGGGAGCGCGGCGAGAGCGGCGAGGTAGCCGTCGCGGTCGCCGCCGGACCAGGCGGCGGCGGTGGCGTGCACGCAGGCCGCGCGCGCCTGTGCCGGGTCTGTGCTCGCCAGCGTGGCGGCGGCCAGGGTCAGGGAGTTGTAGGCGTCGGCGACGGGGCCGTCACGCAACAGCAGGAGACCCTGCCGCAACTCCTCGCGCGCCTGACTCAGCTCGCCGTCGGCGTGGAACAGGGCTCGGGCGGCGGGGTGACGGTCGGAGCGGGGCCGGCCGGGCGGGCGGGATTCGGCGCTCACTGCGCCGACGGTGCGGCGCTCGTCCTGATGCCAGGAGGCCGCCTCGGCTGTCTCGTGCCCCACGTGCACCACCGTTCTCCGTGGTCTCGCTGTGCCCGATCGTAGCGACGGGCAGACGGCCGCGGACCCGTTTCCCGCGCTTTGCTGACTCGGCATCCAACAGCCGACCCCAGTGAGGTGACTGGTGATTCCACCGATGCCGGTGGGGCGTTGCGGCTCTTACGTTGCTCGGGCTCCGTACGAACGGATCCGTGCGGAGCACCCGCACCGCCGCACGCGAAAGAGGTAGCTCCATGTCACATCGCGCTCCCCGACGCCGCACCACGATCGCCGCCCTCGTCGCCGCCGGAGCCCTCGGCGCGGCCGGCCTCACCCTCGCGCCGTCGATGGCCTCCGCGGCGCCCTGTTCCGACGTCGAGGTCGTCTTCGCCCGCGGCACCGGGGAAACTCCCGGCCTGGGCATCGTGGGCACTCCCCTGGTGAGCGAGATCAAGAAGGACCTGCCCGGCAAGACGGTGACCTCCTACGCCGTCGACTACGCGGCCAACTTCTCCCAGACCAGCGCCGGTCCGGGCGCCACCGACATGACGCGCCACGTCAGGTCCACCGCCGCCGACTGCCCCGGCACCTCCTTCGTCATCGGCGGCTACTCGCAGGGGGCCAGCGTCACCGACATCGCTCTGGGCATCCGCACGGCCCTGGGCACCGGCCAGTCCATCCCGACCGACCTCGCCCCGCGCGTCAAGGCCGTCGTCGTCTACGGCAACCCGCTGCGCCTGTACGGCAAGACCATCAACACGGCCAGCGCGCTGTACGGGCCGAAGGCCAAGGAGTTCTGCAACACCGGCGACCCCGTGTGCGCCAACGGCGCCAACGGTGCGGCGCACCTCAGGTACCACCTCAACGGCAGCGTCCCGGAGGGCGCACGGTTCGCCGCCGACAGGATCAAGGCGGGCTGACCGGAATCCGGCACCGATCCTCCGCTTCTCCGCCCCTCTGTCCCCCTGCCCCTCTGTCCCTTCCGGTGAAACACTGATACACAGAACGTGCTTATGTATCTCTCCATGGGAAGAGGGACTGATGGACATCGACGAAGCACGGACCAGGTTCGCGGTCCTGCGCGGCAGGAACTCCGCCGTCTCGCCGGACGAACTCGACGCCATCTGGGCCGCGTTGCCCACCGTCCGGGTCGAGGACATCCTCGGCGAGTGGCGGGGCGACGAGTTCCACACCGGCCATCCGCTCAACGGGAAACTGGAGAAGGCCGGTTGGTACGGCAAGACCTTCCTGGCCGCCGACGACGCCAAGCCGCTGATCATGCGCGGGAAGGACGGCCGGCTGTACTCCGACACCGAACTCGGCAAGGGCGAGGCCAGTCTGTGGATGGTCGAGTTCCGGGGCGAGTCGACGGCCACCATGGTCTACGACGGCCAGCCGGTCTTCGACCACTTCAAGGCCGTCGACGACCGCACCCTCATGGGGATCATGAACGGCAAGGGGTTCGGCGAGGACGGCCCGTTCTTCTACTTCCTCCTCGAACGCGCGTGAGAGCCGCGGTGGTGGAGGCGGCGGGCGGCGCCTTCACCGTCCAGGACATCGACATCGCCGAGCCCGAAGGCCGCGAGGTGCTGGTGGAGGTGCGGGCGTCGGGTCTGTGCCACACCGACCTGACCCTCGCCGCGCACCCCTCCGCGCGGTTTCCCCCGCCGGTGGTACTGGGACACGAGATCGCCGGAGTCGTCGCCGCCCTCGGCCCGCAGGCCACCGGGTTCGCCGTCGGGGACCACGTCGTCGGCTGCCTCGTGCAGTGGTGCGGGACCTGCCCGGCGTGCCTGGACGGCCGGCCGTACCAGTGCGGCCGGCCCGGGTCCACGCTGCGCGACCCGCGGGACGGTCCGCGGCTCAGCCGCTCCGGGCAGCCCGTCGCCCAGGGCATGGGCCTGGGCGGCTTCGCCGAACGGGCACTCGTCCACGAGAACCAGCTGACGGCCGTCCCGCGCGAGTTGCCGTTCGACGCGGCCGCGCTGCTGGGGTGCGGGGTGCTGACCGGCGTGGGGTCCGTCCTCAACGGCGCCCGTGTCGGGGCCGGGGAGAGCGTGGCCGTGATCGGCGCCGGGGGCGTGGGGCTGAACGTGATCAGCGGGGCCAGGCTCGCCGGGGCGGCCCGGATCGTGGCGGTCGACGTGCGGGAGGGCGGGCTGCGGCGGGCGCTCGCCTTCGGCGCCACGGACGTCGTCGACTGCTCGGCCTCCGACGCCGTCACGGCCGTGCGCGAGCTGACCGGCGGCGGGGTGCGGCACGCCTTCGACGTGGTGGGCGTGGCCGAGACAACACAACAGGCGCTGGACATGACCGTCCTCGGGGGTTCCGTGCACCTGGTGGGCCTGGCGGCGGGCGCGGCGGAGCTGACGCTCTCCCTGCCCAGGCTGCTGCTGCAGCAGAAACGGATCCAGGGCCTGATCATGGGCTCCGGCAACCCCCGGCGTGACATCCCCCGCTACGCCGGCCTGGCTCTGCAGGGGCGGCTGGACCTCGACGGCCTCGTCTCCCACCGCATCGGGCTCGACGAGATCGACACCGGTTACGCCGCCCTGCGGGATCCCGGGACGGCCCGCGTCGTCGTCACGTCCTTCTGAGGATCACCGCCGCGACGCCCGACGACGTCCCGGGCTCACACCGGCGAGCCGGCCGGGCGGGTTCACACCAGCGAGTTCGCCAGGGTCCGCTCGGACAGGCCGAGCCACCAGGCGGCCGCCTCGCGCGCGGTGAGGGGCGGGCGGGCCGGTCGCGCACGTCCCGGATCAGGTCGGTACGCCGCGCCCGGCCCATCACGTAGACCAGGCCGCTCGGCGTGGCGGCCGCGGCGGGGTCCCGGCGCTGCGTCCACTCCCGGCTGGGCGAGGGCGCGGGTGAAGAACACATCGTCGTCCCGGGCGCAGTCGATCCGGCCGAGGCTGTGCACCGCCGCGGAGACCGTGGCGCGTGGCAGCCCGGGCGACAGCGCGAGGCGTTCCACGGTGCCGCGGTGACCGGCGTCGCCCAGGACGCGCAGGGCGCCGAGCAGGGGCAGGGCGCAGGAGGGCGCCGCGGCGACGTGCGGGCGGTCGAGCTCGGCCAGGACCGCGTCGGCCAGCCCGCCACGGTACGGGGTGGCCGCGAGCAGGACCGCGGTGTACAGCCGTACGTCGAAGAGGGAGGGGCAGAGCAGCTCGGTGACGAGGGCGGACAGACCGCGTCGGCTCCGTCGGACGGCGTGGTGCGCCGCGCCTGCCGCAGCACCCGCCGTGCCACCGGCGCGAGTTCGGCGGGCGCGCGGCCCGCGTCGGGTGCGCCGAGCCGGGTCCGCTGCGCCGGGGCCGGGCGACTCCCGTAACGCCCCGGACAACGCCCGTACCTGGCCGAAGAGATCCCATTCGGGGCCGATGTCATGGGCGGCCCGGCCGAGGCGGCGGAGCCGGGAGGCCGTGAAGTGCCGGTAGTGGATCTTGCGGATGCAGGCCATGACGGCTCCCGGTAACGCCCGCTGGCCGGTGGGCCGTTGCAGTTCGGCCAGGACGCGGGCGGCGGCGTCGGCGTGCGCGGTGTTGTCGAGGGCGCAGATCACCTCGGTCGCCGCGTAGTTGGAGCCGTCACGTGCCGTGGAGGCGCAGACGGCGATCGCTTGCTGAGCCGCCCCGGGACGGTTCAGCATCCGGTTCAGAGCCTCGAACCGCAGCATCCACGGTGAGCGCGCCGACCGCCTGGGGCTGCACGCCCATGGCGGCGTCGGCATCGTCGTGACGGCAGTCATCTCCGGGCGTGCGATACGGTTCCCGCTCGCCTCCCTCGGCATGGCGGAGATGCTGGACGGGGAGGAGGCGTTCCTCTGGCGCACCCGTCGGGCCGACGTTCGCGCGCTGACGCTGCTGCGCAGCTACGTCCCGACGGCGCTGCGCATCGAGATCGACGACCCGGACTGCCCGGCCCCCTACCTGTACCTCTCCACCCGACGGCCGGCCACCCTGCTGGCGGTACTGGCCTTCGCCCGCACCTGGCAGGCGCGTCGCGGTCACCGCCCCGTCGGGCACGCGCCGCACCGGCGAGGCGTCGACGCGCGTCACATCAGGCGGCCCGCCGGGTGGCCGCCCGGATCGTCGGCGAGCATGATCGTGGCCCTGACCCGCTTGCCCACCGGCTCACGGCGGATCTCGAAGCTGCGGCACACCGCCATGACGATCTCCAGCCCGTGCTTCCCGACCCGGGCCGGGTCGGCGGCCTGGGGCACCGGGAGGGTCGGGTCGCCGTCCCACAGGCTGATCTCCACGGCTCCGTCGCTGACCTCCAGGTCGAGCAGGCACGGGCCGGGCGCGTACTTGTAGGCGTTGGTCACCAGCTCGCTGACCACCAGTTCCACCGTGCCCATGGCGCGGTCCGACACCGGGATCCCGTGCACGGACTGCACCTCGGCCATGAAGCGGCGCGCGGCCCGGCGGGCCTCGGCGATCGGTTCTCCGGCGCCGAGGGCCACGGCCGCGGACACGGGACGGCTGACCAGCGGCTGATCCTCGTCTTCGTGCACCACTGGCCCACACCGCCACCCTCGTCCTGAGCAACACGGCTAACGGCACTCGGATACCCCCGAATCGCGGCCGTACGCAACCTTCACACCAGCGTTGTTGAACCCGGTCGGCCTCCGGCTCGTGCAAGAAGGGGGCCCGGGGGCCACGGG
This sequence comes from Streptomyces sp. NPDC020996, assembly GCF_040641355.1. Taxonomy (NCBI): domain Bacteria; kingdom Bacillati; phylum Actinomycetota; class Actinomycetes; order Kitasatosporales; family Streptomycetaceae; genus Streptomyces; species Streptomyces sp. NPDC020996. Next base: position 9,730 of record NZ_JBFADM010000028.1, read on the forward strand.
GCGACAGGTTCGCCACATCCTCCCTCCCTTCTCCACGATCCCCACGGCATCGACATCGCGGACGCGGGCGGGACGCGCCACCGGGGCGGCCGCGCGGGAGGCGTCCGACCGATGACACCAACATCGGTACGACAGTTGGCTGAAAATCGACCTACCCGATAAGGTTTCAGCTCATGCGACACACATCAAGCCGATCGAAGAATGTCCGAAAGCGCCAACTGCCGCCTGTTTGAGATCGACTGACGTCAACTCGGCGCAACTACCACACCGCACCCGGGCCCTGACTTTTTTCTCGACGAAGTGCCGATCTCCGAACAATGAGCCGCTCTGCCGGGGCCGACCACCGGATGCGATGACTAGCATGAGCGGCGTGCTTGATCTGGAAGATGGTCATCCGTCCTCCGGCCTGTCGGCGATGTTTCAGTCGTCCACGTACTCCTGCTCTCACGGACCGAGGGACCGCGGAATGTCAGTGCCTGCTCAACCCCACCAGCGCCGATCTGCGCAGGGGCGTTCCATCCCGGCCACCTTCGCCACGGCCCTGATCGCGCCCGCCGCGGGCGCCGGAGCGGTGATCGCCGCCGCCCCGGACAGCGCCCGCCCGTGGGTGATGGGCACGGCGGCCGTCGCCTGGTGCTGCATCGCCGGCATCGCCGCGACCAGCTCCGCCCTGCTGCGCCGCGCGCGCCGCCAAGTGGCCGCGCGGGGCGGCGAACTGGAGATGACCAAGAACAACTGGACCCAGCAGGCGGTGGAGACCGCCCAGCTGGTCAATGTCACGTTGCCGACCATCGCGCGGCAGCTCAAGAGCGGCGCGAGCGCCGACGAGGCGCTGGCCCGTGCGGCCACCCCCACCGACCCCTATCTGCGTCAGATCCTGCACGTCTTCGCCACCGAGATCGCCGAGGTGATCCGCCGGTCCGCCGAGGCGCACACGGAACTCGGCGTCATGCAGCGCGAGCTGTCCCAGGGAACCGCGGAACTCGAGCGCCTGACGAACGAGACGCTGCCCGCCGCGGTCGCCCTGCTGCGGGACGGAAGCTCCGCCGACACCGTTCTGGCCAAGCTCGACTGGCCGCAGAACCCGCTGCTGCGTACCCCGGCCGAATCGTTCGTCAGGGAACTCGCCTACAGCGAGCGCCGGTCCGCCGCCGCGCAGGCCGCCTCCGCGAAGGCGCTCAGCCGGGTCCAGGCCAAGACCGTCAGCATGCTCGCCGACCTGCGCGACATGCAGGACCGGCACGGCGGAGAGGTCTTCGGCGACCTGCTGCGCCTGGACCACAGCACTTCCCAGCTGGGTCTGATGACCGACCGGCTGGCCCTTCTCATGGGAGGCCGTCCCAGCCGCGTGTGGAACAAGCCGATCGTCATGGAGAGCATCCTGCGGGGTGCCGTCGGCCGGATCGCCGCCTACCGGCGGGTGCGCCTGCACAACTCCAGCAAGGCCGCCATCGCGGGCTTCGCGGCCGAGGGCGTGATGCACCTGCTGGCCGAACTCATGGACAACGCGGCCAACTTCTCCCCGCCGATCGACGAGGTCCACGTGTACGTGGAGGAGCGCAGCGCCGGCATCGTCGTGACCATCGAGGACAGCGGTCTGAAGATGTCCGACGCCGCCATGCGCCGGGCGGAGGAGGCGGTCTCGGGCAACGTCACCGACCTCGCCTCGCTGCAGGGCACCCGGCTCGGCCTGGGCGTGGTGGGCCGCCTCGCGCTCAAGTACGGCATCAGCGTCAACTACCGGCCCTCCTCGCGCGGCGGCACCGGCGTCGTCGTCCTCCTGCCGCCGGAGCTCGTGGCACAGCAGCGTGAGCCGGTCACCGCCGAACGCCGCACGGCCGGCGCCGAGACCCCGGCCGTGCCCGCGCCGGCCCCGGCCCCCGCGGCCGAGGCGCCCCTCCCGTCTCGCTCCCCGTCGGTGGCGCGGGCGGACGTGACGCCCCGCGCCGAGGCTCCCCGCAGGGGGACGTCGGCCACCCCCAACGGGCTGCCCGTGCGGGCCCCCGGACGCACCATGGCCGAGGCGGAACGGGGCCGGCCGAAACCGGACCGGTCGCGGTCTTCGGCGAACGAGACGGGGCCGGCACGCAACGCCGGTAGCCAGTTCGCCGCCTTCCACCGCAGCCGGCAGGCCGGCGGCCCCCCCGCCGAGCCCGGCATCCGCACCGGAGACGAGACCGAGTCCGAGGACTAGGTCCGGCCTTCCGCACAGCTCAGGGCCGCACAGCCCACACCACCCCTGCACCGATTCGCTGCACCTCGTTGGATTGGAGGAACGGGCCGGGTGACCCTCCGCCGGTCATGACCCGTCCCAGCCACCATGGAGACCACTGACAACAGCCTCACCTGGCTCTTGACGAACCTCTTGGAGCGCACTCCGGGAACGCGTCATGCCCTCGTCCTGTCCCGGGACGGCCTGAAACTGTGCTGGACCGACCACATGACCCTCGACCAGGCCGACCAGCTGGCGGCCATCTGCTCGGGCATCCAGGCGCTCGCGCAGGGCGCGTCCGTGGAGTTCGGCGACGGGTCGGGCGGCGTCCGGCACTCCATGACCGAATTCCACGGGGGCTTGCTGTTCGTCGTGGGGGCCGGCCAGGGCGCGCACCTCGCGGTCGTCGCCGACGAGAACGCCGACCCCGGCGTCGTCGGTCACCAGATGACCGAGATGGTGGACCAGATCGGCGAGCACCTGCGCGCCGAGCCGCGCACGCCCGTCAGCAGGGGTGCCACAGCGTGAGCCACAAACCCGTGGACATCGGCGATCCCGACCGGCTCTACACGGTCACGGGCGGCCGCAGCGAGGCCGACGACTCGTTCGACCTGGTGACACTGATCGTCAGCGAGTGCGAGCCCACGGCCGGCATGCAGTCGGAGCACGTCCGCATCCTCGAGTTGTGCCAGCACCCGACCGCCCTGGTCGAGGTCGCGGCCGAGCTGAAAATGCCCATCACCGTGGTCAGGATCCTCCTCGGCGACCTCCATGCCATGGGCAAGGTGAGCGCCCGTCACCCCCGCGCGGCCCGATCCGTCGCGGACCTCCCCGAAACCGCCCTGCTCCAGGAGGTGCTCCATGGGCTCCGCAACCTCTGAGCTGCCCTCCCAGCGCACACCGCTGACCGACGCCGCCGAGACCGGCCTGAAGATCGTCGTCGTGGGCGGATTCGGCGTCGGCAAGACCACCCTGGTCCGCTCGGTCAGCGAGATCCGGCCGCTGAACACCGAAGAGGTGATGACGCAGGCCGGGCAGGGCGTCGACGAGACGGCCGGCGTGGAACGCAAGACCACGACGACCGTCGCGTTCGACTTCGGCCGTATCAGCCTCAACGAGCGGATGGTGCTCTACCTGTTCGGCGCGCCCGGCCAGGAGCGCTTCTGGTTCCTGTGGGACCGGCTGTTCTCCGGCACGCTGGGCGCGGTCGTCCTGGTCGACACCCGCCGCATGGAGGACTCCTGGTACGCGATCGACCGGCTGGAACACCACAAGACGCCGTTCGTGGTGGCCGTCAACCGGTTCGAGGACGACGACAACCCGTTCTCGCTCGAAGAGATCCGTCAGGCACTCGCCCTGGGCGACCACGTGCCCATGGTCGACTGCGATGCGCGGCTCAGGTCGTCGGGCAAGGAGGTCCTGATCGCTCTCGTGGACCACCTCTACGCAATGGCCCTGTCCCAGGAGAGAACACAGTGAGCGACACCACCGGCTCCCCTTCCGCGAGCACACCCCCGCCCGGCTGCCCCGCGCACGCCGACGCCGTACAGCTGGGCGGCCTGGAGTACCAGCAGACGCCGTCGCAGCTGTACCGCACCATGCGCCGGGAGCACGGAGCGGTCGCGCCCGTGCTCCTCGACGGCGGCATACCGGCCTGGCTCGTCCTCGGCTATCCCGAGGTCTGCTACGTCACCAGCCATGACGAGCTGTTCGCGCGGGACTCCCGGCGCTGGAACCAGTGGCCGAACATCCCGCCGGACTGGCCGCTGCTGCCGTTCGTCGGCTACCAGCCGTCCGTGCTGTTCACCGAGGGGCCCGAGCACCAGCGACGGGCCGGCGTGATCACGCAGGCGCTGGAGGGCGTGGACCAGTTCGAGCTGGCCCGCGAGTGCGAGCTGATCGCCGACCATCTGATCAGCTCGTTCTCCGGCAGCGGTCAGGCCGAGCTGATGAGCATGTACGCCCACGCCCTGCCGGCCCGGGCCGTGCTGTGGATGTGCGGTGTGTACGGCGACGCCGACGTCGACCAGCTCGTCGACGACCTGCGGATCTCGCTGGACGCCGGCGAGGGCGACGACCCGGTCGCCGCGTACATGCGGGTCGGGGAGCGCATCATGCGGCTGGTGAAGGAGAAGCGGGAGCAGCCCGGTCCGGACGTCACCTCCCGCATGCTGCAGCACCCGGCCGGTCTGAGCGACGAGGAGATCGTGCAGGACCTGATCTCCGTCATCGCCGCGGCGCAGCAGCCCACCGCGAACTGGATCTGCAACACCCTGCGTCTGCTGCTGACCGACGAGCGTTTCGCCGTCAACGTCTCGGGCGGTCGGGTCAGCGTGGGGGACGCGCTCAACGAGGTGCTGTGGCTGGACACGCCGACGCAGAACTTCATCGGCCGCTGGGCCGTGCGCGACACGCAGCTCGGCGGTCGGCTCATCCGCGAGGGCGACTGCCTGGTCCTCGGCCTCGCCGCGGCCAACACCGACCCGCAGATCTGGCCCGACTCGCACGTCGGGGCGGAGAACTCCGCGCACCTGTCCTTCAGCAACGGCGAGCACCGCTGCCCGTATCCGGCCCCGCTGCTGGCGGACGTGATGGCGCGCACCGCGGTGGAGACGCTGCTGGAGCGGCTGCCCGACATCGTGCTGGGCGTCGAGACGTGGGAGCTGACCTGGCGTCCGTCGATCTGGATGCGCGGACTGACGTCGATGCCGGTGCGGTTCACCCCCTCCGTGCAGTGACCGCATCCTCCGCGGGCCGGACGGGGAACGGGCGGAGATCCCCGGGGCGCGCGGAGGACGCGGGCGGAAGGACGGCGGCCGGTCAGCCGGTGACGGGGGTGAAGCGCACCGGCAGCGCCTTCGGGCCGCGGGTGAACACACCCTCCTCGACCGGGTCGAATCCGTCGGCGAGACGGATGTCGGGCATGGCGTCGAGCAGCTGGTTCAGGCCGACCTCCACCTCCGCCTTGGCGAGCAGGGCGCCGACGCAGAAGTGCCGGCCGAGCGCGAAGGCGAGGTGGTCGGCGGCGGCCGAGAACGCCGAGGTGGTGTTCAGGTCGTCGCGGAAGATGTCGAAGCGGTCAGGGTTGCGGTAGCGGCGCTCGTCCCGGTTGGCGGCTCCGATGAGGCAGGTCACCGTGGCGCCCTCCGGGATGGTGCCGCCGGTGACCTCGACGTCGGTGGCCGCCTGCCGCATGATCATGTGGACCGGAGGGGTGTAGCGCAGGGTCTCGGCGAAGGCGGCCGGAATCAGACTCCGGTCCTGCTGGACGGCCGCCAACTGCTCGGGGTGCAGCAGCAGGTTGGCGAGGATGCCGGCGATCGCCTTGTCGGTGGTCTCGCCGCCGGCGGCGAGCAGCAGGCTGCAGAACGCCTTGATGTCCTCGTCGCTCATCTTCACGCCGTCGACCTCGGCGGCGCACAGCGTGGACAGCAGGTCGTCGCCCAGGTTCTCCCGGCGCTCGCGGATGATCGGCAGCATGTACTCGGCGAATTCCACGCGGGTGCGCTCGCCCGCGGCGGTCACCTCCGGGTCGCCGGAGAGGTTGCCGAGGAAGGCGATCACGGAGGTGTACCAGCCGTGGAACCGGGCGTGGTCGGCCTTGTCCAGGCCCAGCATGTCCGCGATGACGTTGACCGGGAAGCGGGTCGCGTAGTCGGTGACGATGTCGGCGGACCCCGTGTGCCGGAACGCGTCGACGAGTTCGCGCGAGTTGCGCTCGATCACCGGCATGAACTTCTCCTGCAGGTCGCTGCCGCGGAACGCGGGGGCGACGAGGGCGCGCCGCACCGCGTGCTCACGGCCGCTGAGCTGCAGGATGGTCTTGCCGTGGACCGGCTCCACCTGCCAGTTGTAGTTGTCGGTGGTGAACTGCGACTGCTTGTCCTTGAAGACGCGCTCGACGTCCTCGTAGCGGGAGATGATGTAGCTCTGGGTGGCCTCGTGCCAGATCAGGGGCGCTTCCTCCCGCATCACCGCGTAGGCGGGGTAGGGATTCTCGGCGAACTCGGGCGAGAGAATGTCGGGAACCTGCTGCGCAGTGGACACGGAACTCCTCGAAGTAGGTGCATACGTTCGAGGTACAGATTATTGATCTTTCGGTGGCTCAAACAGACCAGTCCTGGCCGAAGTTGCATGTTCACTCGCCGCGCGGCGGGCGGCACGGGCGACGGGCAGGTACCTCAGCCGTTCCGGCAGCAGCGGTACGAGGGTGCGCACGACGGCGCCGAAGCGGCGCAGCCTGCGTTCGTCCCGGGCGCTCCAGGACAGGCCGAGGTGCTCGCGGACGGCGGGCGGGAGCAGGCCGGTGGTGACGAACACGTGCAGCCGCGCCAGGGCCGGGCGCAGCAGCGGCCAGACCAGGCGCAGCGGTGCGCGGGCGCCGTCCGGCGGCGGGATGGGCCTGCGGGGGTCGAGGAGTTCCCGCGCGACGACCGTGTTCTCCAGTTCGTCGCGGACCATGGCGTCGAAATACGGCCAGTACGCCTCGGGGGTGGGCGGCATGTCGCGCCGGTGGATGCCGAGGATGTCGCCGAGTTGGAGCAGTTCGTCGTACAGGCGCCGCTCGTCCCGCTCGTCGAGCGGGCGGGACATGTACCGGGCCGCCCGCAGGAAGGCCGGGTAGGCGGTGGCGTGGACCCAGGCGTAGTAGGCGGGGGTCAGGGCGTGGTAGGTGCGGCCGTGGGTGTCGGTGCCGCTGATGCTCTTGTGCAGCCGGCGCAGCCTGCGGCCCTCCTCGATCGCCCGCTCGCCGCCGTAGACCCACAACTGGAGGGATTCCAGGGAGCGCTGGGCGCGGCCCCAGGGGTCGGTGCGGAAGACCGAGTGCTCGTCGACGCCGGCGCCGACGGCCGGGTGGGCGACCTGCAGCACGGTGGCGGCCGGGAGGGACAGCAGCAGCCGGACGTCGCCGGCGATGTCCCACAGGATGGAGCCGGGGGCGAACGGGACGGGCTCGGACCTGGTGGTCATGTCACCACGCTCCCAGCGGCCGCCGGCGCGCCGCGGCTTCGGTGCCCGGCCGGTGGGTCGCCCAGTAGGCGATGGCCAGGGAGACGGTGATCCGCAGCGGGGGCGGCACCGGCGCCGTCAGCATCCGCACCAGACGGGCGAAGCGCCGCAGGGCGCGTTCCTGTCGTGCGCTCCACCGCAGGTGGAGACGTTCCCGCAGGTCCGGCGGCAGGGTGCCGACGGTGACCAGGAGCGCGAAGTGGGCGGCGACGCGGGCGAACGGCCGCCACAGCGGGCCGGGTATCCAGGCGAACGGCTTGGCGGGGCGGGAGAGTTCGTCGAGGACGTCCTGGACGGACCGGTTGTACTCCAGGCGCTCCGCGACCATGTCGTCGTAGTACTCGACGAACGACGGCCAGTCGGGCGGCAGGTGATGGTCTGTCAGGCCCCACACGCGTCCGACGTCGCGCATTCCACGGTAATAGGCTTCGAGTTCGCCGTCGGTCATGCCCTTGCCGAACAGGCGCTGCGCGTCGACCGGGCCCTTGACGAGCGTCGCGTGCACCCAGTGGTAGGCCTCGGGGTTGAGGGCGTGGTAGCGGCGGCCCGCCGAGTCGGTGCCCTTCATCGGCGCGTGCACCTGGAGCAGCCGGCGCGCCTCGGCCGTGGCGGCTTCCTGGCCGCCGTAGACGACCGTGGTGAGCGACAGCAGGGTGCGCATCAGGCGCGGCCAGGGCTCGGCGCGGAAGTTGCTGTGGTCCGCGACTCCCGCGCCGACCACGGGGTGCGAGACCTGCAGCAGGAGCAGTTGCGGGGCCATCAGGGTCGAACGGATGTCGCCGAAGCAGCGCCAGACCGCGTCGCCGCGGCGCGGCGCCCGGATCTCCGAGGAAACCTCGACTCCCTTGCCCCTGGGGTCAGTTGACACTTCGGACGTGTGCGGCAGAGCGGTCATGTCGCCTCCGATTCTCCGTCGTGTCCGGAGTATTGACGTGCCCCGTGAAACAAGTCAATAGTTTTTGTATCTTCGACTCTCCAGGTGATCCGCTCCGCGCTTCACCCCGCACGTCACGCCACATCACGCCACGTCACGTCACGTCACACCACGTCACGCCACACGTCATGCCGCCGAACGACCCGGAACGGGAAGGACGCACCATGAGCGACAGAACGGCACATATTCCACGGAACACTCAGGGTGAGGGCCGTACTCACTGGAAGCGCAGCGCCGTCATGTTCGTCCCGTGCACGCTGGCGGTGGGCACACTGGGCATCGCCCTCGCGCAGGGAGCGCTGGCCGCCTCCTTCGCCGTCTCGGGAACGGCGTTCAAGGTCGCCGCCTCGGAGGTCACCGCGGAGGGTGTGTCGTCCTTCCCCTCCTCCCTCGGCGACTCGGCCGACGACGCCAAGCCGGTCCTGCTGGCCGCGGTGAAGAACGGCACGGTCTCCGACGTGTGCGTCTCGCTGGAGCAGAAGCTGCCCGTCGTCGGGAAGATCTCCATGCTGGTGCACTCGGGCGCGGACAAGCCACTGGCGGGCAGCAACCTGGTGGTGAACGCGGACGCGCTCACCAGCGGTGGCGGGAAGGTCACCGGCGTCCAGGCCGGCCGGGACGCCTCCACCCTCACCGGGGCGCCCGGCGTGACCGGACCGAAGGGTGTCTTCGGCGTCCAGGCGAACACCGCCGTCGCCCACGACGTCAAGAGCACGGCCTACTCCGCCAACGGCGGCACCCTGACGCTGGAGAAGCTCCAGATCGAGTTCAGCCGCACCGGCAAGCAGTGCTTCTGACGGCGGCGAGGACGGACTCAGGCCATGTTCACCTTCGTTCTCGGCTTCCTGTCGGAGCTCGCCCGTGAGACCGGCGACTGGCTCGACCGGACGCTGCCCGCGCCGCGACTGCGGCGCGCAGCGCGCGGATGGCGCAGAAGGCGGCCGTTCTGGGCCGCGATGTGGGTCATCGCGGGCGGTGTGGAGATGGTCGCCATCCCGCTCGCCCCGCTCCCGCTGATGATCAAAGTGGGCGTGGGCGCCATGTCGGCCGTCGGCATCAGCGTCGTCCTCGTCGCGGGCGGAGTGTTCTTCCTCTTCAAGCCCGACCAGCGCATGTTCGTCTCGATCGTCACCGCGGTCGCGTCGCTGACGTCGATGGCGACCACGAACCTGGGCGGTTTCGGCATCGGCATGATGGCGGGCCTCATCGGCTCCTCCATGGCGTTCGGCTGGATGCCGGGGCCCGCGCCTGCGGAGCCGGACACCCCCGCCTCCGGCAGGGAGGACGCCGACCCCGCCGGCCCCGCCGAGGAGGCCCAGCAGCAGACCGAGGCCGCCGGGGACACCCGGCCGCCCGGGGTGGCCGGGGCGACCGGGGTGGCCGGGGCGGCACGGGTGACCGGGGCGGCACGGGCGACCGGAGCGGCGGCCGGGACGGGACGGGTGGCGCGAGCGGACGCGCGCCGCGAGCTCCGGGCCGCGGGACGGGAGGGCGACCTCCCAAAAGCCGGTGAGGACCGCGCCCGCCCCGGCGGGCGGCACGGCCGGGCGCGGGGCGCGGTCCTCTTCGCCGTGAGCACCGTACTCGCGGCGGCCGCGCTGCCGGCCGCCGCCGGCACCGCGGGGGCGGCCCCGGCGCAGGACCTCCTGCCCGTGCCCTGGCCCACGATCAACTGGCCCTGGGAAACACCGGCGACGACCCCCTCCCCCACCGGCACCGCTCCCGCCGCCACCCCTTCCGCCACCGCCACCGCGTCCACGTCCGCCGCCGCGTCGCCGTCCGGCGGGGCGACACACCCCGGCGACGACAGCCCCGGCGGCGGGAAGGAAAGCGGCACCGACAGCCCCGCGGCGGACGGACAGGACAGGACCGCCGAGGGCGCCCAGGTCACCCTCCCCTGCCTCACCGGCGTCGACACCGGAGGGCTGCCCAACCCCGACGAATCCGGCGCCGACGCCGAGCCCGGGGAAGCCGTACCCGGCCGGATGCCCGCGGACCCGGACGACCTGACGGCGCTGCGCCCGCCGATCGTCGTCGGCGGCCAACCGGGCCGCCCCCGCGCGACCTACCCGGTCAACACCGTCTACCCGGAGGTCGGCGCGGACAGCCTGACCGCCTACGGGGCCATCATCCACGGCGCGACCTACCTCAAGACGGCCGACGGCGGGCGGATGAAGGTGCTGTGGGTGCACGCCGACCGGCTGGTGGCCGACAACTACACCTTCCGGCTCGACACCGGCGGCCAGACGCAGACGATCGACGTCGACCTCGACATCCCCCAGGTCGACATCTACGTCACCGTACTGACCGGCTCCATCACCATCCCCGTCATCGACGTCAGCACCCCCCGCATCTGCATCGGGGCCGACGTCGTCCCCGCCAACCTGCCCATCGCCGTGCAGCTGCCTCAGTTGTCGGTCACCGCCGTCGAGGCCGGACAGGTGCTGGTCGACGCCGAGACGGTCAACTTCTCCGAACTGAGCGCACACAGCCGGCCGCGATAGGAGACGACACCCATGGGCCGTTACAGCCGGCTCCGCCGCATCCAACGACTGGACCCGCACAAGGACTACGAGCAGATCTTCTGGTGGCTCACCCAGTACGAGTTCCCCTGGGACTACCTCCAGGGCGTCTCGGTCGCCTTCCTGCGCGACTACGGCGTGCCGCGCATCTCGCAACTCCTCGACCGTACGCAGGAGTTCGAACGCGCGGGCCAGAAGCGGTACGACGACACGGTGCTGATCGCCTACGAGATGGTCCGCGAGGGCATGGACTCCGAGCACGGCCGGGCCACCGCCCGTCACCTCAACCGCATCCACGGCCGCTACCGCATACCCAACGAGGACTACCTCTACGTCCTGGCCACCACCGTGGTCGGCCCCAAACGCTGGATCGACCGCTACGGATGGCGCGCGCTGTCCCCGCAGGAGACGGAGAGCATGGCCCTGGTCGGACGGCGCATGGGCGAGATGATGGGCATCGCCGGCCTGCCCGGGGACTACGCCGGCTTCGAGCGGCTGCACGACGACTACGAGAAGCAGATGTTCGCCTACGACCCCGCCAACCGGCGGGTGGCGGCGGCGACCTTGCGGGTCATCACCGGCTGGTTCCCGCGCCCGCTGCGGCCGCTGGTCGCCCGTGTCGCGCTGGCACTGCTGGACGAACCGCTACTGGCCGCCCTCGGCTTCCGCCCCCAGCCCCACTGGCTGCGCACGGCGGCCCACCGCACGCTGCGGGCCCGCGCCGCCCTGGTACGCCGGCTGCCGGCCCGGCCCGACTGGCTGCCGCACCGCGCCAAGCCCCGCAGCTACCCGTTCGGCTGGACCCTCGACGACCTCGGCCCGCACTGGGCGCACAGCAGGCCCCTCGCCCCCCTGGCCGAAGAAACCTCACCGCAGGAGCAGCAATGACGCACACCACCCGCCGACCCGGCACCACCGAGGTCACGGAAACCACCGACACCGAGGCCACCTTCGCCTCCCAGGACCCGGCCACCGGAGAACCGCTCGCCCACTACCCGGTCCACGGCCCGTCCGAGGTCGCCGCGGCGGTGGACCGGGCCCGCGCCGCCGCCCGCCGCTGGGCCGCGCTGCCCGCCTCCCGGCGCCGTGTCCATCTGCTGTCGTTCAAGCGGGAGCTGGCCGCGTCGCTGGACCGCGTGGCGGACACCGTGTCGGCCGAGACGGGCAAGCCGCGCCAGGACGCGCAGCTCGAACTGCTGCTGGCGCTGGGCCAGTTGGACTGGGCGGCGCGCAACGCCGGCCGGGTGCTGGGCCGGCGCCGGGTGCGCACCGGGCTGGTGGCCGCCAACCAGGCGGCGACGGTCGTGCACCGCCCGCTCGGCGTCGTCGCGGTGATCGGCCCCTGGAACTACCCGGTCTACACCCCCATGGGCTCCGTCGGCTACGCGCTCGCGGCCGGCAACGGCGTCGTGTTCAAGCCGTCGGAGTACACCCCGGGCACCGGGATCGCGCTGGCCGAGTGCTTCGAGGCGGCCGTGCCCGAGTTCGCCGGTCTGCTCGCCGTCGTCACCGGAGGGGCGGCGACGGGCGAGGCGCTGGTCCGCTGCGGTGTCGACAAGGTGGCCTTCACCGGCTCGCCGGGGACCGCGCGCAAGGTGATGGCGGTCTGCGCGGAGTCGCTGACGCCGTTCCTGGCCGAGTGCGGAGGGAAGGACGCGGTGATCGTGACCGCCGACGCGGACCTGGACGCCGCGGCGGACGCGGTGGTGTGGGGCGCGCTGGGCAACGCCGGGCAGACCTGCGCGGGCGTGGAGCGCGTCTACGCCGTGCGCGAGGTGCACGCGGCGCTGTGCGAGAAGATCGTGGAACGGGCCCGCGTGTTGCGCCCCGGCACCGGAGCGGACGCCGCCTACGGGCCGATGACGATGCCGTCCCAGACGGCCGTGGTGGAGCGGCACGTCCGCGAGGCCCTGGCGGCCGGGGCGCGCGCCGCGCTCGGCGGGGTGGAGTCGCTGTCGGCGCCGTTCGTCGCCCCGGTGGTCCTGGTCGACGTGCCGGAGGACTCGCCCGCCATGACCGAGGAGACCTTCGGGCCGACCGTCGCCGTCAACGCGGTGGCGGACGTGGACGAGGCGGTGCGCCGCGCCAACGCCTCCCGCTACGCGCTCGGCGCGGCGGTGTTCACCGGCAGCGGGCGCGCCGGCGCCGCGATCGCCGCCCGGCTGCGCGCGGGCGCGGTGTCCGTCAACTCCGTCCTCGGCTTCGCCGCCGTGCCCGCCCTGCCCTTCGGCGGCTCCGGCGACTCCGGGTTCGGCCGCGTCCACGGGGCGGACGGACTGCTGGCGTTCACCGCGCCGCAGTCGGTCACCGTGCGGCGCTTCGCCGCGCCGGTCGACCTGACGTCCTTCCGTACCCCGGCTGCGGCGAAGGCCCGCGTCATCGCCCTCGCCCGCCGGCTGCACCAGCGGCGCTGAACGGCGCTCAGGCGTCCAGCAGCGGGGCGAGGTAGCGGCGGGCGAAGGCGCGGGCCTGCTCGTCGTCGTCCATCTGGATGCAGCTGGCCGGGTTGAGCAGGAAGGAGACCGCGACCCGCACCATCAGCTCCGCGACCGGCCGGGGATCGCTCTCGGGCCGGCCCTCGGTCTGCTGCGCGCGGCGCAGATGGCCCGTCAGGTACTCGGTGGTGGCGGCGAGGGTCGGCCCGCCCTGGACGGTCATGTAGGGCAGGACGACCTCCGGCTCGAGCCTGAGCAGTCCGCCGAAGAGGGGATGGGCCCGGGTGTACCGCAGGGTGACCACGAAGCCCTCGACGACGCGGTCCTCCATGGTGGGCAGCGGGGCGACCGCGGAGTCGAGCTTCTTGAAGAAGCGGCTGCCCTCCCGGAGCAGGCACGCCTCGACCAGGCCGTCCTTGTTCCGGAAACGGCGGTACACCGTCACCCGCGACACGCCGGCCCGTTTGGCGACGTCGTCCACCGAGGAACGGCGCAGCCCGAAGGTCGTGAACTGTTCCACCGCGGCGTCCAGGATCTGCCGCGCCAGCTTTTCCTCCGTCTCGGGCCGGGCGATGGCCCGCGCGAGCAGGGAGTCGTTAGCAGAAGTCTTCATGGTGCCTCTCACGGTACCGGCACCTCCCCGGTTGGCAACATTGAAACAACCTTCATACACATGTATCTCCATCGATCTCCGGAGGACCCCATGGGAAGCCGTCTCACCCCGCAGCAGTCGGACTTCGCCGCCGCCGTCCGTGACTTCGCCCGGCGCGAGTGCGGCACTCGGGAGCAGCGCGACGCGCTGACCCAGGGCGGCCGGGAACCGCACAACCCCAAGATCTACGGCATGCTCGCCGAACTCGGCTGGCTCGGCGTCTGCCTGCCCGAGGAGTACGGCGGCGCGGGCGGCGGCCTGGCCGACGCCTGCGTCTTCCTGGAGGAGACCTCCTACGGGATGGTGCCCGCCGGGGGCTTCGTCACCACCGTCATCACCGCCAAGGCCTACGAGCGGTTCGGCTCCGAGCGGCAGCGGCGCGAGGTGCTCGGCGCCGCCGCGGACGGCGCGGTCCTCGCCATCGCCATGTCGGAACCGGCCGCCGGCTCGGACGTGGGCGCGCTGCGCTGCCGCGCCGAACGGCAGCCGGACGGGAGCTGGCTGATCGAGGGTCAGAAGACGTGGATCTCCAACGCCCACATCGCCGACAGCATCCTGCTGGTGGCCCGGACCGGCGCCGACAAGCACGGCGGCCTCACCATGTTCCACCTCCCCGCCGGCACGCCGGGCGTGGAGATCCGGGGCATCGAGACCATGGGCGGCCGTGAGGTCAACGACGTCTTCCTCACCGGCGTGCGGCTGCCCGCCGACGCCGTCGTCGGCGAGGTCGACCAGGGCTGGCGGCAGCTGATGGCCGGGCTGAACCACGAACGGCTGTTCCTGGCCGCCAACATGCTGGGCCTGGCCCGCCGGGCCTTCGACGACGCGGTCGCCTACGTGCGCGAGCGGGAGCAGTTCGGCCGTCCGATCGGCTCCTTCCAGGCGCTGCGGCACCGGGTCGCCGACCTCGCCACGGAGATCGAGTGCGCGCGGCTGCTGGTGCGCGAGGTGGCCTCGGACTGCGACGCGCAGCCGGACCGGTTGTTCCCCCGCGAGGCGTCCATGGCCAAGCTGAAGGCCACCGAGACGGCCAAGCGGGTCGCGCTGGAGTGCATGCAGATGATGGGCGGCTACGGCTACGCCACCGAGTACGGCATGGAACGCCACCTGCGGTCCGCGGTCGTCTCCACCGTGTACGGCGGCACCAGCGAGATCCAGCGGGACATCATCGGCAAGAGCTACGGCCTCTGAGCGCACACGCCGACGGCCGCGCACACGCCGACGGCCGCCCCGCGCGGATGCGGGGCGGCCGTCGGCCTTCGGGTGCGCGGCGCCTCAGTCGTCGTAGAGCTGCGCCAGGTCGGTGGCGTACTTCTCGCGGATCACCTTGCGGCGCATCTTCAGCGACGGGGTCAGCTCGCCCGTCGCCGGTCCCCACTCCTGCCCCAGCAGGCGGTACCGCTTGACCTGCTCGGTCCGGTTGAGCCGGCCGTTGGCGGCGGCCACCGCCCGGTCCACCTCGCGGCGCACCTCGGGGTGCGCGGCCAGGGCCGCCGGATCGTCGCCGGCCTCGATGCCGTGGGCCGCGGCCCAGGCGGGCGCCGTCTCCGGGTCGAGGACCAGGAGCGCCACCAGGTAGGAGTGGTTGTCGCCGTGCACCATGGCCTGCCCGATCAGGGGGTGTTCCTTGAGGGTGTTCTCCACCAGCGCCGGGGAGACGTTCTTCCCGGTCGAGGTGATGATCATCTCTTTCTTGCGGTCGGTGATCCAGAGATAGCCGTCGTCGTCGAGCCGGCCGATGTCGCCCGTCCGCAGCCACCCGTCCTCGCCGAGCGCCGAGCGCACCGACCCGTCCTGCTGGAGGTAACCGGCGAAGACGGAATCGCCCCGCACCTCGATCTCCCCGTCGTCGGCGATCCGCACCCGCACGCAGGAGACGGGACGCCCGACGGAGCCCAGCCGGAACCCGGTGCGGGGGCTGTTGCTGGTGGCCACCCCCGTCGTCTCCGTCAGACCCCAGGCGTCCATGATGACGATCCCGAACCCCGCCCAGAACCGCACCACGTCCAGCGGCATGGGCGCGGAGGCGCTGGCCGCCCAGCTGATCCGGTCCAGGCCGCCCGCCGCCAGCAGCGGCAGCAGCACCCGCTCGCGGCTTCGGGCGTACGCCGCCTCCAGTTCGGCGGGCGGCTGCTCGCCGCGCTCGCGGCAGCCGACGTGCTCGCGGGCCACCCGCATGGCCTCCTCCACGGCTTGCTGCTGCTCGGCCGGCAGCGCGGACAGACCCGCGCGGACCGCGGCGGCCAGCTTCTCCCAGATCCTCGGCACGCCGAAGAACTGCCGCGGCCGCACGGCGCGCACGGCGTCGGCGACGGCGGCCGGGTCGGCGCACAGATGGACGTGCGAGGCGCGGTGACAGGGCAGGTAGATGCCGAGCATCCGCTCCGCGATGTGCGCGAAGGGCAGGTAGCAGATGTGCTCCACGTGCGGCGGCAGCTCCACCACCTCGTCCAGCGCGCGGGCGTTGGCCAGCACGTGCCGGTGGGCCAGCACCACGCCCTTGGGCTCGCCGGTCGTGCCCGAGGTGTAGACGACGGTCAGCGGGTCCTCGGGACGCGCGGTGTCCAGCACCTTGCCGAACTGCTCGGGGAGGGGTTCCGCACGCAGCGCGGCGTAGGGGAAGTGGCGGCCCTCCTGGCCCGGCTCCACGACGACGAGCCGCTCGAGCGGGGTGCCGTCGTCGTCCAGCAGCGGCGCCCACGCCTCCGCCTGCACGGCGCCCTCCACCACGGCGAGGGCCGCCCGGCAGTTGCGGGCGATGTGGGCGATCTGCGGGGGCGCGGCGGTGCCGTACACGCTCACCGGCACGGCACCGAGGCGGACCAGTGCCAGATCGGACAGCCAGTGCTCGGGCCGGTTGCCCATCATCAGCAGCACGTGGTCGCCGCGGCCCACGCCCAGCGCCGCGTACCCGGCCGCGAGGCGCGCGGTGTGCTCCCGCACCTGTCGCCAGGTGAGCGTCGAGCTCCCGGTGCCGCCCGGCTCCTGCCAGCTCAGGGCGGGCAGGTCGGGGTGGAGGCGGGCGTTGCGCTCCAGCAGGAGCGGCAGCGTGGGCGGTGCCTCGTGATCCCCGTCGGTGCGCGGGGCTGGTGTCATGTGGGCCTCCTGGCGGGCTGGGACGGAACGGTGCGGGTGAACGGGGTGCGGGAGAAGGGGGTGCGGCAGAACGCGGGTGCGGCCCGGTCGGCGGGCCGCACCCCCGGCGCGGGTCAGGCGTCGGTGAACGTCTGGCCGCGCTCCGCCTTGCGGATCAGCAGCTCGGGCGGGGCGAAGCGCTCGCCGTGCGCGTCGCGCAACTCCCGTGCGCGGGTGAGGAATCCCGGCAGGCCGCCCGGATAGCCGTTGACGTACTGCAGGACGCCGCCCGTCCACGCCGGGAAGCCGATGCCGAGCAGCGAGCCGACGTTGGCGTCCGCGACCGAGACCAGGACACCCTCCTCCAGGCAGCGCACGGCGTCGAGGGCCTCGACGAAGAGCATCCGCTCCGACAGCTCCGTCAGGTCGGCGTCGCGCAGCGCCGGGTCGGTGAAGTGCTCGCGCAGTCCCGGCCACAGCCGGGTCCGGCGGCCGTCCTCGTAGTCGTAGAAGCCGGCGCCGCCGCTGCGGCCGGTGCGGCCGAACTCGTCGATCATCCGGTCGACGACCGTGTCGGCGGGGTGCGGGCGCCACTCCTGACCGGCCTGCTCCGCGGCGCGGCGGGTCTCCTCGCGGATCCGGCGCGGCAGGGTGAGGGTGAGCTCGTCCATCAGGGCGAGCACCTTGGCCGGGTAGCCGGCCTGCGCGGCGGCCTGTTCGACGGTCGCCGGATCGTAGCCCTCCGCGATCATGGCGACGCCCTCGTCGATGAAGCGGCCGATGACGCGGGAGGTGAAGAATCCCCGGCTGTCGTTGACGACGATCGGCGTCTTGCCGATCTGCCGTACGAGGTCGAAGGCGCGGGCGAGCGCCTCGTCGCCCGTCTCCCTCCCCCTGACGATCTCGACCAGGCGCATCTTGTCGACCGGCGAGAAGAAGTGCAGCCCGATGAAGTCCTTGGGCCGGTCGGCGGCCTCGGCGAGCAGGGTGATGGGCAGGGTGGAGGTGTTGGAGCAGAGCAGCGCGTCCGCGGCCACGTGGCTCTCGGCCTCCCGGAACACCTCGGCCTTGAGCGCGGGGTCCTCGAAGACCGCCTCGATCACCGCGTCGCAGCCCGCGAGGTCGCGGGCCCTGGCAGTGGGGGTGATGCGGGCGAGGAACGCGGCGCGTTCCGCCTCGGTCGTGCGGCCCTTGGCGACGGCGCGGTCCAGCAGCCGGGCGGAGTAGGCCTTGCCGCGCTCGGCCGCCTCCTCGGACACGTCCTTCAGGACGACCTCGATGCCCGCCTTGGCGCAGGCGTACGCGATGCCCGCGCCCATCATGCCGCCGCCGAGGACGGCGACCCGGCGCACCGTGCGGGCGGGCAGTTCCTGGGGCCGGTTGGCGCCGGAGTCGACCGACTGGAGGTCGAAGAAGAACCCCTGGATCATGTTCTTGGCCGTCTGGCCGGTGACCAGGTCGGTGAGGTAGCGGGCCTCGATCACGAAGGCGGTGTCGATGTCGACCTGGGCGGTCTCGACGGCCGCCGCGAGGATGTTGCGCGGCGCGGGATACGGCGCGCCGCCCAGCTTCTTGCGCAGCAGGGCGGGCAGCGCGGGCAGTTGCCTCGCCAGCGCGGGATGGGCCGGGGTGCCGCCGGGGATGCGGTGGCCCGGGGTGTCCCAGGGCTGCGCGGACCTCGGATGGGCGTCGATGAACGCCTTTGCTTTGGCGAGGAGTTCGTCCGGGTCGGCGGCCAGCTCGTCGACCAGTCCGGCGGCGAGGGCGTCGGCCGGGGCGAACTGGCGGCCCTCCAGCAGCACCTTCTGCAGCGCCTCGACGACGCCGAACATCCGCACCGTGCGCGTCACTCCCCCGCCGCCGGGCAGCAGTCCGAAGGTCACCTCCGGAAGGCCGACGCGGGCGGCGGGGCGGTCCAGCAGGATCCGGTGGTGGCAGGCCAGGGCGATCTCGTAACCGCCGCCCAGGGCGACGCCGTTGATGGCGGCGACGACGGGCACGCCCAGCGTCTCCAGCCTGCGCAGGGCGCGTTTGACGCGCATGCCCGCCTCGAAGGAGCGCTCGGCGGTCTCGGGGGTGACGGAGCTGAGGTCGCGCAGGTCGCCGCCCGCGAAGAACGTCTTCTTGGCGGAGGCGACGACGACGCCCTTGAGGGTGTCGCGGCGGGCGTCGAGGCGGTCGACGACGGCGTCGAGTGAGTCGATGAACGCCGCGTTCATGGTGTTGACGGACTGGTCGGGGTCGTCGAGGACCAGGGTGACCACGTGGTCGGCGTCCTCTTCCCAGCGGATGGTGCGGCTTTCGGCGTCGGGGGCCATGGGGTGTGTGCTCCAGGGAGGGTGCGGGCCGGTGGGTGGCGGGGTGCGGGGGCCGGATCGGGCGGCGGTCACAGGCGCTCGACGACGGTGGCGATGCCCATGCCGCCGCCGACGCACAGGGTGGCCAGCCCGTACCGCTGGTCGCGGCGTTCCAGTTCGTCGACGAGCGTGCCGAGGATCATCGCGCCGGTCGCGCCCAGCGGGTGGCCCATGGCGATGGCGCCGCCGTTGACGTTGACCTTCCGCGGGTCGAGGTCCAGATCCCGGACGAAGCGCAGGACGACGGCGGCGAACGCCTCGTTGATCTCGACCAGGTCGAGGTCGGCGGGGGTCAGCCCGGCCTTGGCGAGCGCCTTGCGGGAGGCGGGGGCCGGTCCGGTCAGCATGATCGTCGGGTCGGCGCCGGAGACAGCCGCCGACACGATCCTGGCCCGCGGGCGCAGTCCGTGCCGCCTGCCCGCCTCGGCTGAGCCGATGACGGTGAGGGCCGCGCCGTCGACGATGCCGGAGGAGTTGCCCGCGTGGTGCACGTGGTCGATCTCCTCCACCCAGTGGTACTTCTGCAGCGCCACGGCGTCGAAGCCGCCGAGCGCGCCGACGTCGGCGAACGACGGCTTGAGCGCGGCGAGGGAGTCGACGGTGGTGCCGGGCCTGATGTGCTCGTCGCGGTCCAGCACCAGCAGTCCGTTGCGGTCCCGCACGGGGACGACGGACCGGGCGAACCTGCCGTCCTTCCATGCCTCGGTGGCCCGCGCCTGGGACTCGGCCGCGTAGGCGTCCACGTCGTGGCGGGTGAAGCCCTCCAGGGTGGCGATGAGGTCGGCGCCGACGCCCTGCGGGACGAAGCCGGTGAGGTGGTTGGTCAGCGGGTCCTGCGCCCAGGCTCCGCCGTCGCTGCCCATGGGGGTACGGGACATGGACTCCACCCCGCCCGCCAGGACGAGGTCCTCCCAGCCCGAACGGACCTTCGCGGCGGCCAGGTTGACCGCTTCCAGGCCGGAGGCACAGAAGCGGTTCTCCTGCACGCCGGCCACGGTGTCGGGCAGGCCGGCGAGCAGGGCGGCGGTCCTGGCGATGTCCGCGCCCTGCTCGCCGACGGGGCTGACGACGCCGAGGACGATGTCGTCGATGCCGGCCGGGTCCAGGCTGGGGAACCTGCGGCGGACCTCGTCGACGAGGCCGACGACGAGGTCGACCGCCTTGGTGCCGTGCAGGGCTCCGCCGGGCTTGCCGCGGCCGCGCGGGGTGCGGATCGCCTCGTACAGATACGCTTCGTTGGTCACGGGGTGCCTTCCGGTGGTGTCGGGGAACGTGGTGGCCCCGGGGAACGCGGGGCCGGGGCGGTCGCTCAACCCAGCAGGGAGCGGCCGATGATCTCCTTCATGATTTCCGTGGTGCCGCCGTAGATCGTCTGGACGCGGCCGTCCAGGAACGCCTTGGCGACCCGGTACTCCGTCATGTAGCCGTAGCCGCCGTGCAGTTGCAGGCACCGGTCGACGACCCGTTTCTGCAGCTCGGTGGCCCACCACTTGGCCGCCGAGGCGTCCACGGCGTCCAGCCGTCCCCGGCTGTGCTCGGTGATGCAGCGGTCGACGAAGGCGCGGGTGACGGCGCACTCGGTGGCCATCTCGGCGGCCTCGAAGCGCACGTGCTGGAGCCGGGCGAGGGGACGGCCGAACGCCTCGCGCTCCTTGACGTACTCCACCGTCAGCCGCAGGACGTGCTCCGCGGCGGCGGCCGCGCCCACGGCGATGGCCAGCCGCTCCTGGGCGAGGTTGGCCATGAGGTAGGAGAACGCCCTGTTCTCCTCCCCCAGCAGGTTCTCCTTGGGCACGCGCACGTCGTCGAAGAACAACTCGGCGGTGTCCTGTGCCTTCTGGCCGATCTTGTCGAGGTTGCGGCCCCGCTCGAAGCCGGGCGTGCCTCGCTCGACGACGAGCAGGCTCTGCCCGGAACTGCCGCCCTCCGGCTTGGTGTTGGCGACGACCACGACCAGGTCGGCCAGGATGCCGTTGGAGATGAACGTCTTGGCGCCGTTGAGCAGGTAGTGGTCGCCCCGGTCGGTGGCGGTGGTGCGGATGCCCTGCAGGTCGGAGCCCGTGCCGGGTTCGGTCATCGCGATGGCGGTGATGATCTCGCCGGAGGTGTGGCCGGGCAGCCAGCGCCGCTTCTGCTCGTCGGTGGCGAGCCGGGTCAGATAGGGGCCGACGATGTCGTTGTGCAGGCTCAGGGCCAGGCCGGACGCCCCGGCGCGGGCGAACTCCTCGATGAGGACGGCGCTGTAGCGGAAGTCGTCGGTGCCTCCGCCGCCGTACTCCTGCGGTACCGCCAGGCCCAGCAGGCCCTGGCGGCCGGCGGCGCGCCAGACGTCGCGGCTCACGATGCCGTCGTGCTCCCACTGTTCGTGGTGGGGCAGCACCTCCTTGGCGAGGAAGGTGCGGACGGTGTCGCGGAACGCCTCGTGTTCCGGGGTGTAGATGTCTCGTTCCATGTCGCCTCCGCGTCGCGGTGGGTGGGTGCGGGCCCCGGCCGGCGGGCCGGGGGGCGGCCGTTCACAGCCAGTTCTTGACCCGCTCGACGAGCCGGGCCGGGTCGGGGCCGACGGGAGTGACGTTGAGCATGGTCACGCCCGACTCCCGGAAGACTTCGACGCGGTCCCGCACGTAGCCCTCGGGGCCCGCCAGGCAGAGCAGTTCGCACAGTTCGGCGGGGACCGCGGCCTCCGCCTCCTTCTTGCGGCCCGCGAGGTAGTGCTCCTGGACGGCGGCGGCCTCGGCCTCGTACCCGTAGGAGCAGACCAGGTCGTGGTAGAAGTTGCGGCCGGGGGCGCCCATGCCGCCGACGTACAGCGCGACGAGGGGCCGCACCAGGTCGCGGACCGCCTCGGCGCCGTCGCCGATGGCGAGCAGCCCGCCCGCGACGACGGACAGCGGCCCCAGCGCCGGGTCGCGCCGGGCGGCGCCCTCGGCGAGCGGCTCGCCCCAGACCTTGCCGGCGTGTTCCGGCACGTACAGGAACGGCAGCCAGCCGTCGGCGAGTTCGGCGGTCATGCGGACGTTGGCGGGGCCGAGCGCGGCGACGTAGACGGGGATGGTGTCGCGGACCGGGCGGGTGAGCAGCTTGAGGGGTTTGCCGAGGGTGCCGCCCTTCTCCGGCGGCAGGGGCATGTCGTTGATGCCGTGGTGCTCGATCACCTCGCGCCGCCAGATGCGGCGGGCCAGGCCGATCGTCTCCCGGGTGCGGCCGAGGGGCTTGTCGTAGCGGCGGCCGTGCCAGCCCTCCACGACCTGCGGGCCGGACGCCCCGATGCCGAGCAGCGCGCGGCCCCCGGTGAGGGCGTCGAGTCCGGCGGCGGTCTGGGCGATCAGCGCGGGGGTGCGCGAGTACACGTTGAGGATGGCGGAGCCGATGCGCAGCCGCTCGGTGCGGGCGGCGAGGTAGCCCATGACGGTCGGGGAGTCAAAGCCGTAGGCCTCGGCCACCCAGATCGCGTCGAGGCCCGCCGGCTCCAGCGCGGCGGCCTCGTCGGCCGCGGTCCGCGGGTCGCCCGCGTACTGCAGGGGCATGGAGAGTTCCATCAGTTTCCGTCCTGGTCGGTGGTGCCGCACCGGGCCGCCGGTGCGAGTGCGGGAACGTCCCAGTCGCGGGCCACGTCGGTGTTGTGGATGCCGGGGACGGGGGGCGGCAGGCGCAGCGAGCCGGGCGTCGCGGAGAAGCGGGGCGCCACGCCCGGCTGGGTGACACCGTGGGCCTCGGTGAGGCTGCCGCGGTGGACGAGGTGCGGGTGGGCGGCGGCCTCCCGCAGGGACAGCACCGGGGCGACGCAGGCGTCGGTGCCTTCGAAGACGGCGGCCCAGTCGTCGCGGTCGGCGGTCTTGAACCGTTCGGCGAACCGGGCCCGCAGCCGCGGCCACCGGCGCGGGTCGTCGCGGTCGGGCAGTTCGTCGGCGGCGAGCCCGAGGAGGCGTACGAACTCGGCGTAGAACTGCGGCTCCAGCGCGCCGACCGCCATCCAGCCGCCGTCCCGCGTCTCGTAGACGGCGTAGTAGGGGCAGCCGCCGTCGAGGAGGTTGCGTCCGCGTCCGTCCTGCCAGAGTCCGGCGGCGAGCATGCCGTGCACGATGGCGGTCAGGTGCGTGGTGCCGTCGACGATCGCCGCGTCCACCACCTGTCCCTCGCCCGTGACGCGCGCGGTCAGCAGCGCGGCCAGGACGCCGACGGCGAGATAGAGGGAGCCGCCGGCGTAGTCGCCGAGCAGGTTCGCGGGGACGGCGGGCGGTCCGTCCGCGGCGCCGATCATGCCGAGCGCGCCCGCGGTGGCGATGTAGCCGATGTCGTGTCCCGCGCGGGGCGCCAGCGGCCCGTCCTGGCCCCAGCCGGTCATCCGGCCGTAGACCAGGGCCGGGTTGGCGGCCCGGCACTCCCGCGGGCCGACGCCGAGGCGTTCGGCGACGCCGGGGCGGTAGCCCTCGATCAGGACGTCGGCGCGTCCGGCGAGCGCGCGCACCAGCCCGGGTCCGTCCGCCGACTTCAGGTCGACCAGGACGGAGCGCTTGTTGCGGTTGGTGAGGTCGTGGACGGGGTCGACGGCCACGGGCGACGCGGTGGGCCGGTCCACGCGGACGACGTCGGCGCCCAGGTCGCCGAGGAGCATCGCCGCGAAGGGGGCGGGGCCGATCCCGGCCAGCTCCAGCACGCGCACGCCGGTCAGCGGTCCGGCGCGGCGGGCGGGTGAGGCGGTCGGGGAGGTGACGGTCGAGGAGGCGTGCGGGTCCGTTCCGTACGGCAGGGTGGCGCCGCTCGTCGAGCTCATGGGTCCCTCTCTCGGAGGAGGGCGTGCGACGGCCCTCCGGACTGGACTCTACTTAGCGCTCGCTAAGACGGTAGGGACGAGGGCGGGAGCGGTCAATAGCCGGAGCCGGGCTGGACGATCCTCGTTCGAAGCCGGATTGAAGAGGAGTTCTCTCCGCCGAGACCGTGAACCATTGCATCGAGGGGCTGGATCAGGAACGCTGAAGCCGGGCAGAAACTGAGCGGTCGATAAGCGATCAGGTGCGGGGCCGTCGGACCCGCCGTACGTACAATGCCGGTCGCCGGCGACACATCGGAGGAGCACCGTTGAGCACCCAGTCCAGCCAGGAGACCACCGCCGCGTCCCACTGGCGCGCCTATGGGCCACTCGACCTGCACCCGATCCTGATGCACGCCATGGAGGCGTTCAACGAGCACGGCTACCACGGCACTTCGGTACGCGACATCGCGGGCCGGGTCGGCGTGACCGTCCCGGCGCTCTACTACCACTACGAGAACAAGCAGGCGCTCCTCGCGACGCTGCTGGAAACCTCCATGAAGGACGTCCTCGACCGCTGCCGGGCCGCCGCCGCCGAAGCGGGCGACGACCCGCTGCCCCGCTTCTGCGCCATGGTCGAGTCCATCGTGCTCTACATGGCCCACCGCAAGGGACTGGCCTTCCTGGACACCGAGATCCGCAGCCTGGAACCCGGCAACCGGGCCCGGTACGTGGCGCTGCGCGACTACTTGGAGCACATGCTGCTCGACACGGTCGAGGCGGGCATCGCCCGGGGCGTGTTCACCACGCCGATCCCCGCGGACGCGGTCCGCGCCGTGCTGATCATGTGCCAGGGGGTGGCCAACTGGTACCGGGCCGACGGCCCGCTCACCGCCGAGGAGGTCGCCCAACGGCACGTCCTGCTCAGCCTCGGCACGGTCGGCCACCCGGGAGCGCTGAACGGCCTGGACGTGGTCCCCCGCCCCGCCGGCCGGCCCTCCGGCAGGGGGCGACGGCGCAGGGACTCGGGCGCCGCGGACTGACCCGGCACGGACGCCGGCCGACACGGACACTGACCGACGCGGCACGGACGCCGACCGACGCGGCACGGACAGCGTCGGCGACCGGTTCGCGGTCACCCGTACCGGGCATCAGGAAGGGGTGGGCCCGGTCGGGCAGGACCTGCGGCGGCCGGGTGGATAGTCACCGTGTGGCCGGACGGCCCAGGAGGGGAAGTGATCCGCCATGCGTACGCGACCGCGTACCCATCGGCGTTCCGTAGGAGTCGAGTACCTGCTGCCCGATGACGCCGAATCGGCTTTCCGGGCGCGCAGGTTGACCTGGCAGTTCCTGGTCTGGCGCGGCCACCGGACGGCGGGGCTGGACGCCGGGCACATCCACGACGCGGCCCTCGTCGTGTCGGAACTGGTCGCCAACGCCACCCGGCACGGCGGCACCTGCCGCCTGCGCCTTCAGGTGTCCGACACACAGGTGACCGTCGAGGTGTACGACCGCAGTCCCGGCCGGCCCCGTGTCCGGCCGCTCACGATGTGGGGCGAGAGCGGCCGGGGCCTCGCCATGGTGCACAGCCTGGCCCAGCGTCTCGACGTGGACCCGGTCAGCGGGGGCGGCAACCGGGTGCGCGCGGTCCTGGCGCTGTGACACCCGGCCCTGGCGCCGCGTGACGCCGGGCCCTGGCCCCGCGTGACACCCCGCCCTGGCCCCGTCTGGCGCCGGCCCTGGCCTCGTGCGGCGCTGGATCGCGGGCGCGGCCGTGGTCATGTCGCGCGAGCGCGACGGCTGAGGCATCGGCCCAGTGGCGCCGGTTGTCAACTTCTGTTCCGCGCAGGCCAGTTCCCGTCGAGGCATGGTCCCGTCCGGTCGCCGTCCGGTCATCCGCAGTCAGTCCCGCAGACCCGCTCCGGGGGCGCGGGCGATGTGCGTACGGTCCGGGCATCGGAGCGGGACGGGACGAAGACCGGCCCGCCGCAGTCGACGGACGACGACGGACGACAAGGGGAGGCGCTGTGGCGAGTGTGGAAGTGTCGCTGAAGGAGATGATGGCCGGCATCGAGGGTGCACTGGGGGCCGCGGTGGTCGACTACACCAGCGGGATGGCGCTCGGCACGCTGGGCGGCGGCAAGGACCTGGACCTGACGATCGCCGCGGCCGGCAACACGGACGTCATCCGGGCCAAGGTGCGCACCATGGAACAGCTGGGCCTGGCCAGCAGGATCGAGGACATCCTGATCACACTGGAGGGCCAGTACCACCTCATCCGCCTGGTGTCCGGCCGCAACGGCAACGGGCTGTTCCTCTACCTGGTCCTGGACAAGGCCCGCTCGAACCTGGCGATGGCACGCCACCAGCTGACGCGGGTGGAGGAACAGCTCGAGATCTAGGCCGTCCACCCGGGACCGGGGCTTCGCACGCCCCTGATGTGAAAACTTCTTCAAGTCACCACATCAGCATGATTCCAATGTGCGGTTGCGCGCGGGCCGGGGCGATAAGGATCAGCATCCCGGGGTGCCGCCCCGCGGCGGCGCCCCGGGACATCGCCGCGCCGCGGCCGTCCCGTCCGGTACCACCCGATCCTGCTGGGAGCGAGCGCCCATGCACGTCCCCCTCTACCAGGCCAAGGCCGACTTCTTCCGCATGCTCGGCCACCCCGTCCGCATCCGGGTGCTGGAGCTGCTCCAGCACGGTCCGGTGGCCGTGCGGGACCTGCTCGCCGACATCGACATCGAGCCGTCCAGCCTCTCGCAGCAGCTGGCCGTGCTGCGGCGGTCCGGCATCGTCGTCTCCGTACGGGACGGCTCCACCGTCCGCTACGCCCTGGCCGGCGGTGACGTCGCCGAGCTGCTGCGCGCGGCGCGGCGCATCCTCACCGAGCTGCTCGCCGGGCAGAACCAGCTCCTCGCCGAGCTCCGCCAGGCCGACACCCCGGCCGTCGCCCCGCCGTTCCCGCAGCCGCGGCCGCCGTTGAGGGCACGGTGAGCCCGTCCCGCGGTGAGCCGGGCGGCCGGATTCCGCCGGCCTCGGGGGCGTCACGCCGGACGCGCACGGCACCCCTGACGCATCAGTGCGCCGGCGTGCGTGGCCGGATCGTTTCCGTCGGTCACAGAACCGGCCGCGGGCTGGGTATCCCTGCACTCGGGACGGCCGGCACGGGCCGGAGCGGGCGGCACGTCGGGGGGAGTCGGCACTGTGGCACGCCAGACGTGGACTCCCGGCCGCCGTGAGTCGCGTCGTGCCCGCAGACGACGCGCCGTACGTCTGCTGCGCGATCAGGGACGCTACGGGCCCGGGCTGCGGGAGGTGCTGCCGGCGCTCGCGGGGCTGGTGGCGGCGGTGTGCGCGGTGGTCGCGGCGCTGGCCGCGGGATACCGCGCCGCGGGAGTCGCCGTCCCGCTCGCCGGTGTGGTGGCCGTCGGCCTCGCCGTCACGGTCGCCGTCCGGCGCCGGTCACCGGCCGCGCGCCGCCGGCTCGGCTACTACACCCCGGACGAGTTGCTCGAACTGGGCACCCAGGAACTGGCGTTGGCCGTCGCGCGCATGCTGCGGCGGGACGGCTGGCGGGTGCGGCTGCTGCCGGCGCCCGACCGTCCGCGGCTGTGCGCCCGGGACCGGGACGGCCGTCGGCTGGAGGTGGCCTTCCGCCCGGTGGCCGAGCCGCTGCCCGACGAGGATCTGCCGCATCCCCACCCGCACCGCGGCGGCGAGGAGCCGTATCTCCGTCTGGTCGTGCATCGCGGCACCTTCGCCGACCGTGACCTGCGGTGGGCACGGCGTCAGGGCAGGACGTGTCTGGTCGACGGCTTCGCCCTGCGCCGCTGGGGGCAGGGCACCCGCCTGAACGACCTGGTGGGCGGCGGCGGTTGAGCACGCGCCGCGACATCGCGCCGGCGCGGCCGGCCGCGTCGGCCGGCCGCGGTGGCGACACGTGCGGCGTGTCAGATCCGCCCGCCGGTCAGGCGGGTGATCGGACCGTGCGCGCACCGGCCCGCACGCCGGCCCACCGCGTACGACGTGGCGCTCAGCGCCGTCAGGCCCGCGCCCACGCCCGCCGCGACGAGCTTGCGGTGCGAGATCACCGTCCACGCCGTCCTGGCGAGCGCGGCGGCCTGCCCGGACGCGGCGACGACGGCCTGCCGTCCCGCGTCGACGCTCCTGGCCGCGGTCTGCACGGCCTGGCCGGCCGTCCCGGCCGTGCGCTCGGCCGTGTCCTTCGCCGTGTCCTTCGCCTTCGACGCCGTGTCAGCACTCGTCGCAGCGGCCTTGTCCGCCGCCTTCGACGCGGGGGCGGTCGCCTTTCCGGCGGTCCGCCGGGCCTTGGCGGCCGTGCTCCGCGTCGCTGCGGAATCTCGACTCGGTTTGCTGTTCGGTTCACTCATGGACACCGCGTTGCCGCTCAGACCGACGGCAAACCCGCCCCGCCCGGCGCGCGTTCGGCGGGGCCGCCCGGCCTCCGGCGGCAGCGGAACGCGCCACTCCCGCCATCGGCGCACTAGGGTGGCCGCATGCATGAGGTGGAGGTGCTTCAGCTGCTCGTCTCCCCCGCGCACCGGCTCGCCGGGCGACCGGCCGACGGGCCTTCGGACGGGCCGGCGGACGAGCGGGTGCGTGAGGTGCAGGTGCGCAGCGGTCTCGGGCTGGTCGGCGACCGTTACTTCGGCCGGCCCGCGCACCGCGATGCGGCCGTCACCCTGATGGCCGTGGAGAACCTGCCCCGGCACATCGCCGCCGAGGCCGACCTCCGGCACACCCGCCGCAACATCCTGCTCCGCGGCGTCGACATCGACGCCTTCGTCGGCCGCACGATCGAACTCGACTCCGGCGCCGGTCCCGTGACGTTCCTCGTCAACCGCCCGGCCCGGCCCTGCGCCTGGATGGACGTCACCATCGGTCCGGGCGCGCAGAAGGCCCTGCGCGGCAAGGGCGGGGTGCGGTGCACTCCCCTGTCCGACGGTGTGATCGGCCTCGGAAGGGCCGTCTTCCGGTGCGTCGACGCGGCCGCCGACAGCCGCGACGACGCCGGACGGTGAGCGACGCGCGACCGGTCGTGAGCGACGCGCGACCGGTCGTGAGCGACGCGCGACGGGCGGTGAGCGACGCGGTGAGCGACGCGCCGCGCACGCCGGGCCGTACCCGGCCGGCGGGTCACGGCTGCGAGGTCTCGGATTCCAGAGCGGCTCGGGTCGCCTCGCCGTAGACGCCCGGTTCGTCCTCCAGGACGACACGGGTGAACTGGTAGCCGCGGACGGCGCTCTCCACCTCGCTGTCGAAGTCGCCGTCCGCGTCCCCGTGGTACAAGCCCACCTGGCGCAGGCGGAGTTGGAGCTCGGTGACCTCCGCTCCCCGGTCGCCGAGGCGCAGGACGGGTGCCCCGCCGTCGGACTCACTCGGCGCGGGCACGGGCGCGGTCGTGACGGCGGCGTCGGCGGGGGTCCGGGTCGGGGAGGCGAACCCGGTCGGGTCGGCGGTAGCGCTGTCGGTCGGCGTGCTGGCGGGCGAGGACGCCGGGGCCGCGGAAGACGGCGCGAAGGAGACCGTGGGAGATGCGTATCCGGACGACGGGGTGCCGCCCGTGGACGCGTCCGGCAGCGCCGCCCGCACGCCGTCGGTGCCGGAGCCGTCCCGCGAAGGGCCGGTGTAGAAGAAGAGTCCCCCGACGAGACCGCCCGTCAGCAGAACGGCCCCGGCGGCTCCCGCTCCCATGACCAGGGTCGCGCGGCGCCGTCGCCGGGGGCCGGGAGCACCGTCCGGCAGGGGCTGCGGGTTCGGCGCATCCGGGAGCCGTGGGGGCGGACCGTCCTCGGCGGCCGTCGCCGGCAGAGGCACGTCGGCGGGCCCGGCGGTGGCCCCGGCCGCTTCCGCGGAGCCGGTCGGCTCATCCGGGCCGTCCGCGGCATCCGGGCCGTCCGGGGCATCCGGGGCATCCGGGGCATCCGGGGCATCCGGATCCTCGGCGGTGACGCCGACCTCCACGAACGGCCGTATGCGCAGGGGGGAGAAGTCCTCCGCGACCGCCGCCTCCGCCGTACGCGTCTCGCGGTGAGCGTCGGACGCGCGTCGGGCGCAGGAGCAGGCCGGCGTGCCGTCCGCGGCCCGGGGGGCGTTGCACTCCGGGCAGACGGGCCCCGTCGGTTCACTCACGCACGTTCCCTCTCGATTCGATCTTCAGATTTTAAACAGCTTTCCCCCACGCGATCTCCACGACCGCCGGAAGCCGACGGAAACCGACGGAAACCGACGGGCCCGGGGAACGCGACCGTCCGCCGCACGGGTGCCGTACCGCGCCAGCCGGGCGGCGCGGGGTATTCGCCGACCATGACGATGATCGGGACACACCGGTGAGGAGCGGGCCCTCCGGGCACGGACCGCCGGTCCGCCGGTCCGCGGCGGCCCTGGCCTGGTGGTGCGCGCTGTTCCCCCTGTGGTTCCTCTTCACCGGGCAGTTCGACGGCCTGACGGCCCCCTGGGCCGCCGGTGCGGCCTGCGCCGCGGCGGTCCGGGGTCGTGCTGGTGACCGGGGCGACTGTCGGTGGGCCCGCGGCCCTGGGGCGGACTGGGGGCTGACGCTGCACTGACACACCGGCCCCCACGACCGGTCGAGCCCTGGCGCGTCGGGCAACGGCCCGTCATGCCCTGGCGGCGGTCAGCCGGGCGGCGAGGTCGCTGAGATCCTCGGCCGTGTGCGTCGGCGGGGTCGTCGTACGGGGCAACCGGCCGATGGGCCCGCGGCGCGGCCAGGTGCCGCCGAGTCCGGTCCGGCGGGCGCCGTCGACGTCCCGGGGGTGCACGGCGACGAGAAGCGCGCGTTCTGGTGGTACGCCCGCGTGGCCGACGGCGTACCGGTACGCGGCCGGCGCCGGCTTCCAGGCGCGCGGGCCGCTGACGTCCAGCAGCCCCTCGAAGGCGTCCGCCACGCCCGCGGCGGTCAGCAGCCACTCGGCCAGGGCCGCGTCACCGTTGGTCATGGTCACCAGCCGGAACCCGGCGGCGCGCAGGTCACTCACGGTCTTCCCGCCACGGGGCCCCTCGCCGCAATCGCACCGTCGCCCGGAGGACGGCCCAGGCGGAGACGCGGCGCACGTCGTCGTGGTGACGCACCCCGCACCCCGCACCCCGCACCCCGCACCCCGCACCCCGCACCCCGCGAAAGCGCTCTCATGTCGTACCGCACGAGGTCAAGGTGCCCGTCGCGAGCCGTCTCGCCGTCATATTACTGAACCGTAACCTATCGAGGACTACCCCGGGTAACACGGCCGCGGTTACGGTCCTGACACTTCGTCTAAGAACGGTGCGGGGCGGCGGCTGGACGACCGCGGTCCCGTACCGCAGGCCCCTGCCCCCACGGGCCGTCACCGCCCGAGCCGCAGCCGAAGGCTCGGCCTCCCCACAGCCCCGGAGATCCGCCATGCCCGTTTCCGCCCGCCTGCTGGCCGCGGCCGTCACCACCGCCGCCTGTCTGGGTGCCACGGCCCTGCCCGCCGCCGCCGCTGCCCCGCAGTCCGACGCCGTGGTCTCGCGCGGCGTCACCATCCCGGATTTCTACTCCCCGCCCGCGAACCTGCCCGCCGCGAACGGCACCCTGGTCC
Source organism: Streptomyces sp. NPDC020996 (assembly GCF_040641355.1). Taxonomy (NCBI): domain Bacteria; kingdom Bacillati; phylum Actinomycetota; class Actinomycetes; order Kitasatosporales; family Streptomycetaceae; genus Streptomyces; species Streptomyces sp. NPDC020996. The sequence continues at coordinate 41,278 of NZ_JBFADM010000028.1, forward strand.
GCAGCGAACCGCTCCCCCTCGCACTGAGCCTGCCGGGCCTCGACGGACCGCTGCCCGGCACCGCCACCCGCCTGATGTACAAGTCGACCGATTCCAACGGCGGTCCGGTGGCGGTCACCGGCGCCTACATCGAACCGTCCGCCGCCTGGAAGGGCAGCGGAGCCCGGCCCTTGGTCGCCGTGGCCCCCGGCACCATGGGACAGGGCGACCAGTGCGCCGCGTCCCTCGGCCTGGAGCATCCCCTGCTGGTCAACGGCCAGACGCTGTCGGTCGGTTACGAGGACCTGGCCATCTACCGCCTGCTGGCCCGGGGCATCGCCGTGGTCGTCACCGACTACGCGGGCCTCGGCGCCACGGACCGGCTGCACACCTACGTCAACCGCGTGGACGAGGGCCACGCCGTCCTCGACGCCGTCCGCGCCGCGCGCTCCCTGCCCGGCACCTCGCTCACCTCCGCCTCGCGCGTGGCCCTGTTCGGCTACAGCCAGGGCGGCGGCGCGACCGCGGCGGCCGCCGAACTGCAGCCCTCCTACGCGCCCGACGTCCCCCTCGCAGGCACCTCCGCGGGCGCCCCGCCCGCAAACCTGATCGAGGTCACCAAGGGCATCGACGGCACCGAACTGACCGGCGCCCTGGGCTGGTCGGTCAACGGCTTCCTGCAGTCCGACCCGGCGCTGCAGCCGGTCGCCGGCGCCCACCTGAACGCGGCGGGCAAGGCTGCGCTGAAGGACCTGTCGACCATGTGCGTGGGCGACGCGCTGCTGTCCTACGGCTATGCCCGCAGCACCAAGTGGACCACCGACGGACGCTCCCTCAGCGACATCATCGAGGCGGAGCCGATGCTGAAGGGCTTCCTGAACGAGCAGCGCATCGGCACCATGAAGCCCGCCTCCCCGGTGCGGGTGGCCACCGGCACCAGCGACAACCTCGTGCCCCACGCCCAGGCGCGCCGGCTCGCGGTCGACTGGTGCGCCAGGGGTGCCGACGTGACCTACAAGCCCGTCGTCCTGCCCAGCCTGGGCAGCGCCCTCATCAACCACTTCACGCCGCTGCTCACCGACCAGGGCGACGCCATCGACTGGCTGACCGACCGGCTCAACGGCAAGTCCGCCGCCTCCAACTGCGCGAGCCTGCCCCTCCAGCCCTGATCAAGCCCTGATCAAGCCCTGACCCGGCCGCGGCGGGCGGCGGGTACGGGGCGACGGCGAAGTCCGGTAGCGCTCGACGCGACGGGACTTCGCCGTCAGCCCTCCCCCACGTGCCCGGGACCGGGCGGCGCCCCGGACGAGGTGCGGTGCCGGCCGACATCGCGGTCGAGCCGCCAGTCGCGGACCGCCAGGACCAGCGCGCCCAGGACCGGCACCACGCCGAGTCCGACGGCGGCCGCCACGGCGGCCCGGTAGTCGTGGTGACCGGCGACGAGCACCATGTAGAACACCCCGGGCAGCGCCGCCGTACCGACGGCGCCGCCCAGTCGCTGCCCCGTCTGCAGCGCGCCGCCGGCCGCTCCGGCCATCCGCACCGGCACGTCCCGCAGCGTCATGGTGACGTTCGGGGAGATGACGCAGCCGCTGCCCACGCCGCCGAGGAGCAGCGCGGGGAGGGCGAGCCACACCATGCTGCCGGCGGGCGCCCAACGCAGGACGGCCGCGGTCGCGCCGAGGCCGACCGCCACGCCGGCCAGCCCGCAGACGGTCAGCAGCCGGCCGAGCCGCTCCACCAGCCGGCCGGCCGCCGCGGCGGCGACCGCCGACCCGATGGCGAACGGCGTCACCGTGAGCCCGGAGCGCAGCGGCGAGTAGTCCAGGCCGTTCTGCAGGAACAGGGCGAAGACCAGCCACACGCCGCTGAAGCCGACGAAGTACAGAGTGGCGATGGCGGCCCCGGCGGCATATCCGCGCGTGGCGGTCACCAGGCTGGGATGCAGCAGCGGCCGGCCGCCGCGGCCCGCGACCCGCCGCTCCCACCGGGCGAAGACCACCAGCAGGGCCAGACCCGCGGCGAACAGCCACCACAGCCGTCGCACGCCGCCGGACTCGGCGAGGACGAGTGGCAGCATCAGCGCCAGCACCCCGCAGCCCAGCAGCGCGACGCCGCCCAGCTCGAGGCTCTCGCGGCGGCCCGCGGCCGTCCTGGGCAGCAGCCTGAGTCCCAGCACGAGCGCGATCACGCCGACCGGCACGTTGACGTAGAAGATCCAGCGCCAGCCGTCGGGGCCGGCGGCCAGCTTCAGGATCAGACCGCCCACCACCGGGCCGACGGCGCCGGAGACACCCACCGTCGCGCCGAACATGCCGAAGGCGCGGCCGCGTTCGGCTCCCCGGAACATCTGCTGGATGAGGGCGGAGTTCTGCGGGGCGAGACAGCCCGCGGCCACGCCCTGGGCCAGGCGGGCCACGACGAGCAGCGTGATCGTGGGAGCGGCTCCCGCGATCGCGCTGCACACCACGAAGGCCGTCAGCGCCAGCAGGAAGACGCGGTGCCTGCCGACCGCGTCGCCGATGCGGCCGGCCGTCACCAGCACCAGCGCGAAGGTCAGGGCGTAGCCGGAGACGACCCACTGGATGGCGGGCGCCGTCGTGTGCAGGTCGCGTTGCATCGACGGCAGCGCCACCGCGACGATCGTCACGTCGAGCAGGCTCATGAACCCGGCTACCAGGGTGACCCACAGGGCCCGCCATCGCCTGGGGTCGTTGCCGCCGTCCGCTTCGTCCGGCGTCTGCCGGTCCGTGCCCGCCCGTGTCCCGAAGTGCACCAGTTCTCCAGTCTCCGCCCGACTCCGCCCGACTCCGCCAGGCACGCGGGTGTCACCACCACGCCCGCCGCGTCCGCCGCGTCCGCCGGTACGGGTTACCACCGCAGGGCATCCCGCACGCCGGACGGCGGATCGGGTGCAGCACGGCAGGCCGCTCCCACCCCCTCCCGCGGAGGACTTCCGGTCCCGGTCCGGCGATCCGGCGTACGCCCTCGTGCCGCCGTGAGCCTTGTATGCGCCGCCGCTCCGGAGGGCAGAATGCGCCGTGCCGGGGGTCACGGCGGCCCGGACGGCCGCGGGCCCCGGTATCAGGTCCCTCGAGGAACTCGAGAAAGAGGTCGGCTCCCGTGCTGCTGCGTCTGCCTGCGTCCGTGCCCGAAGCTCAGGAGTGCATGGCCGCGGGAGCGGTGCCGGTCGGAGGGGCGACCCTCGTGTGGGCCGTCTGGCAGCGCGACGGCTTCCCCGAGCAGGCGATGTCGCTGCGCAACCTGCCGGAGGCCAACGTGATCGCCCGCGACGGGCTGGGCGCCGCCGTGGTGCTGAACCGCGTCGACGACCGCGTGCCGGAGGTGCTCAGGCGGGCGGCCTCGACGGTGGGCACCGGGGCGGTGCGCAGGACCGCCACCGTCAGCGGCAACCTCGTCGGCAGCACGCTGCGCTGCCTGCTGCCCGCCGCCCTCGTCCTGGACGCCCGGGCGACGGTGCTGGAGCGGGACCGCACGCACGAGAGCCCGCTCGCCGAGGTGGTGGCCAAGCAGCCGCTGCTGCTCGGCATCCGGTGGCGCGAGCCGGTCGCCAGCAGCTACCGCAAGCTGGCCGCCGAACCGGGCGGGCCGCCGCCCCTGGTCGTCGCCGCCGCGGTGCACGACGAGGGCGGCGGACGCCGTCACCTGCGGGTCGCCGTCCGCGACGGCTACGACGTGCTCAGCGACAGCGTCCCCTGCGACGGTGACACCGGGCAGACGGTCCGGACCCTGAACGAGGGAACCGTCGGCACGCTGCACCCGGAGGCCCGGGATGTGGTCGCCCAGCAGGTCACCGACCTGCTGACCCGCGCGGCCGGCACCTGAGCCCGACCGACAGCGCCGACCCCGCCCGAGAGGGCCCTGCCGGCAAGGCCGTGTGCGACACCGCGACCGGAGACCTCCGCCGCAGGCGCCGAGCACCCGCGGCAGCGGCGGCGGCCGTCACGTCTTCCGCTGGGCGGGGAATCGGGCGGGGCCGCCGTCCAGGGTGACGTTCAGGCCGGTGGACGTGACGTCGAGCACCGTGGCCTTCAGGCCGAGGGGGTGGTCGGCGTCGGCGCGGCCGGCCAGGTTGCTCTCGATCCGGTCGACGAGCCGGGCGGGTGCGGGGCTGCCGAGGACCTCGGCGTCCTCGAGGCGCAGGGTCAGGCGCCCGTCCTCGATGCGGGGCCGCAGCGTGGCCCGGCCGAGGCCGCCCTTCAGTTCGAGGGTGATGGTGTCGGCCGCGGCGTCGAGGTGCACGGCGGTGATCGGCAGCCGCTTGCCGCGCGCGCCGGCCATGCTCTGCAGGGACTCGGCGGGGACGTCGGCGTGGGTGCGGGCGACCGTGCCGGAGCGGCTGCCGGTCAGCCGTATGTCGTTCAGGCGGACGCGGACGGACACGTCGGTGAGGCGGCCGAGGGTGGCGTGGTCGTCGCTGATCGTCACGGAGTCGAGGTGCCGGTCGAGCAGGGCGAGCAGGGCGGGGCCGCCGTCGATGTCGACGCCGCTGTCCTCTCCGAGGATGCGCCCGGCCGCGGCCGTCAGGCGACTGTGCAGCAGGGTGCGGGCGGCGGCCTCGGCGACACCGGCGACGAGCCGCACGACGGCGAGGACCACAGCGATGACGGACGCGGCGCGGTGCCGCCGGAAGAGGGACCGGATCACCGCTGCTCCCCCAGGGCGGTCGCCACGGCCGGGCCCGGCATCGTGCCGGGCGCGTCGGGCGGCGGCGCGGACCCTTCCGGGTCGAGGTGGGGCAGGATCCGGTCCAGCCGGCGCGGCAGCCACCAGTTGGCGCGGCCCAGCAGGTACATGGTGGCGGGGACCAGAACCAGCCGGACGAGGGTGGCGTCGATGACGACGCTGACGCCGAGACCGAGGGCCGGCATCTTGATCACCACGTTGGCGGACAGCAGGAAGGCCAGGAAGACGCTGGTCATGATGAGGGCGGCGCAGGTGATGACGCGGGCGGTGTCGGCCAGGCCGGTGGCGACGCTGAGGTGGTTGTCCCTGGGTTCGTCGACGCCGAGCAGCGAGCCGCCCCAGCCCCACTGGAAGACCGCGACGACGACACCGTAGGCGGCGCCGATCGACAACAGGTTGAGCAGGGCCGCCTTCAGGGCGACGAGGAGGCTGCGGAAGACGACGAGCAGCAGCAGGAAGGCCGCCGCGACGACGACCGCGATGATGACCGGCAGCCGGTCCACCACGACGTCCCGGAGTGCGCCCCACCGGCGCGGTGGACGGGCCGGCGGCGGCCGTCGTCGACAGCGGCCGGCGAGGGGCCCTGCTCGCGGATCCACGTCTCCTCCGACCGGGGAGACGCGGATCACGACACCGCAGTCGTAGGCCGGTGATCCTCGGGTACCCGGCCCCTCGTGCACGATCCGCACGGCGGCGCCGGGGCCCGGCCCCGCCGCCGACCAGCGACAACGAAAGGCACAGGCGTGAGCACAGTCAAGGAAACCGTGGAAGTCGAGGTCCCTGTCCACACCGCCTACAACCAGTGGACCCAGTTCGAGGAATTCCCTCAGTTCATGGAAGGCGTCGAGGAGATCAGGCAGCTCGACGCCGGCCACAACCACTGGGTCACCAAGATCAGCGGCGTGCGGCGGGAGTTCGACACCGAGATCGTCGACCAGCTTCCCGACGAGCGGATCACCTGGCGCACGACGAGCGGTGACACCCGCCAGAAGGGCACGGTGCGGTTCGAGCGCGTCGACGACACGCACACCCGCGTGGAACTCGTGATGGACGTCGAGCCCAACGGGGCCGCGGAGAAGACCGCGGACATGCTGGGGGTCATCGACCGGCGCGTCAAGGGCGACATGCGGCGCTTCAAGGAGTTCATCGAGGGCCGCGGGGGCGAGTCCGGAGCCTGGCGCGGGCGTATCCGGCCCGGTGACGTCTAGGTCAGTACTGAGTCAGTACTTCCAGGACGTCGAAACCTTGACGTGAGGACCGCGGCGAAGCGTCTCAGCCGGGGCACGGCGAAGGCGCTTCGCCTCTTCACGCCCGGAGCGAACCGCCCGCGCCCGCCTCGCGGGCGGTTCGCCTCCGTGGCCGGCGCCGGGGCCTCATGGGCTGTCGCCGTGCCAGTCGAAGCGGCGGCCGTCCTGGGGACGCGGGACGTACAGGGCGCGGCCGCCGGGGCCGTAGCGGCCTATCTCGGTGTCGAGCGCGACACCGTGCCGCAGTTCGTGGCCGGGCCTGCCGGTGGTGTCCAGAAGCAGCCCGTCGAGCGGGCCGCCGACCAGTTCCACATAGGTGCGGCCGGGTCGCGGACCGGCGTCGTCGTGATCGGCGCCGTAGACCCGGCCGCGCATGAACTCCGTCTCGTCCATGTCCGCAGCCTCGCATCCGCCACTGACAACGGCCTCCCCGCGGCCGTTGTCAGTGGCGGATGCGGCGCGTCAGCCGCGCCCCTGGACGCGTGCCTGCCGCCGCCTGCCGGGCTGCCTCACCGCACGAAACGGCGCTTCGAACGCGCCAGCACGATCAGACCGGCGATCAGCAGGACGGTGCCGGCCGCGGCGGGCCACAGGGTCGTACCCGTTTCGGCGAGTCCGCCGCCCTGAACCGCCTGCTGTTCCGCCTGGCCGGCCGCGACGGGCGCGTTCGGGGCCGCCGCCTGGGACTGCGCGGCGGCGCCGGCGTCCGTGGCGCTGTCGTCGCCCTTCGCGTTGTCGTCGCCCGCCGCGGCGGCGCTCTCGCGGCTCGAGGACGTGGCGTAGACCCGCGGGTTCGTGGTGCTGGACAGGGTCGGCCGACCGTCGTCCGCCTGGCCGGTCTGCGGCGCCGCGGTGGCGGACCCGGCCCCCTGGCCGTCCCCGCCGCCGGGGGCGGGCGGCTGGGTGGCAGGAGTCTCCTCGGACGGCGTCTCCGACGGTGCCTCGGACGGCTGCTCGGTGGGCGCGTCCGTGGGCTGCTCCGTGGGCTGTTCCGTGGGCTGTTCCGTGGGCTGATCGGTCGGCTGCTGCGTCGGCTGCTGCGTGGGCTCGTCCGTCGGCTGCTGGGAGGCTCCCCCGCCCGAGCCCGGGTCCGCGCCGCCGCCGGCTCCGGAACCGCACTGCCGGCCGCTGTTGACGCAGTCGGCGATCTCCTGCGCCAGCCCCCCGGTCGTGATGCTGATGAAGTCGTCGTGGTCGGTGGCCGCCTTGTGCAACTGCTCCGGGAAGCCGTCCACCGCGTAGGCGTTCTTGACCTGGCCGTTCTCGACGGTCGGCGCCGGAACGTCGTACACCAGGCGCATCGTCAGCTGCGGGATCGCCTTGAAGCCGTTGCCGCAGTTGCCGCTCGCGTCGGCGAAGGCGACGTGCGTGCGGTGGTTGGCGCTGTCGGTGTTGCGGCCGTCCCAGCAGCTCTGGAAGGCGAAAGAGCGCACCACCTTGCTGCCCTGCGGACAGATCGGGTACTGCTCGGTCAGCTGGACCTTGTCCTCGAAGCCGGTGCAGCTCCAGTGGGCGTTGGCGTTCGCCAGGCCGTTGGTGGTGGTCTTGGCGTCACCGGTGATGATGCGCAGGAACTGCGGCATCGCGACGACCTTGCCGGTGGGGCTGCCGACGTACTTGATCTCGGCTTCCTGCGCGGTCAGGATCCGGCCGACGTTGCCCTCCTTGCCGCCGCCGTCCTGGTTCTGGTCGAACTCCTGCGTGCCGTCCTGCAGCCGCAGCACCGGCCAGTAGTACGACGACAGGTCGTCCTTGTTCTCGCAGCTGGTGCCGCCCTCCAGGAACGTGTCGTTGCTGGAGAAGGCGTTGATCTTCTGGTTGCCGACGTAATCGTGGGTGTGGTGCGCGCCGTTGGTCACGCCGGGCGCCACGATCACGTTGTCGGTGTTGTAGTTCTTGTTGGCGTTCACCCCGCACCTGGTGGTGAAGGAGCCGGTCGAGGCGTCCGCGGTGGTGCGTGGCGCGGCGGGGACGTTCGGCTGGACCTTGGTGATGTCCACGAAGTCCGCCGCGACCGGGCCGTTGCCGGCCTGACCGCCGTTGCCCGCCTGTCCTCCGCCGTCGCCCTGCTGGCCCTGGCCCTGGCCTTGGTCCTGGCCCTGGCTCTGGCCCTGGTCCTGGCCGCCGGTCTGGGCGTCGGGGACGGTCAGTGTGCAGGCGGCCAGGGAGTCGAGGCCGGCCGGGCGGTCTCCGACGCGGTCGATGGCGACGGCGATGCGCTCGATCGTCGCGGCCCGCTTCTCCTTCAGCGGGTTCATGATGGCGTTGTCGGCGAAGCCGCTGTCCTGCCGCTGGTCCGGGCCGGTCGTCTGCAGCCGCTGGTAGGCCTCCGCGATCTGCTGGTCCAGCAGGGCGAGTTCCTTGTCGACGTCCGCCCGCGCCTGGTCCGGCACCTGCGTCAACCGGGTCCCTACGTCGGGGCAGTCGATGGTGCCGGCCATGGTGCTGCGGGTCTGGGCCGCGTCACCGCCGGAGCCGCCCTCGGTCGCCGAAGCGTAGACGTTCACCCCGACCAGCCCGCCTCCGCCCAGGATCAGCGCGAATGCCGCGAAGGTCGCGCGGCGTGGGCCTGTCGGGCGTCTGCGCGTACTGCGTCCCACGAGAACTCTCCTACGGATCACGGCGGTCGGGCATGGAAATCCCTCGCCCCATACGGACGGCGGCAGCCGGGTGTTCAACCGCCCCACGAATTCATAGGAAGATCTCAGCCGGACACGGTCCCCACGCGCCGTCGATTGCCGCCCCGGCTGCGGGGAACCCGGGGACGGCCGTACGCACTCACACGTCTGGAGAGCACCATGAGTCTGTTGCGCGTGGCCGGCCGTCCGATGCTCGCCTCGATGTTCGTCACCGCGGGTCTGAACTCCGTCCGTGCGCCCGAGGACGTGGCCCCGGCGGCCGAGCCCGTGGTCCGGCCCATCACAGAACGTGTGCCGGTGTTGCCAGACCGCACCGAGCAGCTCGTACGCCTCAGCGGGGCCGTGCAGGTGGCGGCGGGTGTGCTGCTGGGCATCGGCCGCATGCCCCGGCTGGCCGCGCTGGCCATCGCCGGCACGCTGGTGCCCACCACCCTGGCGGGCCATCGTTTCTGGGAGGCCGACGACCCCGCCGAGCGGACCCAGCAGCGCATCCACTTCCTGAAGAACCTGTCGATGCTGGGCGGTCTGCTGATCGCGGCCGACGACACCGGGGCCGCTCCGTCGCTGGTGTGGCGCGGCCGGCACGCCGTGCACGACGTGCGGCGCGACGCGCGGCTGGTGCGGCGGACCGCCCGTGTCGCCGCCCGGCCGGCCGCCACGGCCGGCAGCCTGCGGGCCAAGCTGCCGCACTGACGGACGCCCGGGGACGGGCGCCGGCGCACACGCGGGCCCTCCCGCCCGCGCTCCCGCGCTCCCGCGCTCCCGCGGCGGGGCGCACCGGCCGGAGCCGGTGCGCCCCGTGGCGTCAGGACACCACCGCCTGCGCGTACGGAACGAGCCGGACGGGACCGACCAGGCCGTAGTCCTGGCGGGCCGCGGTGCCGAACACGGACGGCTGGGCCACCCGGAGCCGGTTGATGAGCGGGGTCGCCACTTCGATCTCGATGCTGTTGTCGCCGCGGCGCAGGTAGGGGCCGACGTCGACGACGGGGTGCAGGCGGTCGACCGCGGGCACGGAGGTGCCGTTGACGGTGACACGGACGGTGTCGGAGACCTGCCCGAGTTCGAGGACGGCCCCGTGGGACGCGGTCCAGTCGTCCGGCAGCGTGACCTCGGTGCGGTAGCGGCCGACGCCCGCGGAGTCGGCCAGTTCGGGGATCTTGGACCAGGGCGCGAGCGTGTCCAGGGTCAGGGTGCGCCGGACGCGCTCGGTGCGGGTCGCGTCGGAGCCGGGGTACCAGTCCTCGACCTCCAGTTCCCACGTGGCCGGGGTGATCGGGTCGGGCACGGACGGCAGGGTCGTGGTGACCGTGCTGCCGTCGGACAGGCGGGTGGTGCGGGTGCCCGCCGTGCCGGCCCGCACGGTCAGTCCGCGGCCGGCGAACAGCACGGTGTCGGCGTCCGAGGCGACGGCGTGCGGGCGGTTGCCGTAGCGGTCGCCGAACAGTCCGGGCCGCCCCAGCGCGACGATCACCGTCTCCCCCGGCTGGAGCGTGACGCGCAGGGTGACGTCGTCGCCGTCCTGGGTGTAGCGGGCGAGCCGTACCGCCCGTCCCGTCCAGGCGTCGAGGAGGTACGGCACCGTCGCCCCGCGGCCCCGGGTGCTGCGCAGGGTGACGTCGTGGTCGATGGCGGCCACCGCGGGCTTGACGGTCTCGGCGTGCTTGCCGTTGCACAGGTAGTAGAAGTCCACGTCGCCGGTGGCCCGGTGGGCGTTGAGGAGCGTGGAGGGGGTGGCGTAGCGGACGTCGGGGGTGACGCCGAGCTTGGCGAGCGCGTCGCCGACGGCGGCCTTGTCGGTCACGCGGACGACGCTCGGCAGGGCGAGCAGCCGGGCCAGGATCGCGCGCAGCCGGTCGGTCTCCCCGTCGTCGGGGACGCCGGGGGTGAGTGCCTGGTCGAAGGCGCCGAACAGGACCATCGGCAGGCCCGCCTCGGCCAGCTTCAGCAGCTTGCGCGCGTCGTCGACGGCGAGCGTCGGGGTGGAGCCGTAGAAGAAGTCGCCCTCGACGAACAGCGCCTTGTAGGCGGGCCCGTCGGGCGCCAGCCGACCGCCGGAGACGGTGGCGCTCGGCAGGTCGAGCAGCGGGCCGCTGAGGAACTGGTGGGTCCAGCCGAGGGGGATGCCGGTGGCGGTGAACCAGGACGCGCCGATGCCGGTGGCCGTGTAGCCGGTCTGCCGGAAGACGGCGACGTCGGCGCGGGCGGTGCCGGTCTGCAGCACCCGGTGGACGCGGCCGAGGTAGTCGGAGATGTCCTCGACGTGGCCCCAGGTGGGCTGCCGGGGTCCCCACGACTCGCCGTAGCCGGGGGCGCCGTTGTACGGGCTGAAGGCGGCGAACCCGGGCCAGCTCACCTGCGGGGCGGTGGCGTAGGAGAAGCCGTGCACGACGGTCTGGTTGACGCCCGCCGCGTACGCGCCGCCCATCGTCCGCAGGAAGCGGTCCCACGTGGTGCTGTACGCCGTGCCGTTGTACGCGCCGGCCTCGCAGGACAGCACCGTGCGCCCGGCCATGTCGCGGCCGCCGGCCAGGCAGCGGTAGTCGTCGAGGTTCTTGAAGCCGAGGGACTCGCCCTCGGGGATGTCCAGGATCGCCGCCGAGGCGATGGCGTCGGTCTGCAGCCCGTAGGGCTGCGAGCGCAGGGACATGTCCAGCGAGTGCGCCCAGGTCTTGAGGGCACGCAGGTGGTGGGTGTTGAACAGGTCGGAGACGGTCGCCCAGAAGTCGTGCCTGATCTGCCGGGTGAGCTGGGCCTCGAAGGCGAAGACCTGGTTGCCCTTGTCGAGGATGACGGCGGGCAGGTACGGCAGCAGGGGGCGCCCCGTGCGCTTCTCGAACGCGTCGGGCAACTGCGCGGTCCAGTTGAGGCCTTGGGTCTCCAGTTCCACGGAGTCCTCGAAGAACGCGCCGCCGGCGGCCTTCAGGAGGATCTTCAGCGACGGCGTCAGCAGGGAGTCCCAGTAGTCGGTGACGGCGGCGGTGCCCGCGGGACTGAAGTGGTCGACGGCGTAGGCGGCGGGCGAGGAGTGCGGGCCGGACTCGGGCTGCTGGCCGGAGCCCCGCTGCCAGTAGGAGATCAGCACCCAGTCGCCGTCCGCGGGCGCGGTCCAGGTGAGGGCGCCGTCGGTGACGGTGGCGGTCAGGTCGCGGACGGCGGCCAGGTCGAGGCCGGTCTCCTTGCGGGTGGAGTTCGCGGTGTTGACGCGGGCGGCCTGGACGGCGAGGAGCTGCCGGCGGGTGACGCCGGAGGCGGCCGCGCGCAGTGGCTCCGGGACCGGACCCTGGTAGGTGGTTCCGCCGGGGACCGAGACGCGGCCGTAGGCGAGTTCCTGGGCGGCGGCCGCGTCGTCGGGGGTGATGCCCGGTACGGCCACGGGCCAGCTCGGGCCGAGGGTGAGGTCGACGGTGAGGCCGCGTCTCGCGGCGCGGCGCAGGGCGGCCTCGACGCCGTCGAGCCACGGTCTGCTGCCCCAGCCGTGACGGGCGGTGTCCAGCACCGACTTGTCCTTGATGCTGTGGTGGACGGCGGCGATCTCGACGCCGCCGAAGCCGGCGTCCGCGATCTGGTCGATCTCGCGGGCGATCTCGTCGGGGTCGACGAGGCCGTCCGGCCACCACCAGCGGAACTTGGGGCGCACCGAGCGCGGGGGGTCGGCGAACCAGTCGGCGGCGGGAGCTGATCCGGCGCCGGCGGGGAGTGCGGTCGCGGCGGGCGCCGCGACGCCGAGGGCGGCCACGGCGCCCGCGGCCAGAGAGGCGGCCAGGACCGCGCGCCGCGACATCCCGCCGCGCTGCGAGACGAGTTCATGCATGTGCGCCCCAAGGGGTGAGTCGTGCAAGGGACTGAATCGTTTCAATCCTCTGTAAACGCCGGAACGTTAAGCCCCGCGCCGAGACAGGGTCAAGAGGTCGGCACCGGCCGATCCGACGGGCACACGAGCGGCGCCCGGCTCTCGGATAAGGTGTCCGCCTCGACGAGGGGAGCGCGGACACATGCCGGCCAGGACGGGCAGCGCACAGCGCGTTTTGGTCAACGCGGCATTGCTGGCAGGGGTGTTGACCGGCTGCTCGGAGGCGCCGCCGGACGACGCGCAAGCCTCGGCGAACGCGTCGGCGGACGCGAAGTCGGCGGTCGCCGTGAGCGGTGGCAGCATCGGCGCCGCCGGCTCGGCGTGCGGACTCCCGGTCACCTTCGACATCGCCGAGGGCTGGAAGGCCGAGGCCGTCGACGCGGAAGCCGCCCCGGAGAAGGCCGGCGGCTCCGGCTCCGGCATCGGCGGCGAACTCGCCGACGCCGTGCTGCACCAGGGCCCGGTCACCGTCGCGTGCGAGGTGGACGCCAAGCCCGCCGGGCACATCGGCTACCTGCGGGTGTGGACCGGCGATCCGGGCGAGGACGACGCACGCGCCGTGCTCGAGGCGTTCGTGGCGGCCGAGGACGGCGCGAGCCGGGCGAAGTACCGCACCTTCCGCACGGGCGGTCTCACCGGCGCCGAGGTGGAGTACCTGTACACGAGCGAACTCCTGGACGAGACGAAGAGGGAACGCGCCCTCGCCGTCACGACCTCCGGCGGGCCGGTCGTCCTGCACCTCGGGGGAATGGACACCGAGGAGCACGAGGCGATGCTCCCGGCGTACGAACTCGCCAAGCGGACCCTGCGGGCCGACTGAACGGGTCCGCTGAACGGGCCGGCCCCGCAGGTCCGGACCCGGACGACATCGCACCGGCGAGGCCGCTGGCGCGCCGGCCGTCTGTCCGCTCCGGGCGCGAACTCGTGCATGCATCGGCACAGACCCGCATATGCGAGTTATCCATCCTTTCTGCCGCACCAGCGAAACACGCCTTTCTGCTACCCCAGCGAAACACGTAGACCAGCCATCAGACCCGGCCCGGGCAGGTCCGCCCGGGCCGGACGGGCGCGGGGGGCGCGTTCCATCGACCTTCTCGACCTGTGCTTTTCGCGATACAGCACCACTCACCGCCCTCCACCGAGCCCCGAGAGACACGACGAAGCGGGCGTGCTTGCGTGATCGACCATGGAAAGTTTCGAGTTTTGACGGGGTTATCGACAACAGACATCCGATGAGTCGACGCTGTGCCTCATGGGTCGCAGACATTTCCTCGCCGTGTCGACCGCCACCGCAGCCGGCATGGCAGGCCTCGTGTCGGCCGGGGTCGCGCGTGCCGCCGACGGAGCCGACGACGACCGGCCGTTACCGGAGGGCGCGTCGGACCAGCCGCGGCCGTGCCCGGTGAGTTCGCGCTCCGGTACCCCCGGCAGACGGAGTCGGCCTGCTGGTCTCGATCGGCACGAGCCAGACGGACCACCAGGACCCGGCCGGCGATCACGCCGCCCGTGCCGGCGCTCCGCTCGACGCGGCGTCGGACACGGAACTCCGCAAGCGCCATGGCCACTGATCCGCAGCTGGTCGCGCTGCACTTCCAGTACGGGCGCTGTCTGCTGATCTCCTCGTCCCGTCCCAGGACCCGGCCCGCGAACCTCCAGGGGGTGGTCGGCACGGTCTTCGACGTGCTCGCCGACCTGTCGGACGCCGGGGCGAGAACCGCTGAGGTGCAGTACGGGGCAGGCGGCTGGGTCACCCACCACGTACCGACGCCTGGCGCGGCACGGCACGGCACGGCACGGCACGGCACGGCACGGCACCGGTGGACGGATCCCCGGGGACAGCACCGCACCCGCCCGGCCGGGGCAGCCCACTCGATCAGACCCGGCGGCTCCCAGGGCCTCAGCCGCCCGGCGCCGGGTCGCGCTTCGATCAGCACCACCGACCGCACCGCGGACCACAGGGATCGACCACCCAGGTGCCCGCCGGGCACCGGTAGGGGAAGGCGGATGTGATGCTGACGAGGACGCAGCGGGATCCCGTCGCCGGGGATGTCGTCGCCCTCGTGAGGGCGGCGCAAGCCGGCGACCGGGCGGCGTTCGCCGATCTGGTCGCCGCGCACCTGCCCGTGCTCTACGGTTTCGTCGGCCGCGCGCTGAACGGGCACGCCGACGTCGACGACGTCGTCCAGGAGACCGTCATCCACGTCATGCGCGGCCTCGGCGGTCTGCGGAGACCGGAACGGTTCCGGTCCTGGACGATCGCCATCGCGTACCGAGAGGTGCAGGCACAGCTGCGTCGGCGTGCGCCGGACCTGGCGCGCTGCCGACAACCTGTTCCCGAGCCGGCCGACCCGGGCGCCGACCTCGCCGAGCGAACGGTGACCGCGCTCATGCTCACGGACCAGCGGCGGGAACTGGCGGAAGCGGCCCGCTGGCTGGACGAGGGCGACCAGCGGCTGCTGTCGCTGTGGTGGCAGGAGGTCACCGGCCGGATCACCCGCGCCGAGCTGGCGGCGGCGATGTCCGTCACCGCGAAACACGTCACGGTGCGCGTAGGGCGGATGAAAGTGCGGCTCGATGCCGTGCGAGCCGTCGTCCGCGCCATGCACGCGTGCCCGCGCTGCCCCGCGCTCGATGGCCTCCTGCGCGGCTGGGACCACACCCCCGGCCCACGGTGGCGCAAGAGGCTGGTCCGGCACGTACGCGACTGCCGGTGCTGCGGACAGCACCGGCGGGGCCTGCTGACGCCGGAAGCACTGCTGCCCGGTGCCCCGGCGGAACCGGGGAGGCCCCGCGGGAGCACCGGGCACACCGGGCCGTGACGCACAGTCCGCCGACCGGCCCGTGAGGCCGGCTCGCCGGCCGGCGAGCCGGCGTCTCCTGGCGCGACCCGACGCCCCGGGACCGGACACCGGTCCCGGGGCGGGACATCGGGAAGAGCGACCTGAGACGCGGCCTCTTACGCGCGAGGGCGGCCGCCCATCCGGTCAGAGCCCGATGTTCGCCTGCGGCCCGGAGTACGTCTTGACCAGGTTGGGCACGTCGGCCGCCGCGTCGAGGGTGTACGAGTAGAAGTCGCGCGGGTTGAACGCCGAGCCGCTGGTCTGCTGCTTGCCCGAGCTGTTCACCACGATGCTGCCGCTCTGCTTCAGCTGGGCGCTGGTGTCCGGGTAGTACGGGTTGTTCACCTGGTCGAAGTAGCTGTTCTCCAGCACCATCTTGGTCGCACCGCGCGAGTAGTTGCCGTAACTGCTGATGTTCTGAAGGTAGTTGTTGTACAGGTGGGCGTAGGCGAGGTTGTCGGCGCTGGGGTTGCGCTGGTTGTTGTCGTGGAACCAGTTGTGGTGGATCGTCATCCGTGCGGTGACGTTGCTGGTCCAGCCGATGCCGAACGTCTTGTTGTGGTTGCCCAGTTGGTTCCAGGACACCGTTACGTAGCTGGTGTCCTTGCGTGAGTCGATGTAGCCGTCGTTGATGTTGGTGAACTTGTTGTGGTCGATCCAGACGTGGTCGGCGGTGTCCATCTGGATGCCGTCGTAGTCGTAGACCTTGTCGTCGGGGTCGTCGGAGGCCACGGCCGTGTCGCCGATGGTGAGGTTCCGGATGATCACGTTGTGGACGCCCGAGCCGAGGAAGAACCCACCGTTCTTGATCCGGCCGTTGGTCCCGACCCCCACCAGGGTCTTGTTCGAGGTGACCGGGATCTCGTAGCCGTAGTCCGGTACGGTGATCGTGCCGTTGACCCTGATCACATAGGCGGCGCCGGCTGTGGCGTACTTGATCAGGTCGGAGTAGGTCGTGACGGTGACCGTGGCGCCCGCGGCACCGCCGGTGGTGCCGCCGCCGGTGGAGGCGAACCCGTCCGCGGTGTTGGACCAGCTCCGGGCGGCGACCGACGTGGCGGCCTGCGACGACTGCGTGGTGAGGCCGACGAGCATGCCGGGTACAGCGAGGGCGAGCGCCGCGAGTGCGTAGCGCCGGTTTGCCTTGATTCCGGTCATGGTGGTGTCCCTTGTCCTTTCGGTGGGTGTGATGCCGGCTGGGTGGGTGAGATGTCAGCCGACGGGGTTCCAGCCGTCGGAGCCCGCGAGGTACTTCTGCGGGGTGTAGCTGGCCGCGGTCGAGTCGCTCATCTGCGGCCGGTTCGCGTTGACCGTCGCGCCGGAGCCGGTGTTCCTGTATTCGAAGAACCGGGCGTTCTTCCAGCTGTTGCTGGACATGTCGGTCCACGGCTGGGAGGTCTTGACCGTGGCGCTCAGGTTCGACTCGCGGTACAGCACCTGCGCGTCGGCACGCCACGGCCGGCCCAGGTTGGTGTTGTTGTTCGCCGCCCCGGTGATCGTCGACTTGTAGAACAGGAAGCCGTAGGTCTTGCCCGCCGCGGTGCTCGCGGCGGTGAGCGTGCCGCCCGTCGAACGCTTCTCGTGGATCGAGCAGTTGTTGAACACGATGGTGCCGCCGCCGAAGACGAAGTCGACGGTGCCCTCGACGTAGGAGTTGACCATGTAGGCGCGGGTGGCGTCGTTGACCAGGAAGGTGTCCTGGTCGCCCAGCAGCCGTACATTGCTGAACACCGCGCGGTCGGCGTTGAGATGCAGTGCCACCGCCTGCTGGCCGCTGGTCACCGAGCTCTCGTCGAAGTCGTTGGATACGGTCAGGTCGGTGGCCACGAAGTCGTGTCCGTAGGCGAACACGGTCGCGCTGCCCGAGGTGCCGTACGCGCCCGCGTAGTGGTTGTTCACGATGACGGTCGAACTGGCCGAGCTGCCCAGCCCCTGCAGGGTGATGTAGGGCTTGTTCGACGGAATCGTCACGATCTCCCGGTAGGTGCCCGGTTTGATCGTGATGACCCGGCGGGTCGTGTTGTTGGCCGGCACGGCGTCGACGGCCGCCTGCACGGTCCGGTAGGTGCCGGTGCCGTCGGACGCCACCGTGGGCGTGTTCGTGGACCCGGCGACGAGGTTCTTGGCGACCGCGAGCTGATACGTACCGCCGGCGACCGGGGCGGTCGCCGCCTGCGACGGCTGCGCGGCGACTCCGACGGCACCTGCCGTCGCGGCGACCATGAAGGCCGCCACGAGCGCGTGCCGCAGTCTTCTCAGTAGTCCTTCTGACACCTTGGCCTCCTGACCGAGGGCGGGGCGGGGGACGAGCGCGCCGTGGTGACCGGCACGACGGGAGCGCACGATGGGAGCGCCGCAATGGGAGCGCTCCCACCTCTGTAGATGCTTCGACGGCCGGGCCGACAACGGAAACTTCCGAGAAATTCGCCGTTCATCTCACGGCGGCCGGGACGACGGCGGCCGGCCGGGCGCCGCCGCGACGGCCCCGCCTGGCGTTCCGGCAGGCCACGCGGCATGCGAGGCTGTCACCGGGCAGACACCCGACACCTCCAGGAGCACCCATGGCCCTCGACGTCGCCGCCATCCGCGCACAGGTACCCGCGCTGAAATCCGGTACGGCCCGCTTCGACGCACCCGGCGGCACACAGACACCGCAGCCGGTCATCGACGCGATCGTGGACGCGCTGTCCCGTCCGCTGGCCAACCGGGGACGCGTCACGGAGGGCGAGCGCAACGCGGAGGCCATCGTCGAGGGGTCCCGCGCCGCCCTCGCCGACCTGCTCGGCGCACAGCCGGACGGCATCGTCTTCGGCCGCAGCTCCACGCAGCTCGCCTACGACGTCTCCCGCACGCTCGCCAAGGACTGGGGGCCCGGCGACGAGGTGGTCGTCACCCGCCTCGACCACGACTCCAACATCCGGCCCTGGGTCCAGGCGGCCGAGGCGGTCGGCGCCACCGTCCGCTGGGCGGACTTCGACCCGGCCACCGGCGAACTCCACCCCGAGCACATAGAGACCGTGCTGTCGCCGCGCACCCGGCTGGTCGCCGTGACCGCTGCCTCCAACCTCATCGGCACCCGCCCCGACGTCCCCGCCCTCGCCGCCCTCGCACACGGCGTCGGCGCGCTGCTGCACGTGGACGCCGTGCACTACGCCGCCCACGCGCCGGTCGACCTCACCGCGCTCGGCGCGGACACCCTGGTCTGCTCGCCGTACAAGTTCCTCGGCCCGCACCTCGGTGTCCTGGCGGCCCGGCCGGAACTGCTCGAGACGCTGCGCCCGGACAAGCTGCTGCCCTCCTCCGACGCCGTGCCCGAGCGTTTCGAACTGGGCACGCTGCCCTACGAGTTGCTGGCCGGGGCCCGCGCGGCGGTGGACTTCCTCGCCGGTCTGGCACCGCAGCCTTCCGGCACCCGCCGCGAACGTCTGCTCGCCGCGTTCGCGGCACTGGAGCCGCACGAGGACGCCCTGCGCGAGCGGATCGAGCGGGGACTGGCCGGCCTCCCCGGCGTCACCGTGTACTCGCGCGCCACGCGGCGCACCCCGACGCTGCTGTTCTCCCTGGACGGCCACGACTCCGCGCAGGTCGCGGCACACCTCGCGGCGCACGGCGTCGACGCCCCGGCCGGCTCGTTCTACGCCCTGGAGGCCTCCCGTCGGCTCGGCCTGGGCGACACGGGCGCCGTACGGGTCGGGCTCGCCCCCTACACCGACGAGGAGGACGTCGACCGGCTGCTGGCGGCGCTGGGGAGCCTCGGGGCGTGACGGCGTCCGGGGCCCCGAGACGATCCCCCAAGCCGACCGGCACGCCCCGGTGTAGCTGGACGCCTGGGTGTGAGGCCGGGTGGGTCCGGGCCCCGCGGTCACAGGCGGTCCCACCGTTCCTGAAGACTGAGCGGGAGTGAGTCCTGTCGCCAGACCTGCTGCTCAGCCGGACGCCCCGAGCGGTGTTGGGTGTCCTGGTCGCCCGCGTTCGCTCCGTGTCCGGCCCGCACGGATCGTGTCCGTGGTCCGTGGTCCGTGGTCCGTGGTCCGGGGGCGCGGGGGCGGGGTCCCTCACGCCCCGGGGCGCCCGGCCGGGCCTGGACGGTCCGATGCCCCTGCTCATCACTCCGGTGAGCAGGGGGCGGTACCGTCCTCCCCCAGTGCCTCGAGGGCCTGGGAGGTACCCCCAGCCTGATCGGGTGCCCCAGGGCGCGCCTGCCGATCGCCACGGCGGCTGCGTCGTGGCGGGTGGTCCTCCTGTTCGTGCCGGTGAGGGGTTTGTGCCAGTGCTGGGCGCCCCAGCGGCTCACAACCCCTCGGTCGGGCGTCCCAGCCAGGTGACCGGGCCGGCGTCCGGGACCGGGATCTCCTGGAAGCCCAGGCGGTCGTAGAAGGCGCGGGCGGGGGTGTTGGCCGTGCTCATGCAGAGGTGGACGGCCGGGATCCGCCGGTCGTGCAGGGCCCGCAGGAACGTCCGCATCAGGCCGCGGCCGTGGCCGCGGCCCTGCCATTCGGGGAGCAGGTCGATGTGCAGGTGGGCCGGGTAGGCGGCGACCTGCGGGACGACCATCCGCTCGGGGCGGTGCAGCAGGCGGACGATCGCCTCGTCCGGGGTGCCGGGCTCGCCGACCGGGTCGGGGTAGCGGTCCGCGACCAGCGGCAGCCACTTGGCGCGGAAGTCCTCGGCGAAGCGCGGCGTGTCGGCGGTGCCCAGGATGTAGCCGACCGCCAGGCCCTCGCCGTCGTCCAGGACGAACGCCAGCTCCGGCTCCAGATGGACGTACGGGTCGGCGAAGGTCGCCGGGAAGATCGAGGGGTCCGCGTAGAACGGCCGGCTGTCCTGGCCGACGTGCGCGGTGCGGACGCAGATGTCGTCGAGGGCCTCGCGGTCCTCGGGACGGTAGGGACGTACGACGGCAGACTGGGTCACCGCAGCATCCTGCCCGGCTGAGAGCGCTCCCACAAGGGGTACGGCGCGATGGGACGGGGCCCGGCACCGGCGCTCCCGAGCGTCGTGGGCATACCGGGACGGGGCCCGGCACCGACGCGGCTGGCGGGCCGCGTCTGGCGGCAGCAGGCCGGGGGCTCACCCGCGGCAGGAGGCCGGGGGCTTCGCCGCCCGCCGGGCCGGGGCCGGCGTACTGGCGTACTGGCGGCGCGCGCGTTCTGGCGGCGCGCGCTGCACCGCGATCCGCGGCTCTACCCCGACCGCTGGGGTTCGGCCCCGCCCGGTGGCTCGACCGCAGCCGGCCACCACTGTCGGCATTCCTGCCGTTGGCGGCCGGCAAGCACCGGTGCATCGGCGGCCGCTTCGCGCCGGTGGTGATCGCCGCCACGAACGCCACCGCGATCGCCGCCCTGGCACTGGCCCGGCCCTGGCCCGGCGGCCGGAGCCAGGGCCCAGGCAGTGCGTCCGCCCAGGGGCGAGCGCGACCGTACGGCCCGCCACCCTGCGGACGACCGCCTGCGGACGACCGTCCGGACCCGGCAGCGCTCCCCCGACGCGGCCTGGCCCGCGACCACACCCCGCTCCTGTCGTCACCCGCCCAGGTGACGCGCATCCGTCCGGGGCGCGGCGCGGCCCGGAGCGCCCGGGCCGCGGCGAAGGGCGCCCTGAAGCGGGACGGAGCGCCCGTCTGCGGCCCCGCGCCCGGGCGGGACCGCGCGCGCCGGGTTACGGCCGCAGACCCGGGCGCCTCTTCGCGTCACAAGAATCACTCTGTCCACCCGGATGCGCCCCGCGCCCGTCGTGGCGCATTCTTGCTGTGCCGCCCGCTCGGCGGCGCGCGGACGAGGTAGGGGCGATGACTGGGAGCGCCAGGGACACGGAGGGGATACCCGAGCAACTGGCCACGCTGCTGGTGGACGCCACGACGGATGCGATCAGCGCGGCCGACGGCCACTCGGGAGGGGTCTACCTGCGCTCCGGCGTGCCCGGACTGCTGCGGCTGGCGGTGCTCGCCGGGCTGCCCGGCGCCCTGTTCCGGCCCTGGTGGCGGCTGCACGCGGACAGGCCGTTCCCGGTGGCCGACGCCTACCGGCTCGGCGTCCAGGTGGTCCTGCCGAACGCCGCGGAGACGATGCGCCGCTATCCCCAGTTCGCGGCGGGGCTGCCGTTCCCGTTCGGGTCGCTGTACGTGCCGGTCGTCGGCGGGTCGACGACCTTCGGCGTCCTGACCGTGCTGCGCCCGCCCGCCGCGGACGCCGCCGAACTGCTCGCGCAACGCGACCGCATGGCACAGCTCGCCGAGGACCTGGGCACGGCGCTGCTGCGCCTGGAGGCCGGCCGGCGGACGGTCGCCTGGGACGACGACCCGGTGTGCGTCCGGCAGCCCGGCACGCGTCCGTCCGCGGGGCGGGCCGGAGGGTTCGCCTGGGACCCGGTGACGGACGTGGTGACCGTGGACGAGCGCCTGCCCGACCTGCTGGGCGTGCCCGCCGGGGACATCGCGGGGGTGGACGCGCTCGCCGACGCCGTCTGCCCGGAGAGCCCGGAGCAGGTCCTGACCGCGCTTCGCCAGACGGCCGGGGGGCGGCCACCGGCGCTGCCGCTGTACATGCGGACCGCCGACGACAGGCTGCGGGTGGTGGAGCTGTGGAGCCCTTACGCCGCACCCGTCCCGCACGGCCTCCCGTCCGGCGCGCACCCGGTCCGGGGCGTCGTCGTCGACCCCGGGCCGGGCGCGGCGGCCGACGCCGCGGCGGACCTGCTGCCCGACGGCGTGCTCTGCACGGACCGGCTGGGCCTGATCCTCTACGCCAACCCGCGGGCCGCCCAGCTGCTGGGCCGGCCGCGGTCGGAGCTGCTCGGCCGTCAGCTGTGTGAGAGCGTGCCGTGGCTGGGCCGGCCGCAGTGCGAGGACCATCTCCGCAGCGCCCTGCTGTCCCCCGACCCGGTGCACTTCCACCTGGGGCGAGCCTCGTCGGACGGCGCCGGGGCGGCGGACGAGGGCACCTGGCTCGACGTGTCCGTCCATCCGGGAGACACCATCCTGACGTACACGCTGCGCCCGTCGGGCCGGGTGGCGGACACCGCATCCGGTCTCGCACCCGTGCCCGAGCAGGACGGGAGCGGCGTAGCGGCGGCCTCCGGGGACGCGTCCATGGCGCCGGTGTACCGGCCCATCGTCCTGGCCATCGCGCTGACCGAGGCGGTCACCGCCCGCCAGGTGTCGGCGGTGGTGGTACGGGAGCTGCTGCCCGCGTTCGGGGGCGGCCGGCTCGCCATCTACCTGTTGCAGGACCGGCACCTGTACCTGGCCTGGGAGACCGGTTTCCCGCCCGGGTTCCTGACGCCCTTCGAGGGCGTGGGGCTGGACGCGCGGCTGCCCGGTGTGGAGACGCTGACCAGCGGCCGGCCGCTGTTCTTCGACTCCATGCAGCAGCTGGGCGCCGCCTACCCCGGCCTGCCGCTGGACGCGACCGAGGGCTCCCGCGCCTTCCTCCCCCTGATCGCCTCCGGGCGGCCGGTCGGCTCCTGCATCCTCGGCTTCGACCGCCCGCGCAGCTTCAGCACCGAGGAGCGCACGGTGCTCACCGCGCTCGCCGGGCTGATCGCCCACGCCATGGAGAAGGCGCAGCGCTACGAGAACGAGGCCGCGCTCGCGCGGGGCCTGCAGCAGGCCCTGCTGCCCCGTCGGCTGTCGCTGCACCCGCAGGTGGAGACCACCGGCCGCTACCTGCCGGGCACCCAGGGCATGGAGGTGGGCGGCGACTGGTACGACGTCGTGGAGGCCGGGGACGGGCTCGCCCTGGTCATCGGCGACGTGCAGGGGCACGGTGTGCAGGCGGCGGCCACCATGGGGCAGCTGCGCAGCGCGGTGCGGGCGTTCGCGCTCGGGGACCACCCGCCCGACGAGGTCATGAGCGGCACCAACCACCTGCTCATCGACCTCGACCCCGGTCAGTTCGCGAGCTGCTGCTACATCCGTCTCGACCCGGCCACGGGGCTGGCGCGGGTGGCGCGGGCCGGGCACCCGCCGCCGATCCTGCGCCGCGTGGACGGCCGTACCGAAGTGCTCGACCTGCCCGGCGGTGTGGTGCTCGGGGTGGACCCGCACGCCCGGTACCCGGTCGCCGAACTGCACGTCGAGCCGGGCGACATCCTCGCCTTGTACACGGACGGGCTGGTAGAGCGGCCCGGCATGGACATCGACGACGGCATCGCCGCCCTCCGGGTGGCCCTGGCGCGGGCCGGCGCCCCGGCCGCCCGCGCGGGCGGCCGGGGCCGCGCGCTGGCCGGTGTCGCCGAGCGGCTGACCGCGACGGCCCGGCACCTGACCGACCGGCCCGACGACATCGCCCTGCTGCTCGCCATCCGCCGCGCCCCGCAGGCCGCCCGGGCCGGAGGCCGGCACTGAACCGGCCCCGCGCGCGGCGTACGGTCTGTCACCTTCTGTGATGTCTCTCGCCTCTTGGGGCGCAACGGTGTAGACATAGGCGCATGGTCCGACTTGTGGGTCGCTCCGGGCCGCGGTCGACCCTCCGTTCCAGCGGTCCCCGCACCCGGCGCGTGCCCGGCTTCGTGCTCGAGGTGGACGGACAGCCGGCGCGGCGGGCTCCGGGCGGTGTGCCCACCCGGCCGGAACCGCACGGCAGACCGACGCCGGGCCGGGCCGCCCGGCTGCGGTCGGCGCTGAGCGGACGCAGCGTGGCCGGGCAGGTGTTCGTCCTGCAGGTGGTGATCGTGCTGTTGCTGGTCGTCGCCGCGGTGGTGGCGCTGGTCCTGCAGGTGCGGCGCGACAGCGACCTGGAGGCCCGCAACCGGTCGGTCGCGGTCGCCCAGGCGTTCGCGAACGCGCCGGGCACCCGTGAGGCACTCGACGCCCCCGACCCGGCGGCCGTCCTGCAGCCCCGGGCCGAGGCGGCGCGCAGGGCGGCCGGTGTGGACTTCATCGTTGTCATGAACACCAACGGCATTCGCTACACGCACCCCAAGCCGGACCGCATCGGCAAGCGGTTCGTGGGGACGATCGCTCCCGCGCTGGCCGGCCGGACCGTGACCGAGGAGATCGACGGGACGATCGGACGGCTGGTGCAGGCGGTCGTGCCGGTCAGGGCGCCGGACGGTTCCGTGGTGGGGCTGGTGTCGGCGGGCATCACCACCGACAACGTGGGCGGCGTCGCCAACCGGCAACTGCCCCTGGTCCTGGTCGCCGCCGCCGCGGCCCTCGCCCTGGCCACGGCGGGCACCGCGCTGGTGAGCCGGCGACTGCTGCGCCAGACGCACGGCCTCGGCCCGCACGAGATGACCCGGATGTACGACCACCACGACGCGGTGCTGCACGCCGTCCGCGAGGGCGTGCTGATCGTCGGCGGCGAGGGCAGGCTGCTGCTGGCCAACGACGAAGCGCACCGGCTGCTCGGCCTGCCCGCGGACGCCGAGGGACGCCATGTCCGCGACCTGGGCCTGGCCGCGGACACCGTCGGCCTGCTGGCCTCGGGGCGGGTCGCCACCGACGAGGTGCTCCGGGTCGGGGACCGGCTGCTGGCGGTCAACCAGCGGCCGACGGACACCCAGGGCGGCCCGCCCGGCAGCGTCGCCACATTCCGCGACTCCACGGAGCTGCGTGCTCTGTCCGGCCGGGCGGAGGCGGCACGCGAACGCCTCGACATGATCTACGACGCCGGAGTCGGCATCGGCACCAGCCTGGACGTCACCCGCACCGCCGAGGAACTGGCCGAGCTCGTGGTGCCGCGGTTCGCCGACTTCGCGACCGTCGACCTCTACGAGGCCGTGCTCGGCGGGGGCCAGCCGGAGACCGCGACCTCGCTGCGCCGTACCGCCGCCACCGGCATCCGCGAGGACTCCCCGCTCTACCCGGTGGGCCGGCACATCGAGTTCGTCGAATCCTCGCCGCACGCGCGCAGTCTCCGGGCCGGCCGGGCCGTGCTGGAGCCGGACCTGCGCGCGGTGTCCGGCTGGCACGAGCAGGACCTGGACCGGGCCGCGCGGATCATGGACCACGGCATCCGCTCGCTGATCGTCGTGCCGCTGCGCGCCGGGGCGCTGGTGCTGGGCCTGGTCAGCTTCTGGCGCTCGCGGAAGCCCGAGCCTTTCGACGCGGAGGAGCTGGCGCTCGCCGAGGAGCTGGTGAAGCGTGCCGCGGTCTCCATCGACAACGCGCGCCGCTACACGCGCGAGCACAGCATGGCCGTGACCCTGCAGCGCAGTCTGCTGCCCCGCAGCCTGCCGGAGCAGTCCGCGCTGGACATCGCCTACCGGTACCGGCCCGCGCAGGCCGGCGTCGGCGGCGACTGGTTCGACGTGCTGCCGCTGCCGGGGGCCCGCGTCGCCCTGGTGGTCGGAGACGTCGTCGGGCACGGGCTGCACGCGGCGGCCACGATGGGGCGGCTGCGTACGGCGGTGCACAACTTCTCCGCCCTCGACCTGCCGCCGGACGAGTTGCTCACCCTGCTGGACGAGCTGGTCGGCCGCATCGACCAGGCCGAGGCGCCCGAGCACGGCGGCGCCCCGGTCATCGGCGCGTCCTGCCTGTACGCGGTGTACGACCCGGTGTCCGCGACCTGCACGGTCGCCCGCGCGGGCCATCCGCCGCCGGCCGTGATCGGGCCGGACGGCGATGTCGGTCTCGCGGAGGTGCCCGCCGGGCCGCCGCTGGGCCTGGGCGGTCTGCCGTTCGAGGCGGCCGACATCGAACTGCCCGAAGGCAGCCGTCTCGTGCTGTACACGGACGGGCTGGTCGGCGGCCGGGGGCAGGACATCGACGAGGGCCTCGACCTGCTGCTCGGCGCGCTGGAGCGGGCCGGTCCCTCGCCGGAGGACACCTGCCGGGCGGTGCTCGACGGGCGGCTGCCGGCCCGGCCGAGCGACGACATCGCCCTGATCGTCGCCCGCACCCGGGCGCTGCCCGCCGACCGGATCGCGGAGTGGGAGGTGCCGTCGGACCCGGCGGCCGTCGGGGAGGTACGCGCTGCCGTCACCCGCAGGCTCGCGCGGTGGGGCCTGGAGGAGCTGACGTTCACCACGGAGCTGATCCTGAGCGAGCTGGTCACCAACGCGATCCGCCACGGCGGGGAGCCCATCGGCGTCCGGGTGCTGCTCGACCGGACTCTGATCTGCGAGGTCTCCGACGGCAGCAGCACCTCGCCACATCTGCGCTACGCGACCATGACGGACGAGGGCGGAAGAGGCCTCTTCCTCGTCGCCCAACTCGCCGAACGCTGGGGCACCCGCTACACCCCGTCCGGCAAAATCATCTGGTCCGAACAACCCCTCCCCTGACCCTCCGCTCAACTCATCCGAACACCGACGCAGGCCGCAGGCCGCAGCATCGCGGGACCCCGCCCGAGATCGGCGCTCAGGCACTCGCTGTCGGCCTCGCCCTCTTGCTGCTGCGCCTGATCAGCTCCGGCTGTGAGTAGTTGAGGCACAGAAAGTGCCGCTGAGATTGATCTTCCTCGGGTCCGCCTGCCGTGCGGGCGCTTCGAGCTGAGGAAGGACGGCGCCGGCACGCAGCTCGCGCGGATCCGGGATGTGGTTTACAGCGTGCCCGGGGGAACGCCCCCCGATGGCCAGCCCGATGCCACTGCTTCCCCCGGTGATGAAAGCTGTCTTCCCCGCAAGTCCCAGATCCACGGCGGCAGCCTGTCAGCGGACGCCGACACGATCAACCCACTTGATCCAACTGGTCTGGACTTGGTTGGGCGGTGTCGTTCGAGGTTGTTCCGGGTTTCGTGTGGAGGACGTCGCGGGCCTGGTCGGCGGCGCGGGCGAGGCTCTCGGAGACGTAGTCGAGGAAGCGGGCGATGTTCTCCAGGCGGACGGCGGCCGGGGTGCCGGGGACGAGGATGCCGACGCCCTGGCGGGCGGTTTCGGCGACCTGGGCGGTGGAGCGGACGCTGGCCATCATGGCCTGGTACCAGACGTCGTCGTCGATGGCGTAGCGCTCGCGGCGGCGTTCGTCGCGTTCCCGGCGGACGAGGTCTTGGCTCTCCAGGAACGCGATCGCCTTGGAGATGGACGCCGGGCTGACCTGGAGGCGCTGGACGAGTTCGGACGCGGTGAGGCTGCCCGCGTCGCTGGTGCAGAGGCAGGCCATCACCCGGGCCATCATCTTCGGCGTGCCCGAGCCTATGAAGACGGTGGTGAGCGTCTCCTCGTACTCGCGCACCGCCTCGGCGTCGCGCCCGTGGGCCTCCGGGGGCAGCGTCGCGTCACGGGGTGCGGCCGGCTTGCGCCGGTGGGTGCGGCGCTCGGTGGCGCGGTGGGCAAGGTCGGCGCGGTAGGCGGTGGGGCCGCCGTTGCGCATGACCTCGCGGGTGACGGTTGAGGTCGGGCGGTCGAGACCTCTGGCGATCTCCGCGTAGGCGAGGCCGTCGGCCAGTCCCAGCGCGATCTGCCGGCGTTCCTGCTGGGTGAGCCTGCCTCCCGGCATCGCGGTCTCCTTCACGGTTCGCGGTCCTTCGTGGTTCCTGGGGGCTGCAGCATAGCGTTCACCTTCAATTCATTGCAACGAACCGAATGAGGGGTTGTTGCGTTACAACCCAAGCCATTGCAACGATACATCGGCCTTCACCAGCACTTATGACGTCGAAATGCAACGAGGAGGTTGCCAAATATTCGAATGCAACGTAGCGTTTCCAACATCGGAAACGACGACCCCAAGGAGCGCACGATGCAGAAGTTCGCCACCCCCGCCCCGGTCTCCGCCGTCCTCGACATCCCCGCGGGACGCATCCAGTTCATCGCCGCCGACCGGGCCGACACCACGGTCGAGGTCCGGCCCGCCAACGCCGCCAAGAGCCGCGATGTGAAGGCGGCAGAGCAGGTCGAGGTCACCTACAGCGAGGGCGTCCTGCGGATCGAGACCCCGGAGGCGAAGAACCGGATCCTCGGCAACCCCGGATCCGTCGAGGTGACGGTCCAGCTGCCCGCCGGCTCCTGCGTCGAGGCCAGGGCTGCGAGCGCCGAGTTCCGTGTTGTCGGCCGCCTCGGCGACGTCGCCTTCGAAGGCGCGTACTCCCAGATCAAGATCGACGAGGCCGCGAGCGTCCGTCTCACCGCGGTCGACGGCGACGTCGAGGTCGGCCGGCTGGGCGGATCCGCGGAGATCAGCACCGCGAGGGGCGACATCCGGATCGCCGAGGCCGTGCGCGGCACCGTCACGCTCAGCACGCAGAAGGGCGACATCTCGGTGGGCGCGGCCCACGGGGTCTCCGCCTCCCTGGACGCCGGCACCGGCTACGGCCGGGTCAGCAACAAGCTCCTGAACGCCGACGGCGCCGCAGCCGGCCTCAACATCCGCGCCACCGCCTCCCACGGCGACATCACCGCCCGCAGCCTCTGAAGGAGCGGAACCAGGACCATCCGGCCGGGCCCACCGCGATCGCGATCCTCTCGGTCGTCGCCGAGGACCCGGCCGTCCCTCCCCAGGGGTCTGCGATCCAAGCGCAGGACCCGGAGAAGCCGCACAAGACGCTCTCACCCGACCAGGGGGAACACATGACGAAGAACAGCACTTCCTCGACCAGCTCGAAGTGGACCGGCATGGTGCCGGTTGACGACACGGCCCTGGCCGTCACCGACACCGGCAGTCCCGGTATCCCGGTCGTCTACCTCAATGGCCAGTTCGCCACTCAGGGGTACTGGCGACGGGTCATCGCCGAACTGGGCACGGGGTGGCGGCACATCACCTACGACGAGCGGGCCCGAGGCGCATCGAAGCGTTCGGCGGACTATTCGTTCGAGGCGGCCGTCCGCGACGTCGATGCCGTTCTCGCGGCCAGGAGTGTGGACCGGGCGCTGGTGGTGGGCTGGTCCTACGGGGCGCTTGTCGGGGCGCACTGGGCCGGCCGGAATCCGGAGCGTGCCTTGGGCGCGGTCCTGGTCGACGGTGCGTTCCCGTACGACTGGCTCGACGAGGCCATGGAGCAGCGGATCCGGAAGCTGTTCAGGCGGATGAGCTGGTTCCTGCCGCTGTTGCGCCCGACGGGCCTGGCCCCGCGGATGACCGCCGAACAGCAGGCCGACAGCAACATCGAGGTCGGCAGGCTCTCCCGCGAGCGCGAGCTGGGCCCCGTGCTGGACAACATCACCGTCCCGGTGCGATATGTGGTCGCTTCGGGGACGTCCTTCGGAAGCCGCGGCGACGAGCAGGAACGGATACGCACCAGCCTCGACGCGGTGACCGCCCGCAATCCGAACATCCAGATCGGCGCGAAGGTCGCCAGCAACCACGGTGCGATCCTCAAGAAGGACTTCCCGGCCGTCGCCAAGGCCGTACGCGAGGTCGCCGGCCTCGACCGCCGGGGGCGCTGAGGACAGACCAGCGGACTGACGGTCGGCCAGGCAGCGCCGGCCGTCAGTCCTTGTCCTCGTCGTCCTCGACGGCGTCTGGTTCCGGAGGGCGCGCAGGCCCTGGCCGGGGCCGCCGGCCTTGTCGGTCGCGACCATCTCCGACTTCACCCCGCCGCCGAGGTCCAGCAGGGTGTCCAGCGTGTACAGGCTGTCGCGCGGAGTGCCGCGCACGACCATCGCGCCGATCCCCGCGGCCTGGTCGTCGACAGCGTGCCCCTCTGCGGTCTGGTCGTCGGCCTGGTCCTCGTTCTCGTCATCGCCCGGCCGCTCACCGCAGCGACCACCCGCGGGGTCTCGGACGGAGGCTCCGACGGCCGACGGGCCCGGCGCGGCCTGTTCCCCCGCCAGACCGCGGGACGGGAAGACGGCCCATAAGTATGGCTGATGGGCTCATAGGGCGGACCCGTGTACTGACTTAGGCTTGCCTTAGCTTAGGCTTCCTGTTCGAGTCGCTTTGTCCTCGCTCGAAGGGAACCTGATCATGCCCCGCCCCCTGCGGGTAGCCATCGTCGGAGCCGGCCCCGCCGGGATCTACGCCGCCGACGCGTTGCTCAAGTCCGAGGTGGCCGCCGGCCCCGGTGTGTCCATCGACCTCTTCGAGCGCATGCCGGCCCCGTTCGGCCTGATCCGCTACGGCGTCGCGCCGGACCACCCCCGCATCAAGGGCATCGTCACGGCCCTGCACCAGGTGCTCGACAAGCCGCAGATCCGCCTCTTCGGCAACGTCGACTACCCGTCCGACATCAGCCTGGACGACCTGCGCGCGTTCTACGACGCCGTGATCTTCTCGACCGGCGCCACGGCCGACCGGGCGCTGCCCGTCCCGGGCATCGACCTCGACGGCTCCTACGGCGCGGCCGACTTCGTGTCCTGGTACGACGGCCACCCGGACGTGCCGCGGACCTGGCCCCTGGAGGCCGAGAAGGTCGCCGTGCTCGGCGTCGGCAACGTCGCGCTCGACGTGGCCCGCATCCTGGCCAAGACGGCGGACGAACTGCTGCCGACGGAGATCCCGCCGAACGTCTACGACGGCCTGAAGGCCAACAAGGCGCGCGAGATCCACGTGTTCGGCCGCCGCGGCCCGGCGCAGGCGAAGTTCTCCCCGATGGAGCTGCGGGAGCTGGACCACTCCCCCACCATCGAGGTCATCGTCGACCCGGAGGACATCGACTACGACGCCGGCTCGATCGAGACCCGGCGCGGCAACAAGCAGGCCGACATGGTCGCCAAGACCCTGGAGAACTGGGCCATCCGCGACGTCGGCGACCGTCCGCACAAGCTGTTCCTGCACTTCTTCGAGTCGCCGGTGGAGATCCTCGGCGAGGACGGCAAGGTCGTCGGCCTGCGCACCGAGCGCACCGCGCTCGACGGCACCGGCAACGTCAAGGGCACCGGCGCCTTCAAGGACTGGGACGTCACCGCGGTCTACCGCGCGGTCGGCTACCTCTCCGACAAGCTGCCCAAGCTGCCGTGGGACATCGACTCGGGCACGGTCCCGGACGAGGGCGGCCGGGTCGTCCAGGAGACCGGCGAGCACCTGCAGTCGACGTACGTCACGGGCTGGATCCGGCGCGGTCCCGTCGGCCTGATCGGCCACACCAAGGGCGACGCCAACGAGACGGTGGCCAATCTGCTGGACGACTACGCGAACGGCCGGCTGCACACCCCCGCCTCGCCCGCCCCCGAGGCGGTGGACGCGTTCCTCGCCGAGCACGGCGTCCGCTTCACCACCTGGGAGGGCTGGCACCGCCTGGACGCCGCGGAGAAGGCACTGGGCGAGCCGCAGGACCGCGAACGCGTGAAGATCGTCGAACGCGAGGACATGCTCCGGGAGAGCGGCGCGTAGGCAGCACGCGACGCGGCGGGGAGCCGCCGTGGAAACGTCGCGAACAGGGCCCGCCCCGAAGCGGATGGACGGGCGGGCCCCGTTTGCGGGGCCCAGTGTCCCCGCGCACCGGCCTGCGGCGGGACGAGTGAAGCGGTGCGGCCACGGGTGGGCCCCGCGCGCCCCGAGTGCGGGGACACGCTCCCGTGCGCCCACCCCCGGGTGATCGTCGGGCGGCGGCGGGCGCGATACTGGTGTGCGCACGTGCCCCCACTCCGAGATGGACCCATGCCCGCCTCCGCCACCGTCCACCCCGCGATTCCGCCGACCGTGTGGCTGGCTCGCGGCCGCCACCCCGGGCCCGACGCGCCGGACGTCGTCCGGGACACCCTCCGACGGCGCGGACAGCACCAGGTCATCGACGACCACCTGGAACTGCCCGATGGCCAGAACGCCTCGCAGCACGTCTTCGAGGCACGCTGGAAAGCCGCCGGGACGGTGACCGTGCGGGCCCGGCTCACGCTCGCCCGTGACACGGCCGACGGCCAGGAATGGGTGCTGGCGGCGGAGGCGGAGGCGCCGTGGGACCCGGAGTGGCCCTCGCCCGCCACCGTGTTCTGGCCCGACGCCCCGGACGCCGACTGGGACCACGACCCGGCGACGGGACTGCGCCTGGGCGGGGTCAACCGCCTCCCCCCGGACGACAAGGACATCCGGCGCCTGCTGCGCGCCTCCGTGCGCGACGGCTGGAGCATCGACGTCGTCGTCCACGAGGCGATGACCCCCGACGAACACGGCCGGCGACCGCTCGCCCCGCTGCTGCCGCCGAGCCTGCGCCAGCGCGTGCTGGAGCACCGCGCCGCGCCGGAGCAACTGCGCGTGGTCAACTGGGCCCTGCGTGAGTTCCACGTCGAGGTGCCGCGCGGCGGGGCGGTCCTGCTGCCGCCGTTCCCGGCCCCGGACGGGTTCGACGCCGGGGACTTCGCCGTGCGCACCGTCTTCCTGGACGGCTCGCGGCCCACCGAACTCATCGACGCCCTGACCCGGTTCGCCGCGCTGCCCCCGCCGCTGCCCCAGGGCGGCGAGGAGGCCCTGACGGCGTTGCGGGAGGACTGGCACCTGCGCACCCCGGAAGAGGAACTCGTCCACCAGCGCAAGCTCGTCGCCATGTACGCCGAGGCGCTGGAGGCCATGACCAAGTCCCGGGACCTGTACCGGGAGGCCGCTGAGCGCGCCCACGAGGCCCTGGCCGTCTACCGGGAGTCGGCGGGCGACCTCCCCGCGCGGCCGGACCCGTCCACCGCGCCGGCCCGGTCCCCGTTGCGGCAGCTGACCCGGACGTTCGAACGACTGAAGGTCACCGCCGCCAGGGTGCCGCGTCCCGCGTCGGACACGCCGGACGGCGGGCGCGACGACGACGGTGACGCCCCGTCGAGAACGGCGGAACCGTAGCGGAGCCGTAGCCGCGCGGTCAGCCGAGCCCGACCGTGACCGGATCCTCACAGGTGGTCAGGTACGTATGCGCGCCGGATGCGGGAATCCGTGAAGTGGGCGCGCCGGGCGGCACGCCGGATGGAGGAAGGTCCCGTGAGATCCACCACAATGATGATCACCGTCGCGGCGGTCCTGGCGGCCGTCGTGCTCGGGTTCGCCGTGGTGCTTCTGGTGCGGCTGGTACGGACCCGGCGCAGCCTGCGGCGCGCGGGGCTTCCGACCGGCCCACGTTGGGTTTTCTGGGGTGCCGTGCTCTATTTCGTGCTGCCGACCGACCTGCTGCCCGACCCGGTCTACCTGGATGACATCGCCGTCCTCCTGCTCGCGCTGCGCACTTTGCGCGGCGGCGTCGGCCGGGCGAATGGTCACGAATCGTCCCTTTGACTACGCAGAGTAAGGCAACCAATCACAAGTTCGATTCGTATAAGTGACTGGAAGGGCAAGGCAGTCGGCGGACCAGACGGAGCCACGATGAGGGGGACCGTCTGATCGGCGCAGCACCGACGAGGGAGAGACGATGCAACCGTTCACGCTCAACTACGCACGTCCAGCGGTGGAGTTGGAAGCCACCACCCCGTACGTCTACGACTCCGGGCTGCAGTTGAACGTGCTTTTCGACGGCCGGGTCGCCGCGCGCGACCTCGCGCTGCTGAGGGAACTCGGCACCACGACGTCCACAGCGGGTTCCAAGACTCACTTCGACGACTGAACACGGACCCACCGACGATGACGGTGCTGATCCTGACCTCCGAAGAGGACGTGACGGCCGACATGGTCGTCGTGCACCTCAACTCGTCCGGTGCTCCGGTGGTCCGGCTCGACCCCGCCGACCTGACCGCCGGCGTGGCCCTGTCGGCCGAGTACGTGCACGGGGCCTTCCGCGGCCATCTGCAGTCCGCGGGACGCCTGGTGAGCATCGACGGTCTGCGGTCCGTGTGGGTCCGCAGACCCGGTGCGGCGGCAGCGCGGGCCGCCGCACCGTCCGCATGGCTGACGGAGGAGTCCTCCCAGGCCCTCTACGGCATGCTCCGCGGCTCGGGGGCCCGTTGGATGAACCATCCCGACGCGGCCCGCCGGGCCCGGCACAAACCATGGCAGCTGCGCCTCGCCCAGCGCTGCGGGCTGCCCGTCCCCGCCACGTTGATCACGACGTTCCCGCAGGCCGCCCGGGATTTCGCCGAGCGCTTCCCGGACCTGGTGGTCAAACCGGTCTCCGGGGCGCATCCGCAGGATCCGCCGCGGGCGGTGCCGACCAGCCGGGTCGCACCGGACACGGACTTCTCCGCGGTCGCCTACGGGCCCACTCTGCTGCAGCGCCGGGTCGCCAAGCGGGCCGACGTCCGCCTGACCGTGGTGGGCGAGCGGATGCTGGCGGCCCGCAAGGCCGTCGCCGAGGACGCCGATCCCGACGAGGTCGACGTCCGCTTCGCCTCGGGCGACGTGCCGTGGCGCGCGGTCGACGTCCCGCCGCGGGTCGCCGACGCGGTCCGCCGTTACGTCCGTGAGGCCCAATTGTCCTACGGCGCCTTCGACTTCGCCGAGGACGCCGACGGCACCTGGTGGTTCCTCGAGTGCAACCAGTCGGGGCAGTTCGGCTTCGTCGAGGTGGAGACGGGCCAGCCGATCGCCCGGACCATCGCCGAGTGGCTGGCGCGACCCGGTCCGCGGCCGGACACCCGCCAAGACGACTCCAGCCGGACGGTGTGCTGAGCGCCGGTCAGTGCGGCAGCGAGCCGGGCAGCAGGGCCGTGCGCTGCCAGCCGGCCCCCGGGGCGGCCTGGCGATCGGCCGGCGCGAAGGAAGCGGAGGACCGCAGGGGCCGCATGACGTACTCCAGCTCCCGGTTCACCCGTTCGGCCTCGCGGCGGGTCTGTGCGGGGACGTCGCCGCGCTCGGCGATGAGTCTGTCGTAGATGGGGGACTCCTGGAACACCCGTCAACGCGCCTTTCGTAGTGCTGCCCACGCACATGGGCACGAGTGCCGAGTCTAGGCGCCGCGGCCACGTCGGAGGGCGGATTCGGCGGGAGGAGGTGACGTCCGCTCGGGAGCGCGGCCGGGCCGCGGGGTCCGTCGCACGCCGGCCGTCGAGCCGGGCCGGACGATCACCGGCACCGTGACGGTGACCCGGAGCAGGCCTAACGCACCCGTGAAGGGGGCGAGTTGCACGGCGTCCGCCCGCTCCGCCGACTGCCCGTCACCGAGTCGGCCGAGGAGTGCGTGCCGGCGGGGCAGGGCTCGGGCGACCAGGATGCCGGCGGCCACGGCGGTCAGGGTGACGGACGCCACAAGTCGTCCGCCGCCCGGGCCACCCGTCGCCGAGGCGGCGGCCAATCCGCGGGGAAGCCGCGGGCGGGCACGGCCCGGCCCGACGCCGGAGCGGACCCGGCGGACGGCGTGCGGCACCCGGACGGGGCCAGGAAGGAGCCCGTGCCGGCTCCGGCTCCGTGCGCGCAATAGGGCGCCCGCGCCTCACACGGCGAGCGGCAGCCCGCAGTCCGCGCGGCCGGCCCGACGGGAGGCGAGCAGCAGGGCGTCGGCCCTGGCTATCGCCTCGTCCAGGTCCGCGGCGCCCGTGATCGCGCACAGCCGGTCGCCCACGACGCGCACCTCGCGTGCGATCTCGGGGCTCTCCCGCTCCGCCTGCGCGATGCGCAGCGTGGCGTATCTGGTGAGCAGTGTTCTGACGGCCTTCGGATCCGGAACGAGCACGGGCGCCCCTTTCTTGGTCTGCGGCTCGTGTTCCCGGACACGGCCGGACCATGCGTCCCCCTGGCACCGAGTGCCACGATTGACGCGATGTCACCTCCGACCCGATTCCCCTCGCGTCCTGGCGCGTTGAGCAGAAGGCAATCCTCCGAGCACGAACGGTGACCGACCATGAACCGCTCAGGCCGCCTCCTCAGCGCCCTCTACCTCGCCACCAGCGGCGGGCTCGCCTGGACCACGCTCCTCGAGTTCCGCCACGGCCCGCTGTGGGCCGGATTCCTGTTCGCCGCCGCCAGTCTCGTCCCGCTGATCGGGGTCGTCCGCGAGTCGGTCGTCACCGACCTGTGCCGGGCGACCGCCGAACCCTCCCGGCCCGGCGGCCCGGGAGGCCCCTACGGCTCCAGCGGTCCCGGCGGCTCCAGCGGTCCCGGCGGTCCCGGCGCCGACGCGATCGTCCGCGAGGAGCTGGACGCCGCGTGCTGCGAACGCTGGTGGACGAGCCTCGGCTCCGACCACGACACGACGTGCCGGCACCGCGTGCCGCGCAGCAGCGCCGCCTGACGGGCGGGCGGCCGCCCGTCCGCCCGTCAGGCGACCTGTCCGCCGTGCAGGGCCGTGTAGGCGCCACCGCGTCGCAGGAGTTCCTCGTGCGTGCCGGTCTCCAGGATCCGGCCGTCGCCCATCACCACGATCCGGTCCGCGCCGCGCACCGTGGACAGCCGGTGCGCCACCACGAAGGTGGTCCGCCCGTGCAGCAGCCGGGCCAGCGCCTGCTGCACCAGGGCTTCGGAACGCGTGTCCAGTGCCGAGGTCGCCTCGTCCAGGATCAGCACCCTGGGGTCCCTGATCAGGGCGCGGGCGATGGCCAGGCGCTGGCGCTGACCGCCGGACAGGCGGGCGCCGCGCTCACCGACGAGGGTGTCGAGGCCCTGCGGAAGCCGGTCGACGAACTCCAGCGCGTTCGCGTCGCGCAGGGCGGCGCGCACCTTCTCCTCGTCGGCGTCGTCCATGCCGTAGGCGACGTTCTCGCGGATCGTGCCGTCGAAGAGGATCGACTCCTGCGGCACCACCGAGACGAACCTGCGGTAGGTGCGCAGGTCGAGGGTGTTCATGTCGGTGCCGTCCAGCAGCAGCCGGCCCGACGTCGGACGGATGAACCCGATGACGAGGTTGAGCACCGTGGACTTGCCCGCGCCGGACGCGCCGACCAGCGCGATCGTCTCGCCGGGCGCGACGGTGAGGCTGAAGTCCCGTACGGCGTAGCGCCCGTCGTCGCCGTAGGCGTAGCCGACGTCGTCGAAGGTGACGGCGCCGCGCAGCGAGGTGAGTTCCGACTTGCCCTCGTTGTCCTCGAGTTCGGGCGCCTGCAGCACCTCGCCCACGGAACGGACCGACTCCAGACCCTTGGTGACGACCGGGGCCAGGCCGGCCAGCGTCGTCGTCGAGTTGGTGAGCGTGGTCAGGAAGGCGCTGAGCATCACGACGTCGCCGGGCGTGACACCCCAGACGCCGTAGTACGACACCAGGGCGGCGCCGGCCAGGACCATGACGCCGACCACGTTGAGGACCACCCAGGCCAGCGAGCCGAAGCGGCCGTTGACGAGGTCGAGCCGCATGCCGGAGGTCAGCAGCCGGTGCAGGGTGCCGTCCATGCGGCGCAGCGCCTTGCCCTCCAGGCCGTGGGCGCGGGTGACCGGGATGAGCCGGGTCATCTCGGTCACCCGCGAGGACAGGGTCTCGACCTCGTGGCGGAAGTGCTCGTTGTGGGCGCGCAGCCGGGCCCTGAGACGGGCCACGACGAGCGCGGCGGCGGGCACGACGACGAGGAAGACGGGGAGGAACTCCGGTGTGCGCACCCCGATGATGACGAGTCCGCCGGTGAGCACGGTGATCGCGCCGAGCCCGGTCTCCGCGGTCTGCTGCACCATCTGCTCGACCGTCTCGACGTCGCGGACCACCTTGGCCTGCAGCACGCCTGCGCTGACGCGCGAGTGGTAGCCGATCGAGAGCTGCTGCATCCGGGTGCACAGCGCGGAGCGCAGGGCGGTTCCCATCCGCCGGACGCTGCCGTACAGCAGCCGCACGTACAGCAGGTGCAGGGGGTAGTTGACCAGCAGGATGAACATGATGACGCCGGTGCTCAGCCAGAGCCTGCTGATCGGCTGGTGCTGTACGACGGTGTCGACGATGGACGCGGTGATCAGCGGCAGCAGCCAGACGGGGCTGTGCTTGACGGTGAAGACGCCGACCGCGGCGACGAGGCGGCGACGGTCGGCGCGCAGCAGGTAGGCGAGCGTGCGGAGCGGGTGTTCGTCCCGGTAGCGGTGGTCGAGCGGTCTTTCCAACGGCGATGCCATCGGCGGTTTCCTCCCCGGTGACCTGTGGCGGCAAGCGCTTTCTCCCCATGTCGCGGGGAGCTACGCCTGTGCGCGCGAGGCAGCGTCAGACGGCGTCGAGTTCGGCGAGTTCGCCGGCGTTCAGGACGAGGTCGGCGGCGGCGACGGAGTCTCGGATCGTCTCCGGGCGGCTCGATCCGGGGATCGGGACGACGACCGGCGACTTGGCGAGCATCCAGGCCAGGCACACCCGCTGCGGGCTCACGCCGTGGGCCTCGGCGATCCGGGCGAACGACGCGTAGGCGGAACCCAGTTCGCGGGCCCGGGAGATGCCGCCGAGCGGGCTCCAGGGCAGGAACGCGATGCCGAGTTCGTCGCACAGCCGCAGTTCCGGCTCGCTGGAGCGGAAGGCCGGGGAGAACTGGTTCTGCACGGACACCAGCCGGCCGCCGAGGATCTCACGGGCCTGCCGGATCTGGTCGGGGTTCGCGTTGGAGATGCCCGCCATGCGGATCTTGCCCTCGTCCAGCAGGTCGCGCAGCGCGCCCACGGAGTCGGCGTACGGCACGCGCGGGTCGGGGCGGTGGAACTGGTAGAGCCCGATGGCCTCGACGCCCAGCCTGCGCAGGGACGCCTCGCAGGCCTCCTTGAGGTGGCGGGGGCTGCCGTCGACGGTCCAGCTGCCGTCGCCGGGGCGCAGATGGCCGCCCTTGGTGGCGACCAGGACGTCCTCGCCCCGCTCGTGGGAGGCGAGGGCCTTGGCGATCAGGGTCTCGTTGTGACCGACCTCGTGGGCGTCCCGGTGGTAGGCGTCCGCGGTGTCGATCAGCGTCACGCCGACGTCGAGGGCGGCATGCAGGGTGGCGAGGGAGCGCGCCTCGTCCGGC
Organism: Streptomyces sp. NPDC020996; assembly: GCF_040641355.1. Lineage (NCBI taxonomy): Bacteria > Bacillati > Actinomycetota > Actinomycetes > Kitasatosporales > Streptomycetaceae > Streptomyces > Streptomyces sp. NPDC020996. The sequence goes on from NZ_JBFADM010000028.1 coordinate 80,096, forward strand.
CGCCCCTCGATCGACATGGGCATCGCGCCCAGGCCGATCGCGCTGACCTCGACGTCACCGATGCGGCGGGTGTGCATGAGCTCGTGACCTCTTCGGGCTGTCGCGGACGGATGGGCCTCCGGCACGCCGTGGTTCGACCGCGGCGCATCGGAGCACGCCCTCCAGCCTGACCCGCCCGACGGCCCAAGGTCCAATAGAGGAAAGAGAACGCATTCAGCAGCCCGGGCACTGAATGGGGGCCGGGCCGGGTTCCGGAACGGGCCGGAGTCGGGGCCGGCGCCGCCCTGTCGTGCCATACGAGCCCCAATTGGCTTGCCACGAGCGGTCGTTGGAATCCAAGAGGACGGTGGAGGCAAGCTCGACGAACACATCGACACGGAATCATCACCAATTCTTGACAGGCGGTCCGCCCATGAGCCGCGCGCATACGAGCACCCGGATTGCGTCACCGGTCCAAGGGGTTGTCGTCGTGATATTCGTCGCTGTACTGCTGTTGCCCTCGCTGTGCGGGATGCTCGTGCTGATGGACCGTCTGGAGGACCGCCTGCTCGACCCGGCACCGGCCCGCCGCCGGCACGCCGGGCGGCGCAGGCATCTGCGTCTGGTCTCGAGCCGTGACGCGGCCCATGCCGGCGCCGACGTCGCGCCGTTCGTCGGCGAGTCCGCCACCACGGACCGCCGGGCGGCCTGAGCGGGCCGCCGCGGCCGGCCCCGCCGGTCACCGCGGGCGCGGTCCCGGACACCCGGCCGCCCCGGTCCTGCCGGACCGGGGCGGCCTTCTTCGCGCTTCCCGGCGGTTCGCCGCGCGTCGCTTCCGGCTCGCGGGCTGCCCGCGGGGCGGACGCGTGTGCGAAGCTCGATCGCGGACGGGTCGTGCGGGCCGGTCTCCGGAAGGCCCGGCGAACATGACGACTTGGCGATGTGGACACGTGGACACGTGAAGAAGTGAAGACGTGAAGACGTGACGACGTGACGACATGACGACGTGGAGAGGCGACGGAATGCGGATCGGACTGCTCGGCACCGGCCCCTGGGCGAAGACGGCGCACGCGCCCGCTCTCACCACGCACCCGGAACTGGAGTTCGTCGGCGTGTGGGGCCGTCGTCCGCAGGCCGCGAAGGAACTGGCCGACCGTCACCGCACCCGCGCCTACGACGACGTGGACGCCCTGCTCGCCGAGGTGGACGCGGTGGCCGTCGCGCTGCCCCCGGCCGTGCAGGCGGAACTGGCCGTGCGGGCCGCCCGCGCCGGCTGCCACCTGCTGCTGGACAAGCCGCTGGCGACGACGGCCGATCAGGCCCGGGCGGTCGTCGAGGCCGTGCGGGAGGCCGGTACGGCCTCGGTCGTCTTCTTCACCACCCGCTTCCAGCCGGAGCCGGAGGCATGGATCGCCGAACAGGCCGAGCGCGGCGGCTGGTTCACCGCGCGGGCGCAGTGGCTCGGCGCGGTCTTCACGACCGACAGCCCGTTCGCGGCCTCGCCGTGGCGGCGGGAGAAGGGCGCGCTGTGGGACGTCGGCCCGCACGCGCTGTCCGTCGTGCTCCCGGTGCTCGGTGACGTACGGAGGGTGTCGGCCGCGGCGCCCGGTCCCGGGGACACCGTCCACGTGGTGCTGGAACACGCCTCGGGCGCGTCCAGCACACTGGCCCTGAGCCTGACGGCGCCGCCCGCGGCGGCGGGGTCCGCCGTCGAACTGCGCGGCGAGTCGGGGGTGACGCTGCTGCCGCACAGCCCGCACTCGGTGGTCGAGTCGCTGACACGGGCCGCGGACGCGCTGTGCGCGGCTGCCCGCACGGGGCGGCCGCACCCCTGCGACGCCGCGTTCGGGCTGCGGGTCACGGAGATCCTCACCGAGGCCGAGGACGTACTGCGGCGGTCGGCCCTCCACGACTGACCGGGCCCCGTCCCCCGGCCTCCACCGCCCGGCAAGGACCCCACCAGGGGGCCACCGCCCGGCAGGGACCCCACCAGGGGGAGCAACACCGGGCGGGGACCACCACCCGGCGGGGCCGCTACGGGGCGGGGCACAGGTGCCGTCACCCATCGGAGACCACCACCCGCAGGGACCGCCACCGAGCGCGGAGCCGCCACCCGGCAGGTACCACCCCGGGCACGGGGGACCGCTCCCGGCACGGGCTCCGCCACCCGGCGCAGACACCGCCACCAGGCACGAGGGCTGCCACCCCGCAGGAACCACCACCGAGCGCAGAGCCGCCACCCGGCGCAGACACCGCCACCAGGCACGAGGGCTGCCACCCCGCAGAGACCGCCACCGAGCGCAGAGCCGCCACCCCACAAGGAACGCCACCGAGCGCGGAGCCGCCACCCGGCAGGTACCACCCGGGCACGGGGACCGCTCCCGGCACGGGCTCCGCCACCCCGCGCGGGGCTGTCACGGGGCGCAGGACGGTCACCCGGCGAGAGCCGCCTCGGCGGGATGGAAGTTGACCCGTTCCCGCACGACCGGACAGCCCGCTCTGGCGAAGTGGGCGGCCATGGGGGTGTTCGCCCGGTCCGTGGCCGCGGCGACGAACTCGGCGCCCTGTTCCACGAGGAAGCGGGTGCACTCCACGAGAAGGTCGTAGGCGTAGCCGTGTCCGCGCTGTTCCGGCAGGACCCCGATGAAGGCGACGCAGGGGCCCGAGGGGTTGTGGGCGGGGATGTGGATGCCGACCGGGTCTCCCCGGGGGGTGCGCGCCACCTGCCACCAGTGCCGGGGTGACGGCAGCCAGTGGAAGAAGTCGAGCTCCTCCCGCGCCGCCCGGTCGACGCCGCCGAGCGCGACGGCCCTGAGGGCGTGGGCGTCGAGGGTGGCCGAGTGGATGCGGCGCAGCGCGTCGAGGAAGACCGCGTCGTCCGGCTCGGCCGCGAACCGCAGCCGCCCCGGCCGCTCGGGCAGCCCGCACTCCGGCGTCCAGCGGTACAGGAAGCGCTCGGCCAGCAGCTCGTAGCCGGCCGCGCGCGCGGCCCTGAAGCGCGTCTCGGCGGCGGTCCGCAGGGCCGGTACGTCCCGCCAGTGGGCGGGCAGCGTCAGTTCCAGGTCGTCGACGTGCCAGGGCGCGGTGCGCAGGAGCCGTGCCCCCGCCTCCTCCTCGCCCTCGGCGACGTCGAACCAGTTGATGTTGACCGGCCGCGTGTCCTCGGGGCCGCCCCACCATGCGCCGCGGGCGACGACGGTGCCGTCGCGCAGGGCGACGCGCTTCCAGTCGGGGCGGTGACGTGTCAGCCGGTGCGCCTCGCGGGCGCCGAGCGGGTCCGGGTGGGCGTCGAAGAGCGGAGCGTCGTTCTCGTCGAGCGTACGGATGACCAGTCCGGTCACGGGATCCTCCGGGATGCGTGCTGCGTGGAGCGCTCCCGGCCGGGTCAGGCCATGCACGCGGGGACGTCCGCGAGGGAGCGCTGGGTGAGGGTGGACTGCACGGCACTCGCCTCCTTTCGTCCGGTCCTGGGCGTGACCCCCGACAGTACGGAGCACCGCTCCCCCGCGTCCAGCGGATTTCCGCGCGACCGGCGCTCTCCGGCCGCGCTCGGGACGTACTCGCTGCTGTCCGGGGCCGCACGGCTGGGCCGAGCGGCCCCAAGTCCTCACCCGGCGTCCTTCGGGGCCCCCGGGCCTCTTGAGCGACGCCCGTACCGGATGCAGGGTGGGCAAAGGGGGTTCAATGGTGGTAGCGGACCCGATGACCGCACCGGGCCCGAAGAAGTGATCCGGACTCGAGGAGCAGAGATCATGTCGACGTCACAGCCCGAAGCGTCCGGGCCGTCCGAGGACGGCGTCACCCCGGACGACCTGCTTCACGCCCGCACCGGCACCGATGTGTCGGCGGAGGACGTCGTCCTTGCCGCGGGCAGGGACCTCAACCCGCGCAACCTCGCGTGGGCCCAGCGCAAGCTGGACGCGGAGGGCCCCGCGGCCCTCGACAAACTGCTGCCGTAACCAGCGTCCGCCCACCCGCCCACCCGCCCGCGGGTCCGGCGTGGGAAGCGCAGGGCCCACGGGCGTGACGCGGCGCGGAGCGCCGGTGGCGGGCGGCGCCGGTTCGGTGCCCGTCCGCCCTTCCGGAGGGTGCCTGGGGGCTGCCAGACTCCTGAGGTGCCCGACTTCGACATGCTCGTCATAGGATCCGGCCCGGGCGGCCAGAAGGCCGCCATCGCCGCGGCCAAGCTCGGCCGCCGGGTCGCCGTCGTCGACCGCCCCGACATGGTCGGCGGGGTCTCCATCCACACCGGCACCATCCCCTCCAAGACGCTGCGCGAGGCGGTGCTCTACCTCACCGGCCTGACCCAGCGGGATCTGTACGGGCAGAGCTACCGGCTGAAGGAGGACATCACCGTCGCCGACCTGATCGCGCGCACCCAGCACGTGGTCGGACGCGAGGTCGACGTCATCCGCAGCCAGCTCTCCCGCAACCACGTCGCCCTCTTCGCCGGCACCGGCCGCTTCGCCGACCCGCACACCGTGGCGCTGCGCGAGGTGAACGGCGACGAACGGCTGATCAGCGCCGAGCACATCGTCATCGCCACCGGCACCCGGCCGGCCCGCCCCGACAGCGTGGAGTTCGACGGGCGCACGATCATGGACTCCGACAACGTTCTCACCCTCGAACACGTGCCGCGCTCCATGGTCATCGTCGGCGCCGGCGTCATCGGCATGGAGTACGCCTCCATGTTCGCGGCGCTCGGCAGCAGGGTGACGGTGGTGGAGAAGCGCGCGGGCATGCTCGACATGTGCGACCTCGAGATCGTCGAGTCGCTCAAGTACCATCTCAGGGACCTGGCGGTGACGTTCCGCTTCGGGGAGACGGTCGCCGCGGTGGAACGCCATTCGCGGGGCACGCTCACCGTCCTGGAGAGCGGCAAGAAGATCCCGGCCGACGCGGTGATGTACTCGGCCGGCCGGCAGGGCCTGACCGACGAGCTCGACCTCGGCAGGGCGGGCCTGACGGCGGACGCGCGCGGCCGGATCGCGGTCGACGAGCACTACCGCACCGCCGTTCCGCACATCTACGCCGTCGGCGACGTCATCGGCTTCCCCGCGCTGGCCGCGACCGCGATGGAGCAGGGCCGGGCCGCGGCCCACCACGCGTGCGGGGAGCCGGCCGGGCGGATGCACCAACTGCAGCCGATCGGCATCTACACCATCCCGGAGATCAGCTTCGTCGGCCGGACCGAGGACCGGCTCACCGAGGAGCGGGTGCCGTTCGAGGTGGGTGTCTCCCGCTACCGGGAACTGGCCCGCGGGCAGATCATCGGCGACTCGCACGGCATGCTGAAACTGCTCGTCTCACCCGAGGACCGCACCCTGCTCGGCGTGCACTGCTTCGGCGCCGGGGCCACCGAGCTGATCCACATCGGGCAGTCCGTGATGGGCTGCGGCGGCACCGTCGACTACCTGGTCGACGCGGTCTTCAACTACCCGACGCTGGCGGAGTCCTACAAGGTCGCCGCCCTGGACGCCACGAACAAGCTGCGGCACATCGACCGCCTCGGAGACTGAGGGAAGCGGCTGAGGGACCGGGGGGCCGCGAGAGGTGGCTCAGGGACCGGAGCGGACCGCTGAAGGAAACTCAGCGACCGGGACGGGACCGCGGGAAAGGACTCAGGACCCGCAGGGGAACCCGGCGTCAGCGGCCCCGCTCGGCGCCGGGCAACGCCGTGTCGTCGACGACGTGGACGGCGGCCTCCTCGGCGCCGGCGGCTCCGCCGTCGACGCCCACGTCGGAGGCGACCTCCTCCTTCGTGGTGTTCGCATGGGCTCCCTCGTCCGGCGCGACCAGACGCCCGGCGCGGTCGCCGCCCGCCTCCGGGTCGGTCGGCTCCCCCTCGCCCCCGGGCAGGTCCCCGACGTCGTCCCCGGCGGGCACACCGGTGTCCGGCACCTCCTGGGCGAGCCGCTGGTCGAGGCTCTCGCCCGCGTGCTGCTCCGCCGCCGTGGTGCCGTACTTGGTGACGCCCAGCGGCCTCTCGGGCGGCGACCAGCCCTCGTCGAGGGTGTCGTCGTAGGTCCGCTCGTCGACGGCGTCCTGCAGGTCGAGCGGCGCGGCGTCCGCCTGCTCCTCGTTGGTCCCGGTCGGCTGGTAGGCGTCGTCGCCCATCGGCGCGGGGGCGGTCTCCTCGCTGCTCATGGTGGTCTCCTTCGCGCACTGCGCCTGATCGGATCCGTCGGGTGTCCCGATCCGCGTTTCCCGAAGCGCGCCGTCCAACCCCGCCCGTCCCCGAGTGACTCAGGAGGTGGGCGTTGCCAGAGGGACGAGGAGGGCTATCATCACTCGCACACACGCTGTGATCGCCCGGCGACGCACCGACCGGGCGGGATCCACCACGCCATTTCGCCGCTTTTGGCCCGAGGGCGACCCTCACGGGTCAGGAGTGCGTGGAGTGCGTACCCCCCACCCCACCGACGACGTCGGGGTCAGGTCGTCTTCGCGACGTGCACGACGGAAAGCAGCGCAACGATGAGCAACAACAGGGGCAGAGGGCTCCAGGCCAACGCCCTCGGCACGTTCGACACCGTGGTGATGGCCGTCGCGGGCAGCGCCCCGGCGTACTCGCTGACCGCGACCACCGCGGTCCTCGTCGGCGCGGTAGGGCTGGCCAGCCCGGCGGCTCTGCTGTACTGCGCGATACCCATGCTGGGCATCGCGCTGGCCTTCAGCTACCTCAGCCGCATCGACGTGAACGCGGGCGCCAGTTACTCGTGGGTGGGGCGCACGCTCCACCCGTTCCTGGGCTTCATCAGCGGCTGGGCGCTGGTGATCTCGACCACCATCTTCATGGTGGCGGGCTCGCTGCCCGCCGGCTCGATGACCCTGGCCCTGTTCGACGACGATCTCGCCGGGAACACCGCGCTGTCGACGGCGGTCGGCGCCGGGTGGTTCCTGGTCATGCTGCTGGTGGTGCTCGGCGGTGCCCGGCTCACCGCCCGCGCACAGCTGATCATGTCCGGTGTCGAGCTCGCCATCCTGGGCCTGTTCGCGGTGCTCGCCCTCTTCCACACGGACAACGCGCGGCCCTTCGACTGGTCGTGGCTGGGCTTCTCCCACTTCGACGGAATGACCGGTTTCGCCTCGGGCGCCCTCATCGCCGCCTTCTACTACTGGGGCTGGGACGTCACCAGCAACCTGAGCGAGGAGACCCGCAACAGCCGCCGTACCACGGGCCTTGCGGGACTGATCGGCGTGGGCATCGTCTTCCTGCTCTTCGAGGTGTTCACCATCGCGGTGAACGTCATCCTCAGCTCCCGGCAGATCGAGGAGAACGACGCCAACGTGCTGACGGTGCTCGGCGAGGAGCTCTGGCCGGGCTGGGGCGGCAAGCTGCTGCTCGTGTCGGTGATGCTGTCCACCATCGCCACCCTGGAGACCACGCTGATCCAGGTCACGCGTTCGCTGTTCGCGATGGGCCGCGACCGCACGATGCCGTCCGCGCTGGGCAAGGTGCACCGCACCTGGAACACCCCCTGGGTGGCCATCACGGTGGTCGGCGCGGTGGCACTGGTGATGATGGTGGCCTCCAACGCCCTGGGCACGGTGGGCGACATCCTCTCCGACGCCATCTCGGCGATCGGCCTGCAGATCGCCGTGTACTACGGACTGGCCGGTCTCGCGGTGGTCGTCGCGTACCGCAGGATGCTACTCAAGTCCCCGGCCAACTTCCTGCTGGGCGGACTGTGGCCGCTGTTCGGCGCCGGGTTCATGTTCTGGGTCTTCGTCGAGTCGCTGGGCGACCTGAGCACCGCGGCCATCGGGATCGGCATCGGCGGACTCGCCGCCGGCCTGGTGCCGATGCTGTGGTACTGGCGCCGGGGCAGCGACTACTACCGGCCCGCCCGCCTGGACGCCTCCCGCACCGTGGAAGCGGACTACGTCGTACCCGACGCCTACGCGCCCGCGGGCACCCGGGCCCACGAAGGTCTTCCCACCGACTTCTGAGGGAGACCCAGATGGCGCGCGAACGCTTCACCCCCCACTACGACCCCGACTGCGGCGACGCCTCCCTCACCTCCAGCCGTCAGGACATCGTCATCGGCCGCTGGCAGGGCCTGCGGGAGCTGCTGCGGGCCACCGGACCGGACTGGCTGGCCCGGGGTCACCGGATCCGCCTGCTCGCACAGTCCTGCGCCGGGAACTCGACGGTGGAGACGTGGCTGGCCGCCGAACCCCGCAACGCCGACGCGCTGGTGCTGCGGGCGGCGACGGAGACCGCGCGGGCGTTCAACCTGGCCATCGCCGCGGGCCGGGGCGTGCCGATCGACCAGCAGCGCATCGACACCGCGGTGATGGCCTGTCTGCAGGCCGCCGAGGCCTGGCCGGACGACCCCACCCCCTGGGTCTCCCTGATCTCCGTGGCACGGCTGTACCCGGCGGGGGTGCGGCGGCAGGAGCTGGCGCGCTGGTGGGACGAGTTGCACGCGCGCGACCCGTACAGCGTGGAGGGCCACCTGCAGGTCCTGCACTACTACTCGGCGCGCTGGCACGGTTCGCACGGTCTGATGTACGACTTCGCCCACGACGCGGCGGGCGTCGCGCCGCCCGGCTGCCCGCTGCCGGTGCTGGTGCAGTACGCGCGGGTCGAGGAGTACCGCCACCTCCTCGACGCGGTCGACGGCGGTCAGTCCGCCGTCGGCCACGCACAGCACTGGAGCCACGAGGGCGCGGTCAGCGCCGTGCGCCGCACCTGGCAGTGCTGGATGTCGGTCCGGGACGACGAGGCCATCGCGCCCGGCGAGCTGCGCGACCTCAACCACCTGGCGCACGCGGCCTGCCATGCGGGCGTGCAGGACATCTCGGCGGCTCTGCTGCGGATGCTCGGCCGGCGTGCCACACGGACCCCCTGGTCGTACACGGGCGACCCGGACCAGCAGTTCGCCAAGTTCCGCAAAGAGGCCAAGCTGCGCACCTGACCGACGGTCCGGGATGGCCGCGCCGCACACCGGTGGCGCGGCCCTCCCCGGTATCGGGATCCGGGCGCGGGGTCAGCGCCCGCCCGGTCCGCGGTGCGGGGGCTGCGCGGGGGCCGGGCGCACCGGCGTCGGCGGCATCGGGCACACGGCCGGGCCGTCGCCGTTGACCCTGACCCGTGTGCCGTGGTGACGGATCGACACGGACGGGCCGGACAGCAGCGTGTACGCGGCCTTGTCCGGGCCGATCTCCACGCGCAGCCGGCTGCCGAGAAGCTGGACGTGGAAGGCGAGGCGGCTGAACCTCTCGGGCAGCCGGGGCGCGAACGCGAGGCTGTCGCCGTCGCGGCGCAGGCCGCCGAAGCCCGCCACCAGGGCCGTCCAGGTGCCCGCCAGCGAGGCGATGTGCAGTCCGTCGCGGGTGTTGTGCTCCAGGTCCGCCAGGTCCATCAGCGCAGCCTCGACCGTGTAGTCGTAGGCGAGCCGCAGATGGCCCGCCTGCGCGGCGATCACGGCCTGGACGCAGGCCGACAGTGAGGAGTCGCGGACGGTCAGCGGCTCGTAGTAGGCGAAGTTGCGGGCCACCTGCTCGTCGTCGAAGTGGCTGCCGCACAGGTACATCGCCAGGACGAGGTCGGCCTGTTTGACGACCTGCTTGCGGTACAGGTCGAAGTAGGGGAAGTGCAGCATCAGCGGGTACTGCCCGGGGGCCGTGTTCTCGAAGTCCCAGCGCTGGTAGCGGGTGAAGCCCGCATGCTGTTCGTGCACGCCCAGATCGGCGTTGTAGGGCAGGTGCACGGCTTCGGCCGCGTCCCGCCAGGCGGCGGACTCCTCCTCGTCGACGCCGAGCCGGGCGGCCTGCTGCGGATGGCGTTCGACCGCGTCGGCGGCCGCGAGCAGGTTCGCCCGGGCCATGAGGTTGGTGTAGGTGTTGTCGTCGACGACGGCGCTGTACTCGTCGGGGCCGGTGACGCCGTCGATGTGGAAGGTGCCGTGCGCGTCGTGGTGACCGAGCGAGCGCCACAGGCGGGCGGTCTCCACCAGCAGTTCGACGCCCGTCTCGCGCTCGAAGCCGGTGTCGCCGGTGGCCGCGACGTAGCGCACCACGGCGTCGGCGATGTCGGCGTTGACGTGGAAGGCCGCGGTCCCGGCGGGCCAGTACGCCGACCCCTCCGAGCCCTCGATGGTGCGCCAGGGGAACGCGGCGCCGTCCAGGCCGAGCTGGGCGGCGCGCTCGCGGGCGGCGTCGAGGGTGTTGTGCCGCCAGCGCAGCGCCTCGGCCACGGCGTCGGGGGCGGTGTAGGTCAGCAGGGGCAGGACGAAGGTCTCGGTGTCCCAGAAGGCGTGGCCGTCGTAGCCGGATCCGGTCAGGCCCTTCGCGGGTATCGCGCGCCGTTCGGCGCGGGCGCCGGCCTGCAGGACGTGGAAGAGGGCGAAGCGTGCGGCCTGCTGGATCTCCTCGTCCCCGTCCACCTCGACGTCGGCGCGCGACCAGAAGTCGTCCAGGTAGTCCCGCTGGTCGGCGAGCAGGCCGTCCCAGCCGCTGTGCGCGGCCGCCGCCAGGGCCGCCTCCACCTGGCCGCTCATCGCGGGCCGCGAGCGGACGCCGGACCAGCCGTGGGCGACGAGCTTCTCCACGCGCAGCCGTCGGCCGGGCTCCAGCACGGCGGTGACGGTCAGCCGGGCCACGTCGGCGTCGCTCTCGCCGCTGGTCGCGGTCCGCGGCGGGCCGGTGACGGTGTGGTCGGCGGCGACGGCGACGCGCAGGCCGCTGCGCCGGGTGCGGTGCACCAGGCGCAGCTTGTTGCGGGAGGCGAAGTGCTCCTCCGGCTCCAGCGGCGACGTCAGCGCCCGCGCCGCGCGCGGGTCGCCGTCCGGCTCCGGCAGGCTCTCGTTGGCGACCAGCTCGGACTGGATCACCACGCGGCAGCGGTCGCCGACCGCCTCCACCTCGTAGGCGACTGCCGCCACGGCCCGCTGGGTCAGCGACACCAGCCGGGTCGAGCGGACCCGGACCGTCGACCCGGCCGGCGAGGTCCACTCGCAGGTGCGCTCCAGCACGCCCCGGCGCAGGTCGAGGACGCGTTCGTGCGCGACGACCTGCCCGTAGCGCAGGTCGAACGGCTCGTCGTCGACGAGCAGCCGCAGGATCTTGCCGTTGGTGACGTTGATGACGCTCTGGCCGGACTCCGGGTAGCCGTACCCGGCCTCGGCGTAGGGCAGCGGGTGCAGTTCGTGGACGCCGTTGAGGTAGCTGCCGGGCAGGCCGTGCGGTTCGCCCTCGTCGAGGTTGCCGCGCCAGCCGACGTGCCCGTTGGACAGGGCGAACACCGACTCGCTCTGGGCCAGGACGTCCAGGTGCAGTTCCGTCTCGCGCACGCACCACGGCTCGACGGTGTACGACCGGTGGGTGATCACGCACGCCCTCCCAGCTCGGCGAGGTCCTTGACGACGATGTCGGCGCCGTGGGCGTACAGTGCCTCGCTCTGCCCGACCCGGTCGACGCCGACGACGTAGCCGAAGCGGCCGGAGCGGCCCGCGTCCATGCCGGCCAGGGCGTCCTCGAAGACGGCCGCCCGCGACGGCTCGACGCCGAGGTCACGGGCGGCGGCGAGGAAGGTGTCGGGGCGCGGCTTGCCCGGCAGCCCCCGCTCGGCGGCCACCACGCCGTCGACGCGGACGTCGAAGAGGTCCTCGATGCCGGTCGAGTGCAGCACGTCGCGGGTGTTGGCGCTGGAGGAGACGATGGCGGTCTTCAGGCCCCGCGCCCGCGCCGCCCGGATGTAGCGCAGCGTGCCGTCGTAGGCCTCGACGCCCTGGGTGCGGATCCGCTGCAGCAGCAGGACGTTCTTGCGGTTGCCGACGCCGTTGACGGTCTGCGCGTCCGGCGGGTCGTCGGGGTGGCCCTCCGGCAGTTCGATGCCGCGGGAGGCGAGGAAGGTGCGCACGCCGTCGGCGCGGGGGCGTCCGTCGACGTACTCGTCGTAGTCGGCGCCGGCGTCGAACGGCCGGAAGCCCTCGCCCTCCCGCTCACGCAGGAAGGCGTCGAACGTCTCCTTCCAGGCGGCCGCGTGCACCACCGCCGTCTTGGTCACGACCCCGTCGAGGTCGAAGAGGCAGGCCTGGATGTCTTCGGGGAGACCGAGCTGCGTCATACCGGACACCTTTCCCCATCGGGGCCGGTGCAGCGGGTGGTTCCGGCCACATGTGCGCAGCGGAACAGGCCGAAGCACGCGGTTGGTCCGGTATGTGTCGGTACGGCACAACGCGCCGCGGGCGGGTCGCGGCGCCGGTGGCACACTCTGGGGTGTGCCGACGACGTTCGACGACCTCCTCGCCCGTGCCCGTGCCCTGCCCCGGGCGGGCCGCCGTGCGGTGCTCGGCATCACCGGCAGCCCGGGCGCGGGCAAGACGACGCTCGCCGAGCACCTGGTCCGCGAGCTGAACGGCGACGGAAGGCCGTGGGTGGCGCACGTCCCCATGGACGGCTTCCACCTCGCCGACGCCGAGCTGGACCGGCTCGGCCGCCGTGCCCGCAAGGGCGCGCCGGACACCTTCGACGCCGCCGGGTACGCGGCGCTGCTGCGGCGGCTGCGGGACGACACCACGGACGTCGTCTACGCGCCGGGCTTCGAGCGGGTCCTGGAGCAGCCGGTCGCGGGCGCGATCCCGGTGCCGCCGACCGCCCGGCTGGTGGTGACGGAGGGCAACTACCTGCTGCTGGACACGGGCGCGTGGGCGCGGGTGCGGCCGCACCTGGACGAGGTGTGGTTCTGCGAACTGGACGAGGACGAGCGGGTGCGCCGGCTGGTCGCCCGGCACGAGGAGTTCGGCAAGGACCACGAGGCGGCCGTGGCCTGGGTGGAGCGCTCGGACCAGCGCAACGCCGAACTGGTGGCGGCGACGCGCGAGCGGGCGGACCTGGTGGTGCGGGCTCCGGGGCGGGCGGACCGGCCCTGAGCGGAGCCGGGGTCCCGGGACGCCGTTCCCGGGACCCGGTTTCACGCGGTGGCGCGCAGGGTCAGTTCCGGTTCCGCGTGGGCGTCGCCCGCCACCGGGCCGAGCACGGCGGTGAAGGCGTCCGCGCGGACGGTGAGGGCGTCCCCGTCCCGCTCGAAGACCGGGGCGAACGCCTCCCGTGAGCCGTACTGAACGGCGAACACGCTCAGGTCCTCCGGGGCGCCCGGGGCAGGCCCGGCCTCCAGCGCGCTGGAGGCGACCAGGTGCCGCCAGCCCTCGTCGGGGTCGCCGTAGCCGCGCGGGTCGGCGGCCAGGGCGAACGCCGCCTGCTCCTGGGTGAGTTCGGCTCGGGCGTCGAAGTGGTCGGGACCCGGTGTTCCGGGGTGGGTCAGCCGCAGCGCGCCCGCCGAGGCCACGGCCCCGTCGGCCGTGCGGCGCACCCGGTCGCCGTCGTCGGCCGCGTACGGCAGCCCGGCCAGCAGGTACGGCGCCCCGGACAGCCGCTCCACCGCGACCACCGTCCACAGGCGGCTGCCGTCCGTGACGTACAGGGAGCGGATATGGCGCAGCACCTGGTCGGGGCCGACGACCGGCTTGGTCACCAGTTTGGCCGCCAGGCCGTCGGCGCGCACGTCGCGGACTCGGACCTCCCCCATCGGGCGGCACAGCAGGAACCCGTCGGTGACCGGGCCGAACCCGTGCCTGCGGTTCACGGCCGCCGCCAGCCAGTACGTGCCGTCCGCCTCGACCAGGGAGGGGGTCATCCGGTCGTCGAAGGCCACCGAGACCGTGCCGGCCCGCAGCTGGTGCCGGGCCGGCGCCGTCGACGGCGTACGGTGCCAGCGCGTCGTGTCCTGGATCTGCCAGACCAGCATCCACGCGAAGTGGCCGTCGATCCCGCCGTCCGGCTTCACCGCGTGCCGCCCCCACCGTGTGTCGCCCCGGTAGCGGCCCAGGTCGGCTCCGATGCGGGCGCCGAAGTAGCGCAGGCCGAGGACGGACTCGAAGGCGGAGTGCTGCTCGCTGTAGCGGGGGCCGCCGTTGTCGAAGCCGCCGCCGGTGAGCCGGGCGTCGATGTAGCGGGCCAGGGCGTCGCCGTCGGCGGCGAAGACCTCCTCGCCGCTGACCCGGTGCGCCTGGGCGAGGAACGACAGGGAGATCGGACCGTAGTTGTTGTCGTAGGCGCCGCCGTGCTCGGGGGGCAGCAGGGCGCCCCGGTCACGCACGCGGTGGGCGCGGATCTCGTCGGCGTAGAGCCCGAGGGCGCGTTCGCGGACCCGCTCGCCCTCCGCGTCCGGCAGGTGGCGGGCCAGCATCAGGCCGCCCACCACGCAGCCGATCGCCTGGTTGGCGGCCTCCTGCGGGTTGAAGAAGGTGGCCTCGGTCAGCCAGCGCCAGTAGCCGCGCGCCACCTGGAGCAGCCTGCCCCGCTGGTCGTCGTCCACCAGACCGTCGGCCAGGTCGAGGACGTTCACCGCCTGAAGCAGCGCCCACACGGTGCTCGGCCAGTCGCCGATGGGGTGGGCGCCCGCCTGGAGGACGTACCGGGCGTACGGGAGGCCCGAGTCGCGGACCCTGAGGTTGGGGTAGCCGGGGTTGTCCTCGGTGAAGACCCGCTGGTCCAGGTGGAAGGCGAGGCTGCGGCGCACCGCGTCCGGCAGGCGGGGGTCCTCGGTGCGCTGCCAGGCGAGCGCCAGCAGCGAGGTGACGCCGAGGGAGGTGTCGCCGATGTCGTCGGTGCAGTCGGGGTGTTCGAGGCTGCCCTCGGGGGTGAGCCGGGCCAGGGCTTGCTCGGTGACGTCGGCGAGGACGGCGTCGTACGCCTCGGGGGTGTCGGGGAGGTCGTGCAGCGGGGCGCGCTGGTGTGGGAGGTGCACGGGGATCAGCCCTTCATGCCGGATGTGGCCATGGCGTGGGGTCGGGGTCACCCGACGGGTGCGGGCCGGTGGGCGCGCAGCGCGACGGTCAGTGTGTGCGGGCCCTGGCCGCCGACGTAGACGCGGTTCCCGGCCGTCGCGTCGGTGCCGCCCACCACGGTGTGGTCCTGGCCGGGGTCGTAGCGCAGGACGTCGCCGCGGTCCGGCCCGGCGAGCGGTTCGCCGGCCTCGACGCGGACCTCGGCCCGGATCTCGTCCTCGCCGGCCCGGTAGGTCATCGGCCCGGTCGTCAGGCACCAGCGTCCGTCGCCGATCGGTACGGCGCCCTCCGGCACGCCGCCCGGCCGGAAGGTCAGTTCGAGGGCCCAGGGCACAGGCGGTCCGCTGATGTCGATCCGCAGGTCGGCGCCGTCCTCCCTCAGGTCCACCTCCACGCGGGTCGTGTGCGAGACCTCGTCCCGGGGCCGGTCCGGGAAGGCCATCGCGGCCGAGAAGCGCCCCTCGTCAGCCATCAGGTAGGCGCCGTCGTCCCGCCGCAGGCCCGGCGGGAGCGGCTGGTAGTAGGCGGCCGTGAGGGTTTCGGTGAGCCGGTAACGGGTGTCGGTGAGCCGGTGCATGTCGGCGGCGCGGAAGGGGCCGAGGTCGAAGAAGCCCCGGGAGAGCCGGACCGCGTCGAGGACGGCGCCGCCGGCGAACAGGCGCAGGAACGTGGGATTGCAGGCGAGGCCCGAACGGATGCGCCGGTGCTCGGGCACGTCGGAGCCGCCGTACACCACGGTGTGCACGCCGGGCGAGGCGTGTGCGGCCAGGCGTGCGGAGGCGATGTACCGGTCGCGTGGGAGTCGCTCCGCGGCCGGGGGCGGCAGGACGTGGCACAGGTCCGGGGTGAGGAGGGTCTCGGCGAGCAGGCCGGGGTCGTCGATGCCGTCGGCGGCCGCCAGCCGCGCCGCCCGGCTGAAGTCGCCCCGGCCGGTGCGGATCGCGAGCAGCCGGTAGTGCGGCAGGTAGGGCGCGAGCGGGAACGGGTGGTTCTGGTCCTGCCGTCGCGAGTGGACGGTCTCCACCGTCGCGTCCGGCCTGATGAGGTCCAGGGTCGTGGCGAGGTTGCGTTCGACGGCGTCCAGCAGGTCGGCGCGGCCGAGAACGTCGGCCAGCAGCAGCAGCGACGGGTTGGACACGTGGGCCGCGTAGTTGGCGCTGCGTTCCGAGTACAGGCCCTCCGCGTCGATGTCGACGCCCTCGCCGAGCCACTCCTCGACCCGGGCGGGCAGCCGGTCGTCGGGGAAGGACCGGTGCAGCCGGGCCAGCGCCGCGCACAGCTCCCAGCGGTGGTTGGGGGTGTGCACCCCGCCGGTCAGAAGGCTGCCGGTGGCGGCACGGGCGATCTCGGCGAGCGCGGCCGTGACGTCGCGCAGTTCCGGCCCGGCGCCGGCGGCGAGGACGTGCGCGTCGCACACGTCGTTGACGGTGAACGCCGAGTCGGGGGGTGACTGCACGTTGTCGCCGCCGGCGAAGAGGCCGGTGGGTGTCTGCGCGGCCCGCAGGGCGCGGAGGTGGGTCATCGCGGCGGCCACGGCCCGCTCGCTGCCGTGCAGTGCCGAGTCCGGGGAACGGTAGGCCGCGACCAGCGTCTTCACCCGGCGCGCCAGGGCGCGGTGGGGCGCCCCGGCGGGTTCCTCGTCGGGGCCGGCCGTCAGCGGGACGGCCGACCGGTCGGCGGCGCGGGCCGCCGCGCGGACGAACTCGTGGTCGAGCGGGGTGGGCACGGTCAGTCCTTCAGTCCGGCGTTGATGTCGGCGCCCATGACGTAGCGCTGGAAGACCAGGAAGATGGCGATCAGCGGGATCATGGAGATGACCGACGCGCCGAGCAGGACCGACCAGTTGATGTTCTGCGCGCCGACGATGCTCTGGATGCCGATCTGCACGGTGAACTTGTTCGGGTCGTTGAGCATCAGCAGCGGCCAGATGTAGTCGTTCCACCGCCACTGGAAGGACAGGATGGCGAGGGTCAGCATGATCGGCCGGGACAGCGGCACCATGATCCGCAGGAAGATCGACAGTTCGCGGGCGCCGTCGATGCGCGCGGCCTCCACGAGTTCGTCGGGAACCGTCAGGAAGAACTGGCGGAACATGAAGCATCCGGTCGCGGTGAGCACGGCCGGCAGGACGATGCCCGCGAAGGAGTTGTAGAGGCCGAGGTTGCGGACGACCAGGAACTCCGGGGCGAGCATGACCTCGGACGGCAGCATGGTGGTGGCCAGGATGCAGATGAAGAACGCCTTGAGCCACTTGTTGTCGTACTTGGCCAGCGCGTAACCGGTGCAGCAGCTGACACCCACCGTGAGGATCGTCGTGATCACGCACACGAGGGTCGTGTTGACGAAGTACTGGGAGAAGTTGGCACTGCGCCACGCCGTGAGGTAACCCGACAGGGTGGGGTTGTGCGGAACCAGCGTCAGCGGATACGAGAACAGGTCCGAGGCCGGTTTGAGTGAGCTGAGGATGAACCACAGCACCGGCAGCCCGTACAGGCATGCGAGGATCCACAGCAGGGTCGTCGCGGACACCGCCCGCCGGAGCCCGCCGCCGGCCGCTCCGCGGGGGCGCTTCTTGGCGACGGCCCGTCCGGGACCGGCGTCGACAGGGCGTGGAATGTCTGTGGTTGTCATCGGTTCTCCACCCGCCGGTTGACGATCAGCTGGATGATCGCGACGGCCATCAGAATGAGCATGAGCACGAATGACGCGGCGCTCGCGTAGCCGATCTGACCCCGTTTGAAGCCGGTCTCATAGATGTACTGGACGAGCAGGTTGTTCGACGTTCCGGGTCCGCCGTTGTTGAGGGCCACGAACACCGGGTATTCCTTCATCGCGTTGATCGTGTTGAGCAGGATGACGATGAACGAGGTGGGCGCGATGCTCGGCAGGGTGATGCTGACGAACTGCCGCCAGGGGCCCGCTCCGTCGAGGGAGGCCGCCTCGTAGTACGAGGTGGGCACGTTCTTGATCGCCGCTATGAACAGCAGCATCGAGAAACCCGTCCAGGCCCACGATGCCGCCATCACCACCACCAGCAGGGACAGGTCCGCGTTCGACTGCCACGGTACGGCGCTTCCACCGAGCTTCTCGATGACGTAGTTGACCAGTCCGAAGTTCTCACCGAACAGCCACCGCCACAGGACACCCACGACGATGGGCGACAGCAGCCACGGGATGAAGAAGATGACGCGGGCGACCGACGTGCCCTTCGCGTGCTTGCTCACCACCAGGCTGGCGGCGGCCAGCGCGAGCGCGAAGTTCAGCGGTACGAAGAGCACCGCGTACAGCAGCGTCCGCGTCAGCGCGTCGTAGAAGGTGGAGTCGCCGAACAGGTTGTGGTAGTTGTCCAGTCCGACGAACTGGAACGCCCCCACGCCCGTGTAGTTCGTGAAGGAGTAGACGAGCCCGATCACCGCCGGCCACACGAAGAACAGCGCGAAGAGCACGACATTGGCCGCGATGAGGACGAGCGGCGCAAGAATGTACTTACTGCGTCTCCTGGGCGGGCTCGCGGACAAGACCGAGGCGCGTTTTGTCATCTTCCTGACTCCGTGCTGGTGGAATGGGTTCCTGTGGGCTCGGGCCATGAGCCCGGCATCACGTGGGCGCCCAGGGCCGGGCGGCGGGGTATCGGCCCGCCGCCCCGCCCGGGGGCCATCGCTGCGCCGCCGCCCGGGGGGGTGTTGCCGGCCCCGCTGTTGTCCAGATCGGAAGAGCGGGGGGTAGGGGAAGAGTGTTGA
>NZ_JBFADM010000029.1:0-21611 GCF_040641355.1 Streptomyces sp. NPDC020996
GTGGGCTGCGGGACGGTCGTGGCGGGTCGCGCTGTCCCCCGCCCCCCGGGTGGGCGACTCCCATGCGGGCCCCTCGAACGCGGACGGACCGGCCTCGAAAGGCCGGTCCGCTTCCGTCGGCAGCCGGCCCGGGCGAACCGGGTCGCCCGGACTCACCGCGGGGCCACGCGTCCACCGCCCGTACCCGGTCGCCCGTACCCGGTCGGCGGACGTGTGGCCCCGTCGGCGGCGGTCAGCCGCGCAGTACCGCTCCCGTGCGCTCGCCCGCCAGGGCGACGGCCGCGTCCCGGGCGGCCGAGGCCTCGTCGACCGTCAGCGTCCGGTCCGCGGCACGGAACCGCAGCGCGTACGCGAGGGACTTCTTGCCCTCGCCGAGCTGGTCGTCGTTCTGGTAGACGTCGAACAGCCGGATGTGTTCCAGCAGTTCACCCGCGCCCTCACGCAGCGCGCCCTCGACGTCCGCCGCGGGGACGTACGCGTCGACGACCAGGGCGACGTCCTGCGTGGCGACCGGGAAGGTGGAGATGCTCGGCGCCTGGGGCGTGTCGTCGCCGGCCCGCTCCAGCACGTCCAGGTTCAGCTCCATCGCGGAGACCCGCGATGGCAGGCCCAGGGCCTTCAGTACGCGGGGGTGCAGCTCGCCCGCGTGGCCCACGACCCGCTCGGCGCCGTCGACGACGACCGCCAGCTCGGCGCAGCGGCCCGGGTGCCACGGCCCGTACTGGCCCTTGCGGACGATCAGGTCGGCGCCGGTCTCGCGGGCGACGGCGCGCGCCGCCTCGACGGCGTCGGCCCATCCGGCGGGACGGCCCGCGCCCCACCAGCCGGCCTGCTCGCGGGCGCCGGCGAGGACGACGGCGACGTGGCGCGGCTGCTCGGGCAGCGCGGCGTTCAGCTCCGCGATCTCCTCGTCGGTGGGACGCCGGTCGACGGGCAGGGCCACGGCGGCGCGCTGCTGCTCGCGCGGGTGGAAGACCAGGCCCGTCTCGAACAGCGCCAGGTCGTGCGAGCCCCGGCCGTCGTTGCGCCGCAGCGCGCCGAGCAGGCCCGGCAGCAGCGACGTGCGCAGCGCGGGCTCCTCGTCGTTGAGCGGGTTGGTCAGCTTCACCACGCGGCGGTGCGGGTCGTCGGCCTCCAGCAGCAGCTGGTCGAAGACCTGCTCGCCGATGAAGGGGTAGGTGGGCGCCTCGACGTAGCCGGCCGCGGCCAGCGCGCGGCCGACGCGGCGGTGCAGCCGCTGCCGGTGGGTCAGTCCCCGGCCCGACGGCGGCTTGGGCAGGGTGGAGGGCAGGTTCTCGTAGCCCTCCAGGCGGATGACCTCTTCGGCGAGGTCGTTCGCCTCGAGCAGGTCGGGCCGCCAGGACGGCACGGTGACGGTCAGCTCGTCCTGCCCGTAGACGTCGCAGCCGACCTCCTGCAGCCGCCGTACGACGGTCTCGCGGCCGTAGGCGACGCCCGCGACCTTGTCCGGGTGGTCGGCCGGGACGGTGATGGTGTGCGGCCCGGACGGTGCGACGACCTCGGTGACGCCGGCCTCGGCGGTGCCGCCCGCGAGGAGGACCAGCAGGTCGACGGTGCGCTGCGCGGCGGCGGCCGCGGCCTGCGGGTCCACGCCGCGCTCGAAGCGGCGGGACGCCTCGGAGGACAGCTTGTGGCGGCGGGCGGTGCGCGCGATGGAGACGGCGTCGAAGTGCGCGGCCTCGATCACGACGTCACTCGTCGCGTTCTCGATGTCGTCGTGGTCGGCGATCTCGGTGTTGGCGCCGCCCATGACGCCGGCGAGCCCGATCGGGCCGCGCTCGTCGGTGATGACCAGGTCCTCGGCGTGCAGGGAGCGCTCGACGCCGTCGAGGGTGACGATCTTCTCGCCCTCCTCGGCGCGGCGCACGCCGATCGTGCCCTGGACCAGTCCGCGGTCGTAGGCGTGCAGCGGCTGGCCCAGCTCCATCATCACGTAGTTGGTGACGTCGACGGCGAGCGAGATCGGCCGCATGCCGACCTTCTGCAGGCGGCGCTGGAGCCAGATCGGGGAGCGGGCCTCCGGGCTCAGGCCGGTGACGGTGCGCGCGGTGAAACGGTCGCAGCCGGCCGGGTCGGAGACCGTCACCGGGTAGCCGAACGCGTTCGGGGCGGGCACGTCGAGCAGCGCCGGGTCGCGCAGCGGCAGGCCGTAGGCGATGGCGGTCTCGCGGGCGACGCCGCGGATGGACAGGCAGTCGCCGCGGTTGGCGGTGACGGCGATGTCCAGGACCTCGTCGACGAGTTCGAGCAGCTCGATGGCGTCCTTGCCGACCTCGGTCTCCGGCGGCAGCACGATGATGCCCTTGCTGCCGTCGTCGCCCATGCCCAGCTCGTCGCTGGAGCAGATCATGCCGTGGGAGGTCCTGCCGTACGTCTTGCGCGCGGCGATGGCGAAGCCGCCGGGGAGGACCGCGCCCGGCAGGACCACGACGACCTTGTCGCCGACGGCGAAGTTGCGGGCGCCGCAGACGATCTCCTGCGGCTCGCCGGTGCCGTTGGCGGTGCCGACGTCGACGGTGCAGAAGCGGATCGGCTTCTTGAAGCCCTCCAGCTCCTCGATGGTCAGCACCTGGCCGACGACGAGGGGGCCCTTGAGGTCGGCGCCGAGGTGTTCGACGGTCTCGACCTCCAGACCGGCCGAAATGAGCTTGGCCTGGACGTCACGGCCGGTTTCGGTCGCCGGCAGGTCGACGTACTCCCGCAGCCAGGAAAGCGGGACCCGCATCAGATCTCCATCCCGAACGGCCGGGTGAACCGGACATCACCCTCGACCATGTCTCGCATGTCATCGACGTTGTGGCGGAACATCAGCATCCGCTCGATGCCGAACCCGAAGGCGAAGCCGCTGTACTTCTCCGGGTCGACGCCGCAGGCGACGAGCACCCGCGGGTTGACCATGCCGCAGCCGCCGAGCTCGATCCAGCCTTCGGAGGAGCAGGTGCGGCAGGGCCGGTCGGGGTTGCCGACGGACTCGCCGCGGCAGACGTAGCACTCCATGTCCATCTCGGCGGACGGCTCGGTGAAGGGGAAGAAGTTCGGCCGCAGCCGCGTCTTCACGCCCTCGCCGAACAGCGACTGGACCATGTGGTCCAGGGTGCCCTTGAGGTCGGCCATGGTCAGGCCCTCGTCGACGGCGAGCAGCTCCACCTGGTGGAAGACCGGGGTGTGGGTGGCGTCCAGCTCGTCGGTGCGGTACACGCGGCCGGGGCAGATCACGTAGACCGGCAGCTCGCGGTCGAGTAGCGAGCGGATCTGCACGGGCGAGGTGTGGGTGCGCAGCACGACGCCGGACTCGGTGCCGCCCTGCGGGCCCTCCACGAAGAAGGTGTCGGCCTCGCCGCGGGCCGGGTGGTCGGGGCCGATGTTGAGGGCGTCGAAGTTGAACCACTCGGCCTCGACCTGGGGGCCCTCGGCCACGGCGTAGCCCATGGCCACGAAGATGTCCTCGATGCGCTCCGAGAGCGTGGTGAGCGGGTGGCGGGCGCCGGCCGGCACGCGGTCGAACGGCAGCGTGACGTCCACCGACTCCTCGACCAGCACGCGCGCGTCGCGCTCGGCCTCCAGCTCCGCCTGGCGGGCGGCGAGGGCCTTGTTCACGGCGCCGCGGGCCTGGCCCACGCGCTTGCCGGCGTCGGCCTTGGCGTGCGGGGGCAGGGCGCCGATCTCGCGGTTGGCGAGGGCCAGCGGGGAGGTGCCGCCGGTGTGCGCGACCTTGGCCTCCTGGAGGGCGTCGAGGGAGTCCGCGGCGGCGAAGGCGGCGAGCGCCTCGTCCCGCATGCGCTCGATCTGTTCCGGTTTCAACGCCTCGACCTCGACAGGGTCGTACGACTTATTGGGTGCCGACATCTCTTCCCGTGCTTCCGATTGGCTGGCTGAAGGTCCCCGTCACCGACTCTTGAGGGCCGTCCATGGGACACCAAGGTGCCAAAGGCCGAGTCTAACGGGGTGAACGTGTGCGAAGGCGCCCGTGGGCCGCTAGGCGAGATACGCCGGCGCCGCCACGGGCAACGTAAATCGGAACTCGGCGCCGCCGCCGTGGGCGCGGCCGACCGTGATGGTGCCGCCGTGGGCCTCGACGATGCCCTTGACGATGTAGAGCCCGAGGCCGGTGCCACCGCGCTTGCTGCCCCGCCAGAAGCGGGTGAAGACGCGGTCCATGGACTCCTCCGGGATGCCGGTGCCCTCGTCGCTCACCGTGACCGACGTGCCGGCGTCCTCCCCTTCACGCGGGGACGCCGTGGGCGTGATGTCGATGCTGACGGTTCCCTCGCCGTGGCGCACGGCATTTTCCAGCAGGTTGGACAGCACCTGGTCGATCTTGTCCGGGTCGGCCCACAGCGCGGGCAGCGGCTGCTCGATGCGCAGCAGGAACCGGTCGGCGGGCTGTCCGGCGGCGACGTAGGCCTGGATGTGGCGGCCGACGGCGGCGCCGATGTCGACGGGCTGGCGGCGCACCTCCAGCCGTCCGGAGTCGATCCGGGAGATGTCCAGCAGTTCGGCTATGAGCCGGGTGACCCGGTCGGCGTCGGCGTCGACGGTCTCCAGCATCAGCCGCTTCTGGTCGTCGGTGAAGCGGGCCCACTTGGCCAGCAGGGTGGCGGTGAAGCCCTTGACGGAGGTGAGGGGCGAGCGCAGCTCGTGGGCGACGGTCGCTATCAGTTCGGCGTGGCTGCGCTCGGTGCGGCGGCGGGCCTCTGTGTCGCGCAGGGAGACGACGACGCGGCGGACGGGGCCGGTGGGTTCGGCGCGGATGTAGCGCGCGGAGACGAGGACCTCGCGGCCGCCGGGGAGCAGCAGGTTGCGCTCGGGCTGCCGTACCCGGATGGCGAGGCCGCCGTAGGGGTCGGTCAGCTGCCACCAGCGGCGGCCCTCGAGGTCTTCTAACGGCAGGGCCTTCTCCAGCCGCTGTCCGAGGGCGTCGCGGGCGGAGCGGGCGGTGATGCGTTCGGCGGCGGCGTTGAAGCAGATCACGCGGCCCTGCTCGTCGGCGACGACCAGGCCGTCGGGCAGGTCGTCGGGGTCGATGCCGAGCTCGGCGAGGTCGCCGTGCCGGGGCGCGGGCGGGCGGCGCACGTCGTGTGCTTTCCGCGTCCTGCTCGTGCCGACGCTCATATCCCCGTACCCCACCTCTCAGGCACCCGAGTTGGTCACCCTACTAGCTCTCGGTGACGGAGCGGCACCCTCCGGAGGCGCGCTGTGCACGGGCCGACGCGTAGAGACATACGGCGGCGGCGGTGGCCAGGTTCAGGCTCTCGGCCTTCCCGTGGATCGGCACGCGCAGCACGGCGTCCGCGAGGGCGCGGGTCTCCTCCGGCAGCCCCCATGCCTCGTTGCCGAACACCCAGGCGGTCGGTCCTCCCATGGCGCCCTTGTCGAGTTCCTCGTCCAGGTCGTGGGCGCCGGCGCCGTCGGCGGCGAGGACGCGCACGCCGGCGCTCCTGAGCCCGTCGACCGCGCGCTCGACGGGTACGCCGACGGCGACGGGGAGGTGGAAGAGGGAGCCGACGGAGGCGCGGACGGCCTTGGGGTTGTAGAGGTCGACGGAGGCGTCGGTCAGGACGACGGCGTCGGCGCCGGCGGCGTCGGCGCAGCGCAGGACGGTGCCGGCGTTGCCGGGGTCGCGTACGTGCGCGAGCACGGCGACGAGGCGGGGGCGGGCGGCGAGGACGTCCTCGAAGGGGGTGTCGACGAACCGGCAGACGCCGACGAGGCCCTGCGGGGTGACGGTGGTGGAGATGTCGGCGATCACCTGCTCGTCGGCGAGGTGTATCCGGGCTCCCGCGTCCCGCGCCTCCCCCACGATGTCGGCGTACCGCTCCGCGGCCTCGACGGTGGCGAACAGCTCGGCGAGGCTGTCGCCGTGCGCGGCGGCCTCCCGCACGGCCTGGGGCCCCTCCGCGAGGAACAGCCGCTCCTTGCCCCGGAAGTTCCGCCTGGCCAGCCGCCGGGCGGCCAGGACGCGGGCGGAGCGCGGGGAGATCAGCTCGGGCGTGACGGGGGGCATGCGGTTCACCTCTGCAGTCGGGAAGACCAGCGGACCCGCAGGCCCCGAGGGCCTGCGGGTCCGTCCGGTACAACGGCGCCGATCCGGCGTCAGGCCGCCTTGGGCGCGTTCACGTCCGCGGGCAGGGCCTTCTGCGCGACCTCGACGAGCGCGGCGAACGCGCCGGCGTCGTTGACGGCCAGCTCGGCGAGGATCTTGCGGTCGACCTCGACGTTGGCGGCCTTCAGGCCCTGGATGAAGCGGTTGTAGGTGATGCCGTTGGCGCGGGCAGCGGCGTTGATGCGCTGGATCCACAGCTGACGGAAGTCGCCCTTGCGCTTCTTGCGGTCGTTGTAGTTGTAGACCAGCGAGTGGGTGACCTGCTCCTTGGCCTTGCGGTACAGGCGCGAACGCTGACCGCGGTAGCCGGAGGCCTGCTCGAGGATCGCCCGGCGCTTCTTGTGGGCGTTGACTGCCCGCTTGACGCGTGCCACTTGTTAACTCCTTGTAGCGGGGCCGTGGTTGTCGTCACACGGCCCGGAATCGATGGGGTCCCGGTCAGAGGTCGGGCGCGGATGCGCGCCCGGCGTCACTTGCCGAGAAGCTTCTTGATCTTCGCGGCGTCGCCCGGGGCCATCTCGGCGTTGCCGGTGAGGCGACGCGTCACGCGGGACGACTTGTGCTCGAGCAGGTGGCGCTTGCCGGCGCGCTCACGGAGCACCTTGCCGGAGCCGGTGACCTTGAAGCGCTTGCTGGCACCGCTGTGCGACTTGTTCTTCGGCATAGCGCCGTTCTCTCCTCGTCGGTGGCGCTCCGATGCCCGGTCGCGAAAACCGGGCACGGTGGAGCGTCGCTCTTGTATCGGTTACATCCTCGGGGACTGTCGTCCCCCGGGATCACGCCTCGGCGGAAGCCTCGGCAGGTGCCTCGGCGCCCACGGCGTTGGCGTCCGCGGCGTTCTGCGACTTGCCGGGGTTGGCCTTCGCTTCTGCCTTGCGGGCTTCCTGCGCCTGGCGGGCCTCGGCCATCGCCTCGGTCTTCTTCTTGTGCGGACCGAGAACCATGATCATGTTCCGGCCGTCCTGCTTCGGGTTCGACTCCACGAAACCGAGGTCCTGGACGTCCTCCGCGAGCCGCTGCAGCAGCCGGTAGCCCAGTTCGGGCCGGGACTGCTCGCGACCACGGAACATGATCGTGATCTTGACCTTGTCGCCCTGCTTGAGGAACCGGACGACGTGACCCTTCTTGGTGTCATAGTCGTGCGGGTCGATCTTCGGCCGGAGCTTCATCTCCTTGATGACCGTGTGCGCCTGGTTCTTGCGCGCCTCACGGGCCTTCATGGCCGACTCGTACTTGAACTTCCCGTAGTCCATGAGCTTGCACACGGGCGGACGGGCGTTCGCCGCGACCTCGACCAGGTCGAGGTCGTACTCCTGGGCAAGCTCCAGTGCCTTCGCGAGCGGCACGATGCCGACCTGCTCGCCACTGGGACCGACAAGTCGCACCTCGGGAACGCGAATCCGGTCGTTGATGCGGGGCTCGGCGCTGATGGATCCTCCTCGGTAGCACCAACGCGGCGGTCTGGCGGACAGCCGCGCACACGTCTGTATTTCGGTTGTATTTCGTCAGACCTAACCGCGCCGAAGCAGAAAAAATGCCCCGGACGATCACAGACGGGGCTCCGAGCACTACCGGAACACCGCCGCGGTGATCGCGGGGCGCACTTTCGGGCGACTCCATCGTCCGTACGGAACGATGGTGGCCGCCTGACCGGGGTGACCCGCCGCCCCGTGGGGTGGTCAGGTGGGAGATCGGAGCCTCCACTTGTGGGCCGCACACACATGTCCGGCCGGTCGCCCTCCAGACTAGCAGGATCACTTGACAAGGGCTAATTCAAGGACGGGCCGCCGGACCGCCTAGGGTGTGGCCCATGAGTGAGACCCCTCCTGAGAATCCCGAGATTCCCGAGAATCCCGACTTCGACGCCATGACGCGCGACATCGCCGAGGTCCCCGCCGTCGAGGTGATCGTGACGGTCGCCGTCAACCTGATGAGCGCCGCCGCGGTGAAGCTCGGCCTCACCGAGGAGGGGGACAAGTACAAGGACCTGGACGAGGCCCGCAAGCTGGTGACCGCGCTGGCCGGCCTGCTGGATGCCAGCGCCACCGAGATCAGCTCCTTCCACGCGGCGCCCCTGCGCGACGGTCTGAAGTCGCTGCAGCTGGCCTTCCGCGAGGCGTCCCTGGTCAAGGACGAGCCGGGCCAGGGGCCTGGCGAGAAGTACACCGGCCCGGTCTACGGCTAGATCTCCCGTCCATCTCCCGTCCGCGGCTGGATCTCCCGGTCCGCGGCTGGATCTCCGGTCACGGCTGCATCTCCCGTCCACGGCTGGATCTCCCGGTCCGCAGCTGGATCTTCGGTCACGGCTGGACCTCCGGTCGGCGTCCGCCGGTCAGCGTACGTACAGCGGCTCGCCCGGCGGTGTGGTCCCGGCCGGCAGCAGTGCCAGGTCGAGGCCGCGCACCAGGCGGGCCCGCAGCGTCTCGTCGGCGGCCAGGCGCTCGGCGACGGCGCGGGCGGTCCCGGCGGGCGCGGCGGCCGGGTCCAGCACCAGGGCGAGGGTGCCGTCGGCCTGCCCGGGGCCGAGATGGGCGCGGACGACGCCGGGTTCGGCGGCGACCGCGGCGCGCACCGCCTCGCGCACGGCGGGGTCGGTGAGCGGATCGTCGGTCGTGCGTCCCTCGGCGAGCGCGAGCAGCGCCTGCCCGGTCAGCTCGAACGGCACCGGACCGGACATGTCCAGCACGATCGTGTCCGCCTTCTCGTGCGCCGCGGCCTGCAGCGCCTGGTGCAGCGGCACGGCGACGGGGCGCGCCGCCGGGTCCCAGCGGGCCAGCGCGTCGGTGGAGGTGAACGCGGGCAGGGCGGTGCGGGAGCCCGCCTTCAGCGTCGGCACGGCCATCTCGCTCGTCTTCTCGCGGCGCAGGCCCCTCTCGTCCTCCTCCACCTCGCCGAGCACGGCGACCACGGGGACGAGCAGCCGGGCGCCCTTGAGCGCCTGGAGGACGGGTCCCACGGCGGTGCGGTCCCCGGCCCAGGCGGCGAGCGCCGCGCTCAGCCGGGGGTCGGCGGAGCCGTCGTCGTCGGAGAAGAGGGAGTCGGGAATGTTCTTGTTCGCCACGGTCACCGACCCTATCGGGGGGATGGTGCCGGGCTCGTGCGGCCCCCGAAACCGGCCGTTCGCGGCTTTCACGGGTTTCTCAGGTTTCGCTGACACACCTCTAACGTCCGGCTAACGGCCCGCACAGCCGCCGCGCCCAGCATCGCGGGCATGGAGTCCTCCAGAGCCCGCCGTCGCCGTGCTCGTCCGTCCTGGGCGCGCCCCTTTCTGTACACCGCCCTCGCCGCGATCACCATCGTGGGCGGTACGGCGGCCGGGACCGTGTACGTCAGAGCTCAGGCGCACTCCGGCTCCGGCGTCGTATCGTCGTCGGCGTCGCCGTCGGCCTCCGGTTCGGCCACGGCAGGCGGGAAGGAGTCGGTGGAGACGGTGGCGCAGCCCGCGGTGGATCACGACGCCCTGCTCTCGGCCGCGATGAAGTCGGTCGGCAGCGAGGACGGCGCCCGGGTGTCGGTGGCGGTGCTGGACCTGGAGTCGGGCGAGAGCGCCTCCTACGGCGACGGCACCTTCGACACCGCCAGCATCGTGAAGGTCGACATCCTCGCGACGCTGCTGCTCCAGGCGCAGGACGCGGGGCGGCAGCTGACGGCGACGGAGCGGTCGTACGCCTCCGCCATGATCGAGAACAGCGACAACGCCTCGGCGTCCGCCCTGTGGCAGGCCATCGGCGAGGCCGGCGGGCTCGACGCCGCGAACGAGCGGTTCGGGCTGACCGGCACCGAGGGCGGCGACGGCGCGCTGTGGGGGCTGACCCGGACCACCGCCGCCGACCAGCTGACGCTGCTGGAGCAGGTCTTCGGGGACGACTCGGAGCTGAGCGAGGCTTCACGGGCGTACCTGCGCGAGCTGATGGGGCGGATCGCCGCCGACCAGCACTGGGGTGTGTCGGCGGCGGCCGACGAGGGGCGGTGGGCGCTGAAGAACGGCTGGCTGCCCCGCAGCACCACCGGCCGGTGGGACATCAACAGCATCGGCAGGGTGACGGTGGACGGCCACGCCTACCTGGTGGCCGCGCTGTCGGACGGCAACTCGACGAAGGCGAAGGGTATTTCGCTGGTCGAGGCGGCGGCACGGGCCGCCGTGTCGGTGTTCACCGACGACGACGTATCGGCCGTGTCCGCCTCGGGTTAGCGCCCCGGGCCGGGCGTCCGGCGCGGGTCAGCGGTCGGCGTGGTCCTCGCGTCGGCCGCGCCACAACACGACCGCGACGACCAGCAGGACGCCGCCGAGACCGCCCGCGAGCGGGGCCGCCCAGTCGCTGGTGCCGCCGTCGGACTTGGCGGCGTCGGGCCCGGGACCGAAGTACTTCTCGCCGTACGACGCCGCCCGCAGGCCCTCCGGCTTCAGGCGTCCGGCCGCCTCGATGGCCGCGGCCGGGTCGACGAAGCCGAAGCCGCGGGAGTCGTCGT
This sequence comes from Streptomyces sp. NPDC020996, assembly GCF_040641355.1. NCBI lineage: Bacteria > Bacillati > Actinomycetota > Actinomycetes > Kitasatosporales > Streptomycetaceae > Streptomyces > Streptomyces sp. NPDC020996. Next base: position 10,595 of record NZ_JBFADM010000029.1, read on the forward strand.
GGCGGCCGGCCGGGGCGTCGCGGGCGGTGTCCTCCAGGAGCTGCTTGATCTGCGCGGGCGCCAGTCCCGGGTGCGCGGCCTTGACGAGGGCCACCGCGCCCGAGACGAACGCCGACGCCGCGCTCGTCCCCCAGCCCTCGTAGTACCGGTGGTCGGGGTCGGCGATGACGATGTCGACGCCGGGCGCGCTGACGGTGGCGTACCAGCGGCGGGTGGAGAAGGAGGCGCGGGTGCCGTAGCGGTCGACGGCGGTCGCGGCGATGACGCCCGGGTAGGCGGCCGGGTAGGAGACGTGGTCGCCCTTCTCGCCGCCGTTGCCGGCCGAGGCGACGACGGCCACGCCCTTCTTCAGGGCGTACTGGACGGCCTCGTCCTCGGCGGGTTCGGGATGGGCGGAGGCGGAGTCGTCGCCGAGGGAGAGGTTGATGACGTCGGCGCCGTGGTCGGCGGCCCAGCGGATGCCTTCGGCGAGGGCGTTGCCGCGGGTGCTGCGGGCCTTGCCGCGGGCCGAGTCGCCGTCCTCGAGGATCACGCGGACCGGCAGGATCCTGGCCTCGGGCGCGATGCCCATGACGCCGTCGGCGTCGCCGGGGCCGTGCCCGTGCCCGGCGATGATCCCGGCCATCGCGGTGCCGTGCCGGGCCCACGCCCGGTCGCCCTGGCGGGCGCCGAAGCCGATCATGTCCTTGGCGGGCAGGACGTTGCCGGCGAGGTCGGGGTGGTCGGCCTCGACACCGGTGTCCAGGACGGCGACGGTGACGCCCTTGCCCTTGGTGGTGCGCCAGGCCTCCTGGGTGTGCATGGCGTCCAGGGCCCACTGCTGGGCGCGGATGCCGTCGGCGTGCGCCGCGGTGGGCGGGACCAGCGCGACGGCTGCGGCGAGCAGGACGCTCAGGGCCCCGGCACGGCCGCGGCGCCTCATGACGGCGTCTCCGTGGCCGAGCCCCTGACGTCCTTGCGCAGGGCCCGCTCGATCCGGTCGGCGAGGCCCCGCGCCTCGTGGCCGAGGCCCGACTGGGCGACGGCCGCGGTGTTGCCGGACTGCATGGCCTCCCCGGCGGGCAGCGGGCTGTCGACGGTGCGGCCGTCCGCCCAGCCGGAGACGGCGTAGACGACGACGGGCGCGTCGGTGAGGACGGACACGGTCCACGAGGCGCGCTGCCGGACGCCGAAGCGGGCGGCGGCGGTGCCCGGCGCGGCGTACGGGCGGGGCATCAGGTCGGTGCGGCGGTCCAGGCCCTCGTTCTGGAAGCGGGTGGCGAGGGAGGCCATGCCGGCGGCGTCGGCCTTGGTGAACAGCAGGCCGACGGTGGTGACGTGGCTCTGTGTGGCGTCGGTGTAGGTGGCCCGCAGCAGACGCCGGCAGCCCACGGGCGCGAGCGCCTTCCTCAGCAGCGGGTCGAAGGCCTGCGCGCACCCGCTGTCCGGGGCGACCGCGATCCGCGTCCAGTTGCGGTCGGCGCCGCCGGGGCCGGCGCCGCGGCCCGCCACCACGGGCGGGAAGAGCCGGTCGACGGAAATGCTGTGCCACAGGCCGCCGGCCGCGGCGAAGGTGTCCCGCGCGCCGCCGTCCCCCGGGGCACCGACCAGCCAACTGCCGGTCAGGGCACCGCCGATGAGCCCGAGTCCGAGTACGACGCAGGCGGCGACGGCGACGGTCCGCGAGCGGACGTGGCCGGCCAGGGGCCGGGGCCGCCCCTGCGCGTCGTAGCCTTCGGGCACCGCGAACGACACGACGGTGCCCCCGGCGCCGGCCACGGGCGCGCTCCAGGACAGGGCCGGATCGGGAGTCGGCCGGACGTCGTCCCCCCACCCGGCCAGGCCCACCGCGGGAGCCTCCCGTGCCTCCCCGGCCCGCGTGTCCGTGACACGGGACGACGAGGCCGGCCGACGGGGCGGCGGCGGTACGACCGCGTCCTCGGCACGGGACGGCGGAGCGGGGCGGCTGGCCGGGCGCGGCGGTATGACGGTGCCATCGGCACGGGACGGCGAGGCGGGACTGCGGGGCGGACGCGGCGGCACGACCGCGTCCTCGACGCGGGGCGACGGAGCAGGACCGCGACCCGGACGCGGCGGCACAGCGGTGCCCTCGACACGAGGCGAAGAGGCAGGGCGGCTGGCCGGGCGCGGCGGTACGAGGGCGTCCTCGGCACGGGGCGACGGAGCGGGACTGCGGGGCGGACGCGGCGGCACGACGGCGTCCTCGGCACGGGGCGACGGAGCGGGACCGCGACTCGGACGCGGCGGCACGACCGCGTCCTCGACGCGGGGCGACGGAGCAGGACCGCGACTCGGACGCGGCGGCACAGCGGTGCCCTCGACACGAGGCGACGAGGCAGGGCTGCGGGGCGGGCTCGGCGGTACGACGGTGTCCTCGGCGCGGGACGGGGCCTCGCGGCCGGCCGAGGGGGCGGTGTCCGGGAAGCGGGCGGAGGCCGGCGGCGGGGGCGGGCTCTTCGCGGCGTTCTCCCCGGCGGGCCGGGCACGCAGGCCGGGGAAGCGGGGTGGGGTGCTCATGGACGCGGAGGCGGAGGCAGCCGGGCCGGCGCCGGGCCCGCCGCGCCGCGCGGGGGGAACCTCGGCGTCCGCGTCCGTGTCCACGTCCGCGTCGGCCCTCCCGGTCGCGGTCCCGGCGGCGGCACGGGAACCGCCGCTCTGCGGGCGCCGGCCGAAGGCGTCGAAGTCGTCGTAGCCGTCGTAGCCGTCGCGCGCCTCGAACTCCTGGGTGCCGCGCCACGGCGACCAGACACCGCGGGCCGCTCCCGTGGCCTCCCCCGTCGTGTCCGGCCGCGTCCGCGCCCTGTCCGCGACGGGATCGTCCGGTTCCCCGGGCCGGGGCCGGCCCGTCGCGGGCGGCTGGGCCGGGCGGGGCGGAGAGGCGGGCCGCGGGGGGACGGGAGTGTGCCGCGCTTCCGTACTCATGCACCCCCCGTTTCCGCGAACCCTGGCCGTCTTCTCGTACGCGCGCCGTCGTGCTTGCGCTCAACGCGCGGGCCGGTCCGTCCCGAACACGCATACCCGCACCGCCGGACCGGCATCCCGGCGACCGGCGCGGCCCGCGGCCCGCGGCCCGTGGCCGGCGCGTTCCGCCGTGCGTGCGCGTCACTCTACGGCTTGCCCCTGTCGGAACGGGAACCACTTCGCGACCCCCGGGGCATCTGCCCCAAACGTCCCCCTACCCTGCGGTAATCCTGTCTGGCAGGCTTCGTTCATGACTGCGCGCGCCGCCGACCGGGCCCGTTACGACCGGGCCACCGCCCACCTCGAGGCCCCTCTCGCGATCGTGGACCTGGATGCCTTCGACGCCAACGCCGACGACCTGCTGCGCCGGGCGGGCGGCAAACCGGTCCGCGTCGCCAGCAAGTCCGTACGCTGCCGGGCTCTGCTGGAGCGGGTCCTCGCCAAGGACGGCTTCGCGGGCATCATGTCCTTCACCCTCGCCGAGTCCCTGTGGCTCGCGCGCTCCGGCTTCGACGACGTCCTGCTCGCCTACCCGTCCGCCGACCGCGCCGGCTTCGCCGAGCTGGCCTCCGACCCGAAGCTCGCCGCCGCCGTGACCGTGATGATCGACGACCCGGCGCAGCTCAGGCTGATCGACGAGGCGCGCGACGGCGGCCGTGAGGTCGTGCGCGTGTGCCTGGAACTGGACACCGCCTTCAAGCTGCTCGGGGGCCGGGTGCGCATCGGGGCGCTCCGCTCGCCGCTGCACTCCCCCGCCCAGGTGGCCGACCTGGCCCGCGCGGTGGCCCGGCGGCCCGGGTTCCGGGTCGTGGGGATCATGGCCTACGAGGGGCACATCGCCGGTGTCGGTGACGCGGTGGCCGGGCGGCCGCTGCGCTCCGGCGCCGTCCGGCTGATGCAGGCGGCCGCGCGCAGGGAACTCGCCGAGCGGCGTGCGGAGGTGGTGCGCGCGGTGCGGGCCGTGGTGCCGGACCTGGAGTTCGTCAACGGCGGCGGCACCGGCAGCGTGCAGCACACGGCGGCCGAGGACGCGGTCACCGAGATCGCGGCCGGGTCGGGGCTGTACGTGCCGCGCCTGTTCGACAACTACACGTCGTTCAGCGGGCGTCCGGCCGCGCTGTTCGCCCAGCCGGTGGTGCGGCGCCCGGGCGTGGGTGTGGTGACGGTGCTCGGCGGCGGGTACCCGGCCTCCGGCGCGCCGGGGCGCGACCGGCTTCCGGTGCCGTACCTGCCCGAGGGGCTGCGCTACGACCCCCAGGAGGGGCCCGGCGAGGTGCAGACGCCGCTGCTGGGGTCCCCGGCCGACGACCTGCTGATCGGCGACAAGGTGTGGTTCCGGCACGCCAAGGCCGGTGAGCTGTGCGAGCGGTTCGACGCGCTGCACCTCGTCGAGGGCGACACGGTGACGGCGACCGTGCCGACGTACCGCGGGGAAGGCCACACGTTCCTGTAGTCCCCGTTCCTGTGGTCCCCGTACATGAACACGGCCTCCGGCCGGCCCGCACGCCGGGCCGGCCGGTCCGTGTCTACAGGGGCGTGACGTACGCGCCCGAGATGCCGCCGTCCACCAGGAAGTCGGTGGCGTTGACGAAGGAGGAGTCGTCGCTGGCGAGGAAGGCGACGGCGGCGGCGATCTCCTCGGCCTCGGCGAAGCGGCCGACCGGGATGTGGACGAGGCGGCGCGCGGCCCGCTCGGGGTCCTTGGCGAACAGCTCCTGCAGCAGCGGGGTGTTGACCGGGCCCGGGCACAGGGCGTTGACGCGGATGCCCTCCCGGGCGAACTGCACGCCCAGTTCACGGGACATGGCGAGCACGCCGCCCTTGGAGGCGGTGTAGGAGATCTGGCTGGTGGCCGCACCCATCCGCGCCACGAAGGACGCGGTGTTGATGATGGAGCCCCTGCCCTGGCGGCGCATGTAGGGGATGGCGGCCTTGCAGCACAGGTAGACGGAGGTGAGGTTGACCTCCTGGACACGCTTCCATGCCTCCAGGCCGGTCTCCAGGATGGAGTCGTCGTCGGGCGGCGAGATGCCGGCGTTGTTGAAGGCGACGTCGACGCTCCCGTAGGTGTCGTAGGCGGCCTTGAACAGCGCCTCGACCTGCTCCGGGTCGGTGACGTCGACCTTCACGAACAGCCCGCCGACCTCGTCGGCGGCCGCCTTGCCGCGGACCTCGTCGACGTCCCCGCAGACGACGTGGGCGCCCTCGGAGGCGAGCCGGCGCGCGGTGGCGAGGCCGATGCCGCTGCCGGCGCCGGTGACGACGGCGGTGCGGCCGGTCAGGCGACGGCAGATGGTTCCCTCGGTGTTGTCGGTCATGAGCGGCTCAGGCCTCCGTGCTGATGAAGACGTTCTTGGTTTCGGTGAAGGCGGTCAGCGCGTCCGGGCCCAGTTCGCGGCCGACGCCGGACTGCTTGTAGCCGCCGAAGGGGGTCCAGTAGCGGACGCTGGAGTGGGAGTTGACGGACAGGTTGCCGGCCCGGACCGCGCCGGAGACGCGCAGGGCGCGGCCGACGTCCCGGGTCCAGATCGAGCCGGAGAGGCCGTAGGGGGTGTCGTTGGCGAGGCGGATCGCGTCCTCCTCGTCGGTGAAGGGCAGCAGGACGGCGACCGGTCCGAAGATCTCCTCGCGGGCCGCGGCGGAGTCCGGCGCCTGTCCGGTGAGGACGGTCGGCGGGAACCAGAAGCCGGGCCCGTCCGGCGCGGCGCCGCGCAGCGCGGCCGCGTCCCCGGGCACGAACCGCCTGACCCGCTCCAGCTGCTGACGGGAGATCAGGGGACCCATCTGGGTCTTCTCGTCGGCCGGGTCGCCCACCACGACGGCGGCCAGCGCCTCGGCGAGCAGTTCCGTCACCTCGTCGTACACGGACTCCTGCACCAGGATGCGGGTGCGTGCGCAGCAGTCCTGGCCCGAGTTGTCGAGGAAGGAGAAGGGGTCGACGGCGGCGCGCAGGTCGGCGTCGGCGAAGACGATGTTGGGGCTCTTGCCGCCGAGTTCGAGGGTGACCTGCTTGACCTGGTCGGCGCACAGCGCCATCACGTGCTTGCCGACCCGCGTGGAACCGGTGAAGACGATCTTGGCGACGCCGGGGTGGCGTACCAGGGCCTCGCCCGCGATGTCGCCGCGCCCGGGCAGCACCTGGAAGAGGTGTTCCGGCAGCCCTGCCTCCAGGGCGAGTTCGGCGAGCCGGAGGGCGGTGAGCGGGGTGGTCTCGGCGGGTTTGAGGACGACGGCGTTGCCGGCCGCGAGGGCGGGGGCCGTCCCCCAGGCGGCGATCGGCATGGGGAAGTTCCAGGGGGCGATCACGCCGACGACGCCGAGCGGTTCGAGGATCGTCACGTCCAGGCCGCCGGGCACCGGGATCTGCCGGCCGGTGAGGCGTTCCACGCCGCCGGCCGCGTAGTCGAGGAGGTCGCGGACGTTGCCCGCCTCCCAGCGGGCGTTGCCGATGGTGTGGCCGGCCTCGCGCACCTCCAGCCGGGCCAGTTCCTCGCGGTGTCCGTCGACGACGGCGGCGAAGCGGCGCAGCAGCCGGGCCCGGTCGGCGGGCGCGACGGCCGCCCAGGCGCGCTGGGCCCGCTCCGCGCGCCGCACGGCGGCGTCCACGTCCTGTTCCACGGCACCCGGGACGGTGGCGATCACCTCCTCCGTCGCCGGGTTGAGCACGTCCAGTTCGTACGGGTGGGACACGGGGGGCCTCACAGGCGTTCGAAGGAGCGGCGCAGCTCCCAGTCGGTGACCGCGGCGTCGAAGGCGTCCAGTTCGACGCGGGCCATGTTGGCGTAGTGCGCGACGACCTCGGGGCCGAAGGCGGCCTCGGCGACGGGGCTGTGGGCCCACAGCTCGGCGGCCTCGCGCAGGGTGGTCGGGACGTGCGCGAACTCGCCGGTGTAGGCGTTGCCGGGGCAGGGCTCGGGCAGCTCCAGCCGCTGCTCGACGCCGTGCAGGCCGGCCGCCACCAGTCCGGCGACCGCCAGGTACGGGTTGACGTCGCCGCCGGGCAGCCGGTTCTCGAAACGCAGGGAGCGGCCGTGGCCCACGACGCGCAGGGCGCAGGTGCGGTTGTCGTGGCCCCAGGCGACGGCGGTCGGGGCGAAGGAGCCCGGCTGGAAGCGCTTGTAGGAGTTGATGTGGGGGGCGTAGAGCAGCGAGAAGTCGCGCAGTGCGGCCAACTGCCCGGCGAGGAAGTGGCGCATGACCTCGGACATGCCGTCCGGCCCGTCGCCCGGCATGACGTTGCGGCCGTCCGCGTCGGCGAGCGAGAGGTGGATGTGGCAGGAATTGCCCTCGCGCTCGTTGTACTTGGCCATGAAGGTGAGGGACATGCCCTCCTGGGCGGCGATCTCCTTGGCGCCGGTCTTGTAGACGGCGTGCTGGTCGCAGGTGACCAGGGCCTCGTCGTAGCGGAAGGCGATCTCGTGCTGGCCGGGGTTGCACTCGCCCTTGGCGGATTCGACCGTCAGGCCCGCGCCGGCCATCTCGTTGCGGATGCGGCGCAGCAGCGGCTCGACGCGGCCGGTGCCGAGGATCGAGTAGTCGATGTTGTACTGGTTGGCCGGGGTCAGTCCCCGGTAACCGGCGTCCCACGCCTGTTCGTAGGTGTCCTTGAAGACGATGAACTCCAGCTCCGTGCCGACCATCGCGGTCAGACCGTGCTCGGCGAGGCGGTCGAGCTGGCGGCGCAGGATCTGGCGGGGCGCGGCGACGACCGGGGAGCCGTCGTGCCAGGCGAGGTCGGCGACGACCATGGCGGTGCCGGCGTTCCACGGCACGCGGCGCAGGGTGGACAGGTCGGGGTGCATGGCGAAGTCGCCGTAGCCGCGGTCCCAGGAGGACATGGCGTAGCCGTCGACGGTGTTCATCTCGGTGTCGACGGCGAGGAGGTAGTTGCAGCCCTCGGTGCCGTGGTGGAGGACCTCGTCGAGGAAGAACCGGGCGGCGAACCGCTTGCCCTGGAGGCGCCCTTGCATGTCGGGGAAGGCCAGGACGACAGTGTCGATCTCTCCGCCCGCGACGAGGGCGTGCAGCTCCTCGACGCTGAGCGGGGGCGTGCGGTCTGGCACGGGAGAGCTCCTTCGGCTTCTTCGCGTTCTGCTTCTTCGCGTTCTGCGGTCGGGCCGGGAGCCATAAGGTATTGCCGAGAACCATTGCTTGGGAAGGGGGTGCGGCGGCATGTCACCGGATCCGGAGGCGGACCTCACGGACCGGCTGACGCCGGTGCTGCGGCCGGTGCGGGCCGGGAACGGCTTCGAGGAGGCGCTGGAGCAGATCCTGCAGGTCGTCCGGCTGGGCCTGGTGCCGGGCGGCGAGCGGCTGCCCGCCGAGCGGGAGCTGGCGGAGCGGCTCGGGATCAGCAGGGTGACGCTGCGCGAGGTCCTGAAGGTGCTCCAGGACCAGGGGCTGGTGGAGTCGCGGCGCGGCCGCTACGGCGGCACGTTCGTGCTGCCCCGCACGGACGCGGGCGGCGAGGACGAACTGCGGCGGCGGATCGCCGAGGTCGACATCGAGGATGTGCTGCGCTTCCGGGAGGTGCTGGAGGTGGGCGCGGCCGGCCTGTGCGCGACGTACGGCCTGACCGGCGAGCGGGCGGCGCGGCTGCGCGAGGCGCTGGCCCGCACGCACGACGCGCCGCTCGGCGACTATCGCCGCCTGGACACGCTGCTGCACCTCACGCTGGCCGAACTGTGCGGCTCGCCGACGCTGACCGCGCAGTACGCCGCCGTACGGGCGACGGTGAACGACCTGCTCGACTGCATCCCGCTGCTGGTGCGCAACCTGGAGCACTCCCAGCGGCAGCACGCCGCGCTGGTCGAGGCGGTGCTCGACGGGGACGCGGACGGGGCCCGGGAGATCATGCGGGTGCACTGCGCGGGGACGGCCGCGCTGCTGCGGGGCTTCCTCGCGTGAGGCGCGCCCCGCGAGACCGCGCGACACCGCGCGGGGCGGCGGGGGCGGGCAGCGGGAGTGGCGCGCGAGGCTGGCCGGCTCTTGCCCGGAGCGGCCTCCCTCGGCAAAGGTATGAACTGGATCCTTTGCCGGATCCTTTACCGGAAGGGGCGGGTGGATGGCGGGCAGACCGTTGATCGGCGTCAGCACGTATCTGGAGACCGGGGCGCGGTGGGGCGTGTGGGAGCTGGAGGCCGCGCTGCTGCCGGTCGGCTATCCGCGGCTGGTGCAGCGGGCGGGCGGGCTGGCCGTGATGCTGCCGCCCGACGCGCCGGAACACGCCGCGGCGGCCGTCGCCCGTCTCGACGGCCTGGTGATCGCGGGCGGCCCGGACGTCGAACCGGCCCGCTACGGCGCCGAGCCCGACCCCCGGACGGGTCCGCCGGCCCGGGCCCGGGACGCCTGGGAACTCGCCCTGATCGAGGCCGCGTTGGCCGCGCGCCTGCCGCTGCTCGGCATCTGCCGCGGCATGCAGCTGCTGAACGTCGCCCTGGGCGGCACCCTCGTCCAGCATCTCGACGGCCACGCGGAGGTCGTCGGCGTCTTCGGCACCCACCCGGTCAAGCCGGTGCCCGGCACGCTGTACGCCGCCGCCGTGCCGGAGGAGACGTCCGTGCCGTCGTACCACCACCAGTGCGTGGACCGTCTCGGCGCGGGCGTGGTCCCGTCGGCGTACGCGGCGGACGGCACGGTGGAGGCGCTGGAACTGCCGACCGCGGACGGCTGGGTGCTGGGCGTGCAGTGGCACCCCGAGATGGGCGAGGACCCGCGCGTCATGCGGGCCTTGGTCGAAGCCGCTTCCTGAGCCAGCCGAGCGCCGCCTCGCCCTGGGCCCGCTGGAAGGGGCGCAGGGTGGGCAGGCCGGGCGGGGCGGGGCGCAGGGAGCTGTCGACGAAGTACCCGGCGAGTGCGGCCAGGGTCGCGGTGACCGCGTCCGGCTCCGCGTCCCGGCCGAGCGGATGCGCGGTGAAGACGTCCTCCGGGTCCGGGCCACCCTGGGCCCGGACGCAGGGCAGCATGATCAGCAGGTCGAACCAGGGGGCCGCGCGCACGGCGTGCGGCCAGTCTACGAAGACGACGCGGTCGTCGGCGGTCAGCAGGATGTTGTCGGCCCGCAGGTCCGCGTGGGCGAGGGTGTCGCCCACGGCGGCCTCGGTCCAGTCGGCGGCCAGTGCGGCGAGGCCGGGCAGGTGGTCCAGGGTCCAGGCGTCGAGCGCCGGGCGCGTGTCGGAGGCGCACAGGCGCTGCCAGCCGGCGAAGTCGTCGGCGAGGTGGCGGGCCGCGGCCGGTGCTTCGAGGGGGGACGGGGTGAGGGCACGGCCGAGTTCCGCCACCGCGTCGAGGACCCGCCGTAACTCGGGCTGCCGCCAGGGGACGTGCGGCTGGCGGCCGGGGATCTCCTCGAAGACGAGGGCGACCCAGGTGCCGTCGTCGTACGTGCCGAGGAGACGGGGCGCGGGCACGGCGGGCGGGAGCGCGGCCGCGTTGCGGGCCTCGGTGCGGTGCAGGGCGGGACTGTGCGGGTTGCTCCGCGCGCTGACCGCCTTGACGAACGCCCGCCGGCCCCCGGCGGTGCGGACCCGGGCGGCCACGCCGGGAGAGAATCCGCCGGACTGGGTGACGGCCCGGACCACGGGTCCCCCGAGCACACCCGCGACGGCATCCCGCACCCCGGCGGGGAGGTGCCCCCAGGGCGTACGAACGCCGGTGGCGGCCGGTGCGGTGATTGTCATGCGGTTCATGGTGCGGTCCGGCGATCCGCACGCGCCAAGCATTTTCCCCGACCCGCGCCCGCCGAACCCCGTGCAGGGCCACCGGCGTTCACCGGGAGGCGGAGGCGCACCCGCCGAACCCCGGCACCCAGCCACCCACGCCGACCGCCGATCCCGCGGCCCGGGTCGTACCCGACGGACCGTGCTCCCACCCACCCCTGCCCACCGACGGCCGGCCCCGGCCACACCAGCCCAGCGGCCGGAAAGCCGCAAGGCCGCAGGCCGCAGGCCGCAGGCCGCAGGCCGCAGGCCGCAGGCCGCAAGGCCGCAGGCCGGAAAGCCGCAGGCCGCAAGGCCGCAGGCCGCAGGCCGCAGGCCGCAGGCCGCAGGCCGCAGGC
>NZ_JBFADM010000029.1:21710-97810 GCF_040641355.1 Streptomyces sp. NPDC020996
CCGCAGGCCGGAAAGCCGCAGGCCGCAAGGCCGCAGGCCGGAAAGCCGCAGGCCGCAAGGCCGCAGGCCGGAAAGCCGCAGGCCGCAAGGCCGCAGGCCGGAAAGCCGCAGGCCGCAAGGCCGCAAGGCCGCAAGGCCGGACCCAGCCGTTGCGGTCACCAGCGGGCGGGCCCCATGGGCCGGGTCGCTCCTGGCGCGCCCGCCGAGGCCGGCGGCGCCTGCCGCTCACCCCGCACTCGTCGTCGGCCCCGGAGCCGCCGTTCAGCCCCGTGTCAGGGACAGCAGTTCTCTCGCCGGGCCCGTCGGGCGGTGGCCCGTCGGCCACACCGCGCGCAGGTCCCGGGCCAGGGCGACGCCCTGGACCGGGACGCGCACCAGTCGCCGCATCGCCAGTTCCTCGCCCACGGCGAGTTCGCTGAGGACCGCCGGTCCGGCGCCGCTCACCACGGCCGCCTTCACCGCCGTCGTGGACGACAGCTCGATCAGCGGCCGGGCCGGTTCGCCCAGCGCGGCGTCCAGCACCTGCCGCGTCCCCGAGCCCTTCTCCCGCAGGATCAGGGCGGTGGCCGCCAGCTCCGGGGCCTCCAGCGGCCGTCGGCGGCGGGCCCACGGGTGGCCGGGCGCCGTCACCACGATGAGCCGGTCGCGGGCGATGACCGCGGAGTCCAGGCCGGGCGGCACGCTCACGCCCTCCACGAACCCCAGGTCCGCCTCGCCGGACAGCAGCCGCTCGGCGACCGTCGCCGAGTTGCCCGCCAGCAGGGACACCGCCGTGTCCGGCCACTGGGCCCGCAGCGCGAGCAGCCAGCCCGGCAGCAGGTACTCGGCGATCGTCATGCTGGCCGCCACCGTCAGGCGCGAGTCGCGCCGGTCGCGCAGCGCCTGCGCCCCCGCGTCGAAGGCCTCGGCCGCCTCGACGATCCGCCGCGCCCAGTCCGTCACCAGCGCCCCGGCGTCCGTGAGCCGGGAGCCGCGCGGCGAACGGTCGACGAGGGCCACGCCCAGCTGGCGTTCCATCGACCGGATCCGGCTGCTGGCCGCCGGCTGGCTGATGCCGACCTCGCGGGCCGCCCCGCCGAGGCTGCCGAGCCGTGCCACCGCCAGCAGCAGTTCCAGCGCCCCGAGGTCCGGCACCCGGTGCGCGAGTGACCCGCCCGGCACGGAACGGGTGCCGGACGGCTCAGCCATATCGCTCATAACCCCAGCTTATGTCCTGATAGAGAGGTGGTCCCTGGTGGCGGGCGTCCGGCCACAGGACGATGAGGACATGGTCACCGCAGTTCCGCTTCCCCCGCGCGCCCGTGCCGTCCGCCACCTCGGGCCCAACTGGTACGCCGCCGTCATGGGCACCGCCGTGGTCGCCACGGCGGGAGCCGGGCTGCCCGGCCGCGTCCCCGGCCTGCGCACCGCCTGCGCCGCCGTCTGGGCGCTGTCCCTCGTGCTCCTGGTGACGCTGCTCGCCGCCCGCGCCCTGCACTGGGCCCACCACCGCGACCAGGCCCGCGCCCACCTCCTCGACCCGGCGACGGTGCCCTTCTACGGATGCCTGGCCATGGCCCTGCTGGCGGTCGGCGGCGGCGCGGTCGCCGTCGGCCGGGACTGGATCGGCGAGCGGAACGCGGTCGCCCTGGACGCGGCGTTGTTCACCGCCGGGACGGCCGTGGGGCTCACGGCCGCCGTCGCCGTTCCCTATCTGATGGCCGTACGCCACGAGACCGGGCCGGGACAGGTCTCGCCCGTGTGGCTGCTGCCCCTCGTCGCGCCCATTGTGTCCGCCGCACTCGGGCCGCGCCTCGTGCCGTACCTGCCCGCCGGCCAGCCCCGCGAGACCCTGCTCCTGGCCTGCTTCGCGATGTTCGGGCTGAGCCTGCTGGCCACCCTGGCCGTGCTGCCCGCCCTGTTCGCCCGGCTGATCAGCGGCGGGCCGCTGCCCCTCGCCCTCACGCCCACGCTGTTCCTGGTGCTCGGGCCGCTCGGGCAGTCGACCACCGCCGTCGGCGCGTTCGCGGACGTGGCGCCCGGCACCGTGGCGGACCCGTACCGTGCGGGGTTCACCGTCCTCGCCGTCCTGTACGGGGTGCCCGTCATGGGCTTCGCGCTGCTGTGGTGCGCCTTCGCCGCCGCCCACGTGGTGCGGGCGCGGCGGCACGGGATGGGGTTCACGATGACGTGGTGGTCCTTCACCTTCCCCGTCGGCACCTGCGTCACCGGGGCCGAGGCGCTGGACCGGCACACCGGGCTGGCCGTGTACGACGGGCTCGCGGTGGCCCTGTACGGCCTCCTCGTCGCCGCCTGGGCCACCGCCGCCGTGCTCACGGCGCGCGGCGTGGTCAGCGGTGAGCTGCTCGCAGGGCCCCGCCCAGCACCGTCGGCGCCTCGGCCAGCGACGGCCCGTACCACGTCAGGTGCCGTCCGCTGACCAGGGCGCAGACCAGCTCCGGGAAGGCCTCGGGGCCGTCGTCGGCCGTGAAGCGGTACGGCTCGTCCGGCAGGACGACGACGTCCGGGGCGGCCGCCCGCAGTTCCTCGACGGGCACGCGGGGGTAGCGGTCGGGGTGGGCCGCGTACAGGTGGTCCACCCCGAGGCGGGAGAGGACGTCACCGGCGAAGGTGTCGCGGCCCAGCACCATCCAGGGCCGGCGCCAGACGGGGACGACCGCGGTCGTGCGGCGCTCCGGCGACGGCAGCGCCGCCCACGTCCGCTCGGCCTCGTCCAGCCAGCGCGGCCGGGCCCGGACACCGCACGCCGCCAGCACCCGGGCCAGCTCTGCGAAGGCCTGCGGGACGTCGCGTACCTCGGTGACCAGAACCTCGACGCCCGCCGTGCGCAGCTCGGCCAGGTCGGGTGCGCGGTTCTCCTCCTCGTTGGCGATCACCAGGTCGGGGGCGAGGGCGACGATCCGCTCGACGTCGGGGTTCTTGGTGCCGCCGACGCGGGCGACGGCCAGGTCCGGCGGGTGCGTACACCAGTCCGTGACGCCGGCCAGGGCCCCCGGCGCCGAGACCGCCACGGCCTCCGTGAGCGACGGGACGAGGGAGACGACCCGGATCACCGACGCGACCGGCCCCGGACCGCCTCGATGTGCTCGGCCACCGCGACGACGATCAGGCGGGTGTCCGCCACCGTGGCCCGCCACCGGTGGCGCACCCCGCCCGTCAGGTAGAGCGTGTCGCCCCGGCCGAGCCGGTAGGCACGGCCCTCCGCCTCGATCTCCACGGCGCCGTCGGCGACGTACATCAACTGGTCGTTGCGGTACTGGAACTCGCGGCCCGCGTCATGGTCCCCGGTGAACTCCTGCGCGTGCATCTGGTGGTGGCCGCGCACCAGGGAGCGCATGCGCGGTTCGGGCCCGGTCTCGACGCCCTCGGCGCGCACGACGTCGACACTGCAGGCCGGGTCCGCGGCGGCGAGGAGCTCGACGGCGGTGGTGCGCAGGGCGTCGGCGACCTTCTCCAGGGAGGTCGGACTCGGCCGCGCCCGGTCGTTCTCGATCTGGCTCAGGAACGGCACGGACAGACCGCTGCGCTGGGCCACGACGGCGAGGGTGAGCTCGAGCGCCCGGCGCCGGCGCCGCACGGCCGCGCCCACTCGCAGGGGCTGGTCCTTGTGGTCGTCCTTGTGGTCGCCCATCTCAGCTCCCTCCTTCGCCTCGTCGGTCCGTGACGGCCATGGTCCTGATGAGTTCTCTGCACCTTACGCATGTTCGGCAAACTGTTTCACCTGCTCGTCACATACCTGTGAGGACGGCGGGCGTGCAACGCGCCACCGCTCCCCGGCGGATGAGTTCCGCGCGTGCTCCCGGCGGACCGCCCCACCGCGGGACCGCCCGGGGCCGAAGAGGCTGACCAGCGGGGCCGGACGGCCCGCGGGCCGCGCCACGTGCGGTCGTCCGCGCTCCCCGCGGATCTCCGGACCGGGGCGACCGCGTGGCGCTCCGTGGTTGGCCGGATCTCAACCGTACGCGCGGACGGTGGCCGGGGCACCGGGATACGACTCATCTCATCACGACTCCTCCTTACAGGGTCCTCCCTTATGACGGCGCCCGCAGTCGGGGCCGCAGGTGGTGGCCGCAGGTGGTGGCCGCGAACCGTGGCCGCAGGTGGTGGCCGCGGGCGGGGGCCGCGGGCGGGGGCTGGCTCGCCATCGGGTGACTGTCGGTGCCGTACGGCATGATGCGAGGCGTGACCGGACGACTGATGCTTCTCGACACCGCCTCCCTCTATTTCCGTGCCTTCTTCGGCGTCCCGGAGTCGGTGAAGGCCCCGGACGGCACGCCGGTGAACGCCGTGCGCGGGCTGCTCGAATTCATCGACCGCCTGGTGCAGGACCACCGCCCCGAGCACCTGGTGGCCTGCATGGACGCCGACTGGCGCCCGCGATGGCGGGTCGACCTCATCCCCTCCTACAAGGCACACCGCGTCGCCGAGGAGCACGAGGCGGGGCCGGACGAGGAGGAGGTGCCGGACACGCTCTCGCCGCAGGTGCCGGTCATCGAGGCGGTCCTGGACGCGCTGGGCGTCGCGCGCGTGGGGGTCGCCGGGTACGAGGCGGACGACGTGATCGGCACGTTCACCGCCCGGGCCGAGGGCCCGGTCGACATCGTCACCGGCGACCGCGACCTCTACCAGCTGGTCGACGACGCGCGCGGGGTGCGGGTGCTGTATCCGCTCAAGGGCGTCGGCTCGCTGCAGCTGACCGACGAGGCGCTGCTGCGCGACAAGTACGGGGTGAGCGGCAGCGGGTACGCGGACCTGGCGCTGCTGCGCGGCGACCCGAGCGACGGCCTGCCGGGCGTGCCCGGCATCGGCGAGAAGACGGCCGCGAAACTGCTCGCCCAGTTCGGCGACCTGGCCGGGATCATGGCCGCGGTGGACGACCCGAAGGCGAAGCTCACGCCGTCGCAGCGGGGGCGGCTCGACGAGGCCCGGCCGTACCTCGCGGTGGCGCCGAAAGTCGTCCGGGTCGCCGCCGACGTACCGCTGCCCGACGTCGACACGACGCTGCCGCGCGCACCGCGGGACCCGGCCGCGCTGGAGGCGCTGGACGCACGCTGGGGACTGGGCGGATCGCTGCGGCGGCTGCTGACGACGCTCGGGTCGTGAGACGGGCGGCGGCGGCCGTTCATCGGGTCCTCACGGAAAGGGTGTTCACTGGACAAAGGTGCTAACTTAGGCAAACCTAAGCTCGGAACAGGGAGGCCTCCATGGCAGATCGACCGGACCGCAGGCCGCGGAAGCCCCGCACCGCTCAGGTCGTCCGTACCCAGCGGCTGACCCCGCACATGCAGCGGGTGGTGCTCGGCGGCGAGGGTCTGGACGGTTTCTCGGCCGACACCTGCACCGACCACTACGTGAAACTGCTGTTCGCGCCGGAGGGCGTGAGCTATCCGGAGCCCTTCGACGTGGAGCGGATCCGGGCGGAGTTGCCGCGGGAGCAGTGGCCGGTCACCCGCACCTACACCGTGCGGGCCTGGGACCCGGTCCACCGCGAGCTGACGCTGGACTTCGTGATCCACGGCGACGAGGGCCTGGCCGGCCCGTGGGCGGCGAACGTGCGCCCGGGCGAGACCGTGCGCTTCCTCGGCCCCGGCGGCGCCTACACCCCCGACCCGGACGCCGACTGGCACCTGTTCGCCGGGGACGAGAGCGCGCTGCCCGCGATCGCCCGGTCCCTGGAGGCGCTGCCCGCCGACGCGACGGCGCACGCCTTCATCGAGGTCTCCGGCCCCGAGGAGGAGCAGAAGATCGACTCCGGCGTGGAGGTCGTCTGGCTGCACCGCGGGGACCGGCCGGTCGGCGAGGCGCTGGTGGAGGCCGTACGGGCGCTCCGGTTCCCCGAGGGCCGGGTGCACGCCTTCGTGCACGGCGAGGCGCACTTCGTGAAGGAGCTGCGGCGTCTGCTGCGGGTCGAGCGGGAGATCGCGCGGGAGGATCTGTCGATCTCCGGCTACTGGCGCCTCGGCCACAACGAGGACGGCTGGCAGGCCTCCAAGCGGGACTGGAACGCGCGCATCGAGGCGGAGCAGGAGGGCGCGCCCGCCGCGTGATCCGTACCCGCAGCGGCCCGTGCCCCCGGCGCGGCGCGGTCCACTCCGTACGGCATACGACGCCTGCTGCCGACGCGGGCAACTCCATACCGCGTGAACGGCACCTGCTGCGGGAAGCGTGACGCTCCGTGCCGTACGCGGGCCGTGCCGCGCGGGACGTCACGCACCGCATACGGGCCCCGCCGCCGGCGCGGGCCACTTCGTGCCGCGGGAGGCCCCTGCCGGCATGGGCCACCCGATACCGGGTGCGGCCCATGCCGTCGGCGCGGGCCACTTCGCGCCGCTTGCCGGCCCTGCCGACGCGCACGCTGCGTGCCGCATGCGGCCCCGCCGCCGGCGCCGCTTCGTGCCGCATGCGGGCCGAGGCCGTGAGCGCCCCGCGAGGGCACCACGCCCGCAGCGCTCCCCCGCCGCCGGCGACCAGCCGAGGGGTGGAGCGCCGCCGCTCATCACGCCAGTCGCCCGGCCAGGCTGCTCGCGCCCGGCTGCTCGCGCCCGGTTGCCCGCGCCCGCCCGTGCCCCCAGGCTGCCGGGATCTCGCCGGCGTCGAGAGCCGCCGATGTCGGCGGGCGGGATGCGGGCGACCCGAGGATCAGTCGCCGCCCGGCTCAGTCGCCCCGCACGCGGGCGTGCAGGTGCATGTCGTGCCAGCCGTCCGCGTGCAGGGCGGCACTGCGCTTGGTTCCCTCCGCGGCGAAGCCGGCCTTCGCGGCCACCCGGCAGGACGCCTCGTTGCGGACCGCGTGCAGCAGTTCCAGGCGGTGGAAGCCGATCTCGTCGAGCGCCCAGTGGGCGAGGGCGGTGGTGGCCCGCGCGGCGACGCCCCGTCCCCGGGCCGGGGCCGCCGTCCAGTACGCCACCTCGGCGGTTCCGTCCGCCAGCCGCAACTCGCGCAGCGCCACCCGCCCGAGCAGCCGGTCGGTGTCCGCGTCGACGACGGCCCACTGGGCGTCCCGCTCCTCGCGCCAGCCCGTCAGCCACTCCTCGATCCAACCGCCTGTCTCCTCCTCGGAGTCGGCGGCCCGGACATGCCACGGGTGCATCAGGGGATCCTGGAAGACCGCGTGGACGGCGGGCGCATCGGCGGCCGTCCAAGGGCGCAGCAGCAGACCGTCGCCGGTGGCGAGGACGGGTTGCGGGGCTCCGGAGAGGGTTCCGGCCGGGAGGACGGGGCTGGTCAGGAAGGGCATGGCCCGCCTCGTGCCAACCGGGCCGGGCGGCTCCAACCGGTTTTCCCCCGCCGTACGCTTGGCCACGATGAGACGTCGTACGCCGCCCCCGCCCTCCCCCCTCCCCCAGCGCGAGGGCGTGGACGCCGTGCGGGTGCGGCTGCCCGCCGGGGGCCCGTGGGCCACGGTGCGCGAGCACCTGGCGGAACGACTCGCGGCGGACGCCGGGGTCGTGGACGGGATGTTCGACGCGGGGCTGGTCGTGGGGGCGGACGGGCGGGCGGTGGCGCCGGACGCGGCGTACGTGCCGGGGATGTTCGTGTGGTTCCACCGGGAGCTGCCCGCCGAGGTGCCGGTGCCGTTCCCGCTGGAGGTGGTGCACCGCGACGAGCACATCGTCGTCGTCGACAAACCGCACTTCCTCGCCACCACCCCGCGCGGCAGTCACGTCACCGAGACGGCGCTCGCGAGGCTGCGCCGGGAGCTGGGGCTGCCCACGCTGGGCGCCGCGCACCGCCTGGACCGGCTCACCGCCGGGCTGGTGCTGTTCACGGTACGGCCCGCCGAACGCGGCGCGTACCAGTCGCTGTTCCGCGACCGCCGGGTGGGCAAGGAGTACGAGGCGGTAGCCCCGTACGATCCCGGCCTGGACCTGCCCAGGACCGTGCGCAGCCGGATCGTGAAGGAGCGGGGGGTGCTCGCGGCCCGTGAGGTGCCGGGCGAACCGAATGCCGTCAGCCGCGTCGAGCTGGTCGAGCACCGCGCGGCCGACGGGCTCGCCCGCTACCGCCTGGTGCCGGCCACCGGGCAGACCCACCAGCTGCGCGTCCACATGAACGCGCTCGGCGTGCCCATCCTCGGCGATCCGCTGTATCCCGAGGTGACCGGCCCGGTGCCGGCCGGTGACTTCCGGCGACCACTGCAACTGCTGGCCCGGACGCTGGAGTTCACCGACCCGGTCACGGGGGCGGAACACCGCTTCCGCAGCGCGCGGACGCTCACCGCCTGGTCCCGCCCGGGCGAGTGGGCCGGCGGGTGACCGCGCCGCCGCCACCGGAACCACCGCAGGCCCCGCGCCGGACGACCGGGGCCGGACGACCGGGGCAGCGCGGCAGGGGCAGCATGGTCGGCCCCCTGGGCGACCACGCCACCCGCAGCCGTCACGGTGAGCAACCCCGAGCAGGCACCGTCGAGTTCGGCGCGCACCGCGGACGCCCGCCCGGCACGGCTCCCACGGCAACCACCCGGCAACCACCCGGCCGGGACGGCGTCGGCGGCGAGGAGTGCGCGCATACGCCGGCCGGAGAATGCCGACCCGTACGACCCGCACGACCCGCCCCCGCCACGCCCGCCGGCGGCTACCCCACCGACGAGTAGGCCACCACACCCCGCAGCAGCTGATCCACCGCCTTGCGCGCGGCCTTCGCCACGGTCGAGCCCTCCCTCGCGGGCGCCGCCGCGGAGATCTGACCCAGCACATCGATCACCTGCTTGCACCACCGCACGAAGTCGCCGGCCGGCATCTCCGCCTCGCGCAGCACCTCGTCCAGGCCCTTGCCCGAGGCCCACATGTAGGCGGCCCAGGCGAACCCGAGATCCGGCTCACGCTGTCCGACGCCCTCGGTCTGCGTGATCCGGAACTCCTCCTCCAGGGCGTCGAGCCGGCCCCAGATGCGGACCATCTCGCCGAGCGCGGCCTTCGCCTTGCCCGAGGGCATCTTGGGCGCCATGGCGTCGTCGCCCACCCGGGACTCGTACACCAGCGCCGAGACGCACGCGGCCAGTTCGGCGGGCGCGAGCCCCTCCCAGACGCCCTCCCGCAGGCACTCGCTCGCCAGCAGGTCCAGCTCGCCGTAGAGGCGGGCGAGCCGCTTGCCGTGCTCGGTGACCTCGTCGGCGCGCAGGTAGTCCAGCTCGGTCAGCAGCGCCACGATCCGGTCGAAGGTCCGCGCGATCGTGTTCGTGCGCCCCTGTATGCGGCGCTCCAGCTGCGAGGTGTCCCGCAGCAGCCGGTGGTACCGCTCGGCCCAGCGCGCATGGTCCTCACGGTCGTTGCAGCCGTGGCACGGATGCGCCCGGATCGCCGTGCGCAGCCGGGCGATCTCGCGGTCGTCGGCGGCCTGGGACCGCTTCTTGCGCGCCCGCTCCGGCGGGATGTGCCCGGCCTTGGTGCGCAGCGCGGAGGCGAGGTCGCGGCGGGACTGCGGCGAGCGCGGGTTGAAGGACTTCGGGATGCGCATCCGCTCCAGCGCCTCGACCGGCACCGGGAAGTCGATCGACGCCAGCCGCTTGACCTGCCGCTCGGCGGTCAGCACCAGCGGGCGCGGGCCGTCGTGGTGGTCGAAGCCGCGGTGGCCGTTGGACCGGCCGGCGGGCAGCCCCGGGTCCAGCACCAGCGCGAGCCCCGCGTACTTGCCCGTCGGCACGTGGATGACGTCGCCCGGCTTGAGCTTCTCCAGCGCGACGGCGGCCTCCGCGCGGCGCTGCGCCGCGCCCTGCCGGACGAGTTCGGTCTCGCGGTCCTTCAGCTCGCGCCGCAGCCGCGCGTACTCCTCGAAGTCGCCGAGGTGGCAGGTCATGGAGGCCTTGTAGCCTTCCAGGCCCTCCTCGTTGCGCTGCACCTGCCGGGAGATCCCGACGACCGACTTGTCGGCCTGGAACTGCGCGAACGACGTCTCCAGCAGTTCGCGCGAGCGGTGCCGGCCGAACTGCTCGACCAGGTTGACCGCCATGTTGTACGACGGCTTGAAGCTGGAGCGCAGCGGGTACGTGCGCGTGCCGGCGAGCCCGGCCAGGTGCTCCGGGCTCATCCCGCGCTGCCACAGCACCACGGCATGGCCCTCGACATCGATGCCGCGGCGGCCCGCGCGGCCGGTCAGCTGGGTGTACTCGCCCGGGGTGATGTCGGCGTGCTGCTCGCCGTTCCACTTGACGAGCTTCTCCAGCACCACCGAGCGGGCGGGCATGTTGATGCCGAGCGCCAGGGTCTCCGTCGCGAACACGGCCTTCACCAGCCCGCGGACGAACAGCTCCTCGACGACCTCCTTGAACGTCGGCAGCATGCCCGCGTGGTGGGCCGCGATGCCGCGCTCCAGGCCCTCCAGCCACTCGTAGTAGCCGAGGACGTGCAGGTCCTCCGGCGGGATCGACGCGGTGCGCTCCTCGACCAGGGCACGGACCTGCTCGCGCGCCTCCTCGTCGTTCAGCCTGAGGCCCGCGTACAGGCACTGCTGCACGGCGGCCTCGCAGGCGGCGCGGCTGAAGATGAAGGTGATCGCGGGCAGCAGGCCCTCGGCGTCGAGCCGCTCGATGACCTCCGGCCGGCCCGGCGTCCACACGCGCGAGCGCTGCCGGCGCTCCCGCTCCCGGTCGGCCTCCCGCATCGCCCGGCCGCGCCGGCGGTCCTGGTACGACGGCCGGGTCGCCTCCATGCGCGCCAGCCGCGTCAGGTCGGGGTTGACGGCCTTCTTGTGGCCCTCGCCCTCCTCGAACAGGTCGTACATCCGGCGTCCGGCGAGCACGTGCTGGAACAGCGGCACGGGCCGGTGCTCGGAGACGATCACCTCGGTGTCGCCGCGGACGGTGTCGAGCCAGTCGCCGAACTCCTCGGCGTTCGACACGGTCGCCGACAGCGACACCAGCGTCACCGACTCGGGGAGATGGATGATCACCTCTTCCCACACCGCGCCGCGGAAGCGGTCGGAGAGGTAGTGCACCTCGTCCATGACCACGTAGCCCAGGCCGAGCAGGGTCTGGGAGCCGGCGTACAGCATGTTCCTGAGCACCTCGGTGGTCATCACGACCACCGGGGCGTCGGAGTTGACGCTGTTGTCGCCGGTGAGCAGGCCGACCTTGTCCGCGCCGTAGCGGCGGCACAGGTCGGCGTACTTCTGGTTCGACAGTGCCTTGATGGGTGTCGTGTAGAAGCACTTCTTGCCCTGTCCCAGGGCGAGGTGGACGGCGAACTCGCCCACGATCGTCTTGCCGGAGCCGGTGGGCGCGGCCACCAGCACACCCTTGCCCGCCTCGAGTGCCTGGCAGGCCTCGATCTGGAAGGGGTCGAGGCCGAAGTCGTACATCTCGCGGAAGGAGGCGAGCGCGGTGGCCTGTTCGGCAGCGCGCCTGCGGGCAGCCGCGTACCGCTCGGCCGGGGAGAGGTCCTCTGTCATCGTGCTTTCGAGCGTACCGGGCCCCACCGACAACAGGACGATCAATATCCGGATCGAGCGCCGGTAAACCTGTGATCCGCGCAGCTCACGGCGCTGCGACCCGCACGGCGCCGGGCACGCAGCGGGCGGTCAGCGGCAGCGGCCCGAGGGGTTCCCCGTCCGCGTACCCGGTGATCCCCTCCGCGGCCAGCTCGATCTTCGCCGCGCGGTGCACGGTGACCTTGGGGTGGTCGACGTGGGTGCCCCGGTAGACCGTCGGGAACACCTTCAGCAGGGTCGCCCGGCCGCAGTCCCCGACCACCGTGACGTCGAACAGCCCGTCGGTGAGGTCGGCGCCGGGGCAGATCCTCATGCCGCCGCCGTACGACGATCCGTTGCCGACCGCCACCAGCGTCGCCTCGACCTCCCGGACCGCGCCGTCGTCCAGGGTGATCCGGTACGGGAAGGGGCGGAAGGCGGCCAGCTCGGCGAGCATGGCGAGGTCGTACTTGAGGCGGCCGGCCGGCCAGTTCATGCGGTTTCCGCGGTCGTTGACGCGGGAGTCGAAGCCGGAGGCGAGGACGGTGCCGAACCAGTGGCCGCCCACCTGCCCGAGGTCGATGTCGCGCAGCTCGGCGCCCTTGAGGGCGCCGGCGATCAGGCGGCCCGCGGCGGCCGGGTCCCGGACCGGCAGGCCGAGGGCGCGGGCCAGGTCGTTGCCGGTGCCGACGGCGACGAGGCCGAGCGGAGTGCGGGTGCCGGCGACGGCCTGGAGGGCCCGGTTCGCCATACCGTCACCGCCGACGGCGACGAGCGCGCCGGTGCCGTCCGCGACGGCGGCACGTGCGCGCGTGAGGGCGTCCGCGGCGCTCTCACCGACGACGGTACGCACCGAGAAGCCGGCCGCCCGCAACGCGGAAGCGGCCGGCTGCGCCGCGCGGGCGCCCCGGCCGCGGCCCGCGGTGGGGTTGACGAAGAGGGTGATCTCGCTGGTCACGGACTGACCCTACGAGGTGTCCCGGGGTTCGTCAGGTCACGTCGTCATAACCGTTCACGCGCTCGGTGCTCGCCTGCTCGGGCAGGGTGCGGCCGGCGGAGACGGGCTCGATCTCACCGATGTCCTCTGGGGTGAGGTCCAGCTCCGACGCCTCGTCGTCGGCGGGGCCCTCGGCCTCGCGGCGGCGCCTGCGTCCGTCGTTGAGCAGCGAGAAGACGACCGCGCCGAAGTACAGCACCCAGATCGGCCCGGCCAGGGCCAGCATCGTGAGCGGGTCCGTGCTCGGCGTCGCGATCGCGGCGAACACGGTGATGCCCATGATCATGCCGCGCCACCAGCCGAGCATGCGCTTGCCCGTCAGCACCCCGGTGAGGTTGAGCATGATCAGCAGCAGCGGCAGCTCGAAGGAGAGGCCGAACACGAGCACCATGCGCGTGACGAGGTCGAGCAGGTCGTCGAGCGGCAGCAGGTTGTTGACGCCGTTGGGCGTGAAGCCGATCAGGACCTTCGCCGTGGTCGGCAGCACCTTGTAGGCGAAGTAGGCGCCGCCGAGGAAGAGCGGCACGCCCGTGCCGACGAACGCGTAGGCGTACTTCCGCTCGTGCCGGTGCAGGCCGGGGGCGACGAAGGCCCACAGCTGGTACAGCCACACCGGGGAGGCCAGCACCACGCCGGCCATCAGGGACACCTTCAGCGCCAGCGTGAACGGCGTGAGCAGACCGTTGATGGTGATCTGCGCGCACTGCTGGGACTTGTCCGAGGAGCTGGCCAGCTGCTCGAAGGTCTTGCCGCAGCCGACCGAGTCCAGCACCGGCTTGGTGATGACGTTGACTATGTCGTTGTAGAAGAAGGCGGCCACGGCGGTGACGACGACGATGGCCAGCATGGCCTTCGCGAGCCGGTTGCGGAGCTCACGCAGGTGATCCGCGAGGGGCATCCGCCCCTCGGGGTCCTTCTCCTTCTTGCGGGCAGACTTGAGCAACCCACGTCCTCATCTCGTGCGGCGGGCCGGGGGTCTCCGGCCCTGCATCATCAGGCCTTGGTGGAGTCCGTCGGCTCGGTGACCGGGCGGGCGCTGGTCACATCGCCGGGGGCGGCCTGGATGGTGCGCTGCGCGGGGGGCTGCTCGCCGGTGTTCGGCGGACCGGCCGGGGTGGCCGTGGAGCTGCCCTCTTCCTTCATCGCCTTCGCCTCGCTCTTGAGGATGCGGGCGGACTTGCCGAGCGAGCGCGCCATGTCGGGAAGCTTCTTCGCGCCGAACAGCAGGATGATGACGACGAGGATGAGAATGATCTCGGGGGCGCCGAGCCTTCCGAACATAAGTCTTTACCTTCTCACCGAGGCGGCTGGGGGTGGGGTGCTGTCCGACCGGTCGGACAGGTGTCCGAGCAGCCGTGCTGCCAGCGATCGTAACGCTCGGGGGTGAACGTGAGGCAATCCCCGTGCGTACTCCCGTCCGCGGTCCGGGCCTCGTTCTCCGGGCCGCGATCAGCAGCGTACCCGCCGCCCCCGTCGCGGCGACAGGCCGAAATCGCCCAAAACGCCTCGGCGCGCCGGACTTACAGACTTCTCACCCCAGGACTCACAGCGAGTCCACAGCCCGCGCCGCGCTCAGCGACGCCCGCTCCAGATCCTCGGCGGCACGGTTGATGCGGTGCGCGGAGTCCGCCACCTGCCGCCCCAGCCGCTGTGCCTCCATAAACACCCGCACGGCGAGCACACCCAGAACGGCGAGACCCGCAAAACCCACGGCTACCGCGAACATCGGCCAGAACATGACGTCGATCCCAAGGGTCTACAGGGCGGAGTGGAGGCGCAGGGTCTTCACGCCGCCGCCGGTCAGCAGCTCGACGATGCGCTCCCCGGCCGGCTTGCGGACCGCGGCGCCGCAGTCCGGGCAGGTGAAGGAGTAGAAGGTGGTGCGGCTGGTGGCGCCTATGGCCAGGCGCAGGGCTCCCGCGGTGAGTTCGAAGCTGCCCCGGCAGTCCGGGCAGCAGGCTCGGAACACCACCGGGGACACGCTGCGCATCCCGGCGAAGGCGGACGCCACCGACACGCTGCGCACCTCGAACGTGGATGACTCGCTCACAGCCCCTGCTCCTGCCTGTCGTACTGACCGTCGTGAACCACGCGACCCGCCAGGTCCCCGGCGCCGCCCGGCCAGTGAGCCGCCCGGCCGGCCGGAACCCGGTCCGCCGCCCCGTCGTACGCCGCCAACGCCTCGCGCGCCGCCTGCCGGGCGCTGTCGGCGAGGTCGCGCGGCGACACGATCCGGCCGTCCCGCCCGAGCCGCAGCGCCAGACGCCGCAGCGACGCGGGATCAGGGGTCCGCAGGGTGATACGCAGCCCGCCGTCCGGAAGCTCATCGGCACTGTCGTGCGGGTAGTACTCGGCGACCCACCGGCCGCCCGGGCCGACCTCGACGACGACCTCAGGATCCTCGGCGGCCGGCTGCACCAGCCCCTCCGACAGGTCCCGCAGCTCCACCTCCGGCGGCGCGGACGGCTCGTCCAGGATCCTGATCTCGGCAACCCGGTCGAGCCGGAAGGTACGGCGCGCCTCGGAGCGCCGGCACCAGGCCTCCACGTACGTGTGCCCCACGCTGACCAGGCGGATCGGGTCGATCTCGCGCTCGGTGACCTCGTCACGGGCCGGAGAGTAGTAGCGGATCCACAGCCGGCGGCGCTCGGAGATCGCCCGGTCGACGTCCGCGAAGACGCCGCCCTCCGACTCGAACGTCACCGACAGCCGGGAGCTGGCGCCGGCCGCCTCACCGGCCGCGGTCTCCACCTTCGCCGTCGCCCGCAGCAGCGCCTGCCGGTCGCTCTCCCGCAGGCCCGGCAGGGTGGCCACGGCCCGCGCGGCCACCAGCAGGGCGGTGGCCTCGTCGGCGGCCAGCCGCAGCGGCTCGGCCGCCTCCGCCGCGAGGGCGGCCGGGTTGTGCCACCAGATGCGCTCGCCGTCGGTGTCGATGTCGAGCAGATCGCCGCCGCGGAAGCTGGTGCCGCACATGGGCAGCACGTCCAGGTCCGAGACCAGCTCGTCCTCGGTGATGCCGAAGGCGCGCGCGACGTCCTCGATCCGCGCCCCGGGACGCTCCTTGAGATACGTCACCAGGGACAGCATCCGCCTGGTCTGGTCGATGGCGTTGACGGGCCTGACCGGTTTGCCTGCCACTGTCCTCGTCCGCTCCCCCTCAGCCCCTGGCCACGGCACGCAGCCGGTCCACCACGTCCGCCCGCAGCTCGGCGGGCTCCACAACCACCACGTCCGGACCGAACTCCACCAGCCAGGCATCCAGCCCGTGCCCGTACGGAATCTCCAACTCGTCCCACCCGTCGCCGAGTTCCCGGACGGACGTGGCTTTCGCCCGAAGGGGGTACCCGGCGCCCGAGCGCAGCCGGATCCGCGCACTGCGGTCGGCGGTCTCCCCCGCCCAGCTCGCGACGGTCTCCCGGACGGTGACGACATCGGGCACCGGCGCGGTGAACCGGCCGCTGCGGCTGCGCACCTTCCCGGTGATCCGGGACAGCCGGAAGACCCGCTCGGCGCCCCGGTCCCGGTCCCAGCCCGCCAGGTACCAGTGACCGCGCCAGCACTCCAGCGCCCACGGCTCCACCTGCCGCGGCTCGGGACGGGCGGCGGTGGCCTTGCGGTAGTCGAAGACGACCGGGCGACGGTCACGGCAGGCCAGCATCAGAGGCTCGAACGCGGCCTCGTGCACCGGGATGCGCGGCTCCAGGGCCCCGTGCGCCTCGTACGGGTCCACCTCCTCGGGCAGTCCCGCCGCGCGCAGCTTCTGCAGCGCCCCGCTGGCCGCGCCGGCGAGCCGGGCCTGCTGCCACACCTTCGCGGCGAGCCCCAGGGCCGCGGCCTCCTCGGCGTCGAGGGTGATGGGGGGCAGGCGGTTGCTGTCACGGCGCGCGACGTAGCCGATCTCGCCGTCGAGGTTCTCCACCGTCTCGATGACGAGTCCGAGTTCGCGCAGGTCGTCCTTGTCCCGCTCGAACATCCGGCTGAAGGCGTCCTCCGAACCGGCTTCCAGATAGGCCTCGATGGACTCACGCAGCTCGCGCTTGCTGAGCGGCCGCCGCGTCCCGAGCAGACACAGCGCCAGGTTCATCAGCCGCTCGGCCTTGGCAATGGCCATCGACGCCCTTCGCCTCCCTATGGTGCTTGACGACGACGACCGTACCGCCCCGAAGTAGCGTGGCAAAAGCCGAGGGTCCCCGCCCGCGCGGGCAGCGACCCTCGGCCCGTCGTGTCCGGTCCGGCGGCGGTCAGACCGCGATCAGGTCCACCACGAAGATCAGCGTCTCACCGGGCTTGATCGCCGGGGTCGGGCTCTGGTTGCCGTAGGCCAGGTGGGCCGGGATGGTCAGCTGGCGCCGGCCGCCGACCTTCATGCCCTGCACGCCCAGGTCCCAGCCCTTGATGACACGGCCGCCGCCCAGCGGGAAGCGGAACGGGGTACCGCGGTTCCAGCTGGCGTCGAACTCCTCACCGGTGCTGAACGCCACGCCCACGTAGTGGACGGTGACGGTCTGGCCCGCCTGCGCGACCGCGCCGTCGCCCTCCCAGATGTCCTTGATCTCGAGGTCCGCCGGGGGCTCGCCGCCCGGGAAGTCGATCTCGGGCTTCTCGATGCTCACGTCTTAGCTCCTGCTGGTCTGCGGAAAGGCAACACGCACAGTCTTACATCCCCGGAGGGTCACATCTTCGCCAGGATGTCGACGGAGAAGACCAGCGTGGAGCCCTTCTTGATGGCTCCGCCGCTCGGCGGCTTGTCCCCGTACCCCAGCGAAGGCGGCACGACGACGAGGACCCGACTGCCCACCTTCTTGCCCGTCACACCCTGCGCGAGCCCCTTGACGACCTGCTGCATCTGCTGGATCGAGAACTGACTGAGCCGCCCCTGCGCGTACGTCGACTCGAACTCCTTGCCGGACTCCCAGACCATCCCCCGGAACTGGCACAGGACGGCCTCGCTCTCCTTGACCGCCTCGCCGTCGCCCTCCAGGACATAGGCGGACACCAGCTTCTTCGGCGCGGCCGTCTTGGGGATGTCGATGGCGGGGGCCTTGCCGTCGGTGTTGGTGCCGACCTTGGGCAGGGCCGCGTCGTTCTGCGCGACCGGCTTGCCCTTGGCGGAGCTCTTGGCGTTGAAGGTGGCCAGCAGGTCGACGACGAAGACCAGGGTGTCGGTGCCCTTGATGCCCGCCTGCGCGTTGCCCTGCGTGCCGTAACCCCAGGTCGGCGGGACGGCCATGAGGACCCGGCTGCCGACCTTCTTGCCGGCCAGGCCGTAGCGCCAGCCGTCGATGATGCTGCCCTGGGCGAGCTGCAGCAGCAGCGGGGTGCCCCGGTCGTAGGAGTTGTCGAAGACCTTCGCCGTGCTCCAGATCTGACCGAGGTAGTCCGCCTGGATGAAGTCGTTCTCCGCCACCGTCTGGCCGCTGCCGGTGATGACCGCGCGGACCGCGAGGTTCTTCGACGGGTCGCCGCTGCCCTTGGCGACGGTCGGCTTGGTGCCGAACTTCGTGCCCGCCGTGATCGCCGGCAGCGGACCGTCGACGATCTTCGGCGGCGGCGCCGCGGAGGCGGCCGAGGCGGAGGGCGACGCGCCGGCCTTGCTCGAGTTGGACGAGTCGTCGCCGCACCCGGCGAGCGTGACCAGTCCTGCGGGTACGGCGATCAGTAGGGAGCGTCGGCGCACGGTGAAGGCCTCGTATCGGTCGATCTTGTTGATGGCGTGCGCGCAACTCTACGGCGTGCCAAGGGCGCCGCACGGAAAACGTACGGCGCCCGTGTGGCGTCGCGGTCTTCGTCCGCGACGCATTGCTCACATTCCGGCGATCAGTTTCTCCACCCGGTCGTCCACGGAACGGAACGGGTCCTTGCACAGCACCGTGCGCTGCGCCTGGTCGTTGAGCTTGAGGTGAACCCAGTCGACGGTGAAGTCCCGGCGCTGTTCCTGGGCCCTGCGGATGAAGTCGCCGCGCAGCCGGGCCCGAGTGGTCTGCGGCGGAACGGACTTGCCCTCGAAGATCTTCAGGTCATTGCAGACACGGGTTGCCTGCCCCTTCTTCTCGAGCAGGTAGTACAGGCCACGACGGCGATGGATGTCGTGGTAGGCGAGGTCTATCTGCGCGACCCGCGGATGCGACATGGTCATGTTGTGCTTGGCCCGGTACCGCTCGATCAGCTTGTACTTGATGACCCAGTCGATCTCGGTGCCGATGCGGTCCAGGTCCTCCGACTCGATGGCGTCCAGCGTGCGGCCCCACAGCTCCAGCACCCGCTCCACGGTGCCGGTACGGATGCCGCGCCGCTCGCAGAAGTCCACGGCCTTCTCGTAGTACTCGCGCTGCACCTCCAGCGCGGAGGCCTCCCGGCCGCTGGCCAGGCGCACCTTGCGCCGGCCCGTGATGTCGTGGCTGACCTCGCGGATCGCCCGGATGGGGTTCTCCAGGGTCAGGTCACGCATCACCGTGCCCGCCTCGATCATGCGCAGCACCAGGTCGGTGGCCCCGACCTTCAGCAGCATGGTCGTCTCGGACATGTTCGAGTCGCCCACGATGACGTGCAGACGGCGGTAGCGCTCGGCGTCCGCGTGCGGCTCGTCCCGCGTGTTGATGATCGGCCTCGAACGCGTCGTGGCCGAGGAGACGCCCTCCCAGATGTGCTCGGCCCGCTGGCTGACGCAGTACACCGCACCGCGCGGCGTCTGCAGCACCTTGCCGGCACCGCACAGGAGCTGGCGGGTGACCAGGAACGGGATGAGGATGTCCGCGAGCCGGGAGAACTCCCCGTGCCGGGCGACCAGATAGTTCTCGTGGCAGCCGTAGGAGTTGCCCGCCGAATCGGTGTTGTTCTTGAAGAGGTAGACGTCGCCCGCGATTCCTTCCTCGTGCAGGCGTCGTTCGGCGTCCACCAGGAGTCCCTCGAGAATGCGTTCGCCGGCCTTGTCGTGGGTGACCAGTTCGATCACATTGTCACATTCGGGTGTCGCGTATTCCGGATGTGAGCCCACGTCGAGATAAAGGCGGGCGCCGTTTCGCAGAAAGACATTGCTGCTGCGGCCCCATGACACGACACGGCGGAAGAGGTACCGCGCCACCTCGTCAGGCGACAGGCGGCGCTGTCCCCTGAACGTGCACGTGACGCCGTACTCGTTCTCCAGCCCGAAAATGCGGCGGTCCATGACTGAACATTACGCCCGATCCCCTGAGCTGAAACGGGGTTCGACAGCACGGTTTGGATCATTTTCAGCTGAAGCCGCAACGACCGCCCGCCCCACGGGCCCCGTCAGAAGCCCCCTCGTGACCAGCAGAACCAGCAACGACACTCCCCCGGCGGCACCCGGTACGGCGAACCCCCACAGGGCCCCGCCCGCCTCGACGACCGGACCCGCGACCCCCGTCCCGACCGACGCTCCCACCGTGAACGTCGTCACCAGCCAGGAGAACGCCTCGGTGAGCGTCCCGCCCGGCGCGTGCCGGTCGACCAGGACGAACGCGCAGGCGATCGCGGGCGCCAGGAACACCCCCGCCAGAACGGTGAGCAGCACCATGGCGACCGCGCCCGGCATCAGCATCAGCGGCAGGTAGCACACCGCCAGCAGGGCCACGATCCCCTGCAGCCGGCGCGCCGGCTCCCCCGTCCACCGCCGCGCGCCGTACACCGTGCCGCCCAGCAGCGCGCCGAGCCCCAGGGCCGCCATCAGCCAGCCGTACACCGCGTCACCGCCGTGACCGTCCGCGTACGGCACGCAGGCCACCGTGATGGAACCCAGCGCGATGCCGACGAACAGGAACGCGCCCAGCAGCACCAGCAGACCGGGCGAGCGCAGGGCACCCAGCCAGTGGGCCTCCCGCGGCGCCGAGCGCCACGCACGCGAGGGCGGCGAGCAGACCACGGACAGGGCGCCGAGGACGCCCACCGCGTTCAGCGCCAGCAGGGCTGCCCGCTCCGACCAGAGCGACACGCACAGGGTCACCAGCAGCGGACCGACGGTGAACAGGACCTCCTGCGCCACGGCGTCCAGCGCGTAGGCCGTGTGCACCTGCTCCTCGCGCCGCAGCACGGACGGCCACAGGGCCCGCAGACCGCCCTCCAGCGGCGGGGTGAACAGGCCCGCCGCCGCGACGGCCGCGCAGGCGAACGGCAGCGGATCGGTGCCCGAGAAGGCGAACGCGCCCATCGCCAGGGCCGACACGACGGCCGCCGGCAGCTGCACCCGCGGCTGGCCGTACAGATCCACCAGCCGGCCCAGCACCGGCTGCCCGACGGCGTTGGCGACGCCGTACACCGCCGCCAGGACGCCCGCCAGGCTGTACGTACCGCCCTCGGCGCGCACGAACAGCACCAGGGCGATCGCGGCGGTCGCGTTGGGCAGACGGCCCACCAGCGTGCCCGTCAGCAGGCGGGCCGCGTGCTTCGCCCTGAGGATCTCCAGGTATCCCGCGGCCATGCGCAGCCTCCAAGTGTTACGTATAACTACGGTGCCCATACGTACCATGTCCGCTGTTCACCCGTCCAGACGGCAGCCGGCCGGAGCGAGCCGGCCGGCCCGCCGGAGACGAACGGACAACCGGACAGACCGGACGAAGAGGAGCGGACCCACGGTGGCACCCAGCAGCACCCGCCCGACCAGCCGTGACGTCGCACAGCGAGCCGGGGTCTCCCAGGCGGCCGTCTCCCTCGTCCTCGGCGACAAATGGCGCGGCCGCGTCTCCGAACCCACCGCCGAGCGGGTACGACAGGCCGCACGCGACCTCGGCTACCGCCCCAACCTCGCCGCCCGCAACCTGCGCCTGGGCCGAACCCGCACGGTCCTCCTCGTCGTACCCGTCCTGACCACCGAGTTCTTCGCCGGCGTCTACACCGGCGCCGCCCGCGTCGCCGCCGGCCACGGCTTCGGCGTCGTCCTCTACCCGTCCCCCGAAGGAAGGACCCTGCGGGCGGCCCCCATCCCCGACCCCTTCGCCTCCGCCCAGGCCGCCGTGGACGGCGTCATCGCCTCCTCCATGACCGCCGACGCCCTCACCGCCATCCGCGGCGACCAACTGCCCCTCGTGATGCTCGACAGCGACCCCGCCGGCAACCTCGGCGCGGCCACCGTCAACCTGGACATCGCCGACGGCGTCCGCCGGATCGCCGAACACCTCCTCGGCCTCGGCCACCGCCGCTTCCTGCACCTGGCCGCCGACGTACCCTCCTGGACCTTCGAGGTCCGCGCGCGCGAACTCGCCGCCCGCGTCCGCGCCGTCCCCGGCACCACCCTGCACACCGCCCGCGCGCCCATCTCCATCGACGCCGCCCGGACCGCCGCCGAGGCCGCCCTGTCCCGGCCCGGCCCCCGGCCCACGGCACTCGTCTGCGACGACGACAAAATGGCGGCCGGCGCCTACAAGGCCCTGCGACGACTCGGCCTGCGCGTCCCCGACGACGTCTCCGTCACCGGCATGGACGACCTCGCCCTGGCCACCGCCCTCGACCCGGAACTGACCACCGTCCGCCTGGACGCCGAACTGTTCGGGGAACACGGCATGCGAGCGCTCCTGGCCGTACTGGAGGGCCGCGCACCGGAAGCAGGAGACATCCCCGTCGAACTCGTCGTCCGGGGCTCCACGGCGCCGCCGAGCACCTCCTGAACGCCCTGTGCCCCGGCCGCAGGAGCGGCCGGGGCACACGAGGAACGGGACGGGGCGGGTCTGCTCCGGCGGATCTACTCCTCCTCGGAACTCTCCGCCTCGGAGCTCTCCGAGCTCCCCGCCTCGGTGGCCGCGCCACCGCCCTCCAGCAGCCGGGAGAGCTGACGGCCCACGATGCGCTTGAACTTGCGCGCCTGCGGACGCGTCCGGTCCAGCACCGCGACCTCCAGCCGCTCGGCGGGAATCTCCCGCTGCGTGCCGTTCGTGTCACGGGACAGGGCCTGCACGGCGAGCTTCAGAGCCTCGGCGAGACTCATGCCGTCCTGGTGCCGCTGGTCGAGGTAACTGCTGATCTGCTCGGCATTGCCGCCGACCGCGACCGAGCCGTGCTCGTCCACGATCGAACCGTCATGCGGCAGCCGGTAGATCTGGTCGCCGTCCGGCGTCTCGCCGACCTCGGCCACCACCAGCTCCACCTCGTACGGCTTCTCGCCCGCCGAGGAGAAGATCGTGCCCAGCGTCTGGGCATAGACGTTGGCGAGACCGCGCGCGGTCACGTCGTCCCGGTCATAGGTGTAACCGCGCAGGTCGGCGTAGCGCACACCACCGATGCGCAGGTTCTCGTACTCGTTGTACTTGCCGGCGGCCGCGAAGCCGATCCGGTCGTAGATCTCGCTGAACTTGTGCAGCGCGCGGGACGGGTTCTCGCCGACGAAGACGATGCCGTCGGCGTACTGCAGCACGACCAGGCTGCGGCCACGGGCGATGCCCTTGCGGGCGTACTCCGCCCGGTCGGCCATCGCCTGCTGGGGTGAGACATAGAACGGCGTCGACACCGGTTATCCGTCCCTTTCTGTCGAAGTCACAGGATCACCTTGATAAGAAGCCCGGCCGCCGGCTACAGCAGCGCGGCCCGCGGGCCGTCGGGCTGCTCCAGCCGCCGCTCCAGGATCGAGCGGGCGATGGCGGAGGACTCGTCCTCGGTGAGGCGGCGGAAACCGTCCTCGGTGATCACGGTGACGATCGGGTAGATCCGGCGGGCGACATCGGGACCACCGGTCGCCGAGTCGTCGTCAGCCGCGTCGTAGAGAGCCTGGACCACCAGCGTGGTGGCCTGCTCCTCGGTCAGGTCCTCGCGGAAGAGCTTCTTCATCGCTCCGCGCGCGAAGATCGAGCCGGAACCCGTGGCCGCGTAGCCGTGCTCCTCGGAGCGGCCGCCCGTGACGTCGTAGGAGAAGATGCGGCCCTTCTCCCGGTCCACGTCGTAACCGGCGAAGAGGGGCACCACGGCCAACCCCTGCATGGCCATGCCGAGGTTGGAACGGATCATGGTCGACAGGCGGTTGGCCTTGCCCTCCAGGGAGAGCTGGGCCCCCTCGACCTTCTCGAAGTGCTCCAGCTCCAGCTGGAACAGCTTGACCATCTCCACGGCCAGACCGGCGGTGCCGGCGATGCCGACCGCCGAGTACTCGTCGGCCGGGAAGACCTTCTCTATGTCGCGCTGGGCGATCACATTGCCCATGGTGGCCCGGCGGTCACCGGCCAGCACCACACCCCCGGGGAAGGTCACGGCGACGATGGTCGTGCCGTGCGGCGCCTCGATCACCCCCTGGGTCGGCGGCAGCTGCCGCCTGCCGGGCAGCAGCTCCGGCTGGTGCTCGGAGAGGAAGTCCATGAACGACGAGGATCCCGGCGTCAGGAAGGCAGCTGGTAGACGCCCGGTGCTACGAGTGTTGGCTTCCACGCGATTCCTTCCACGTAAGCAGCAGCCCGCCTTATGGCATCGGGCCGATCCTTGAACTGCCCCAGTGCGGCATTGCAGCTGAAGCACAGTACGCCACGGACCCTACCCGTCTTGTGGCAGTGATCCACATGCTCGGGCACAGCCGCCAGACATATACAGCAGACGCCTCCCTGCGAGGCGATCAACGCTTCACGCTCGGCTTCGGTGATGCCGTACTGACGCTTGAGATGGTCCTGCCGCCCGAGCCGGGCCCGGCATGTCTTGCAGCGAGTGGCCAGCCCGTCGGAAGCGGTCGCGTTGCGATGCCATTCACTGTGCGGCTTGACCTCACCACACGTCCGGCAGAGCTTGTGCCCGACCGGGACCTCCACCTTCTCCCGCACGGTTCTGCCCATGGCCTCCCGGCGCCGCCGGTAGTGCGCGGCACTGTACTGCGCCACGCACTCCCGGCAGTACACCTGGAGACCGTCCCGCCGATTCCTGTCCCGCGCGAACGCCGCGGAAGGCAGTTCCCGTCCACATTTCCCGCATTGTTTCGCGTTCGGCTCCTCGGCCACCCTCCACCCCCGCCGCTTTCACTTCGAAGGCAAGGTGGTCAATTCACCTTCACTCTCCGCCCTTTTGCACGAATGACCTCACGAAATCCTCGGCGTTCTCTTCGAGTACGTCGTCGATTTCGTCCAGGACGGAGTCCACGTCGTCGCTCAGTTTCTCGTGGCGCTCCTTGAGGTCGTCCGTCGCCTGCGCGTCCTGCGCCTGCTCCTCGACCTCCTCGGTGGAGCGCGTCGCCTTCTGCTGTCCGCCGCCGGTGTCCTTGGTCGCCATAACCCTCACCCCGCTCGGTTCGACGTTCTTGATCAGACCCTACAAGCAGGGTCCGACATCGGCCCCGCTGTTCCCTCAACGTCCGGGGACCACC
Organism: Streptomyces sp. NPDC020996; assembly: GCF_040641355.1. Classification (NCBI taxonomy): domain Bacteria; kingdom Bacillati; phylum Actinomycetota; class Actinomycetes; order Kitasatosporales; family Streptomycetaceae; genus Streptomyces; species Streptomyces sp. NPDC020996. Next base: position 46,391 of record NZ_JBFADM010000029.1, read on the forward strand.
TTCATGATTCCCTCGCGCCGGGGTTTCCACCCTGCCTCCCTGCCGGCAGGGTCCGCCCCGGGTACCCGCTCAGCCGCCGGACAGGACCCTGACCAGGTCTTCCGCCGTGCGGCAGCGGTCCAGGAGCGCCTTGACGTGATTTCGCGTTCCGCGAAGCGGTTCGAGGGTTGGGACGCGCTGGAGCGAGTCCCGGCCCGGGAGGTCGAAGATCACCGAGTCCCAGGAGGCCGCCGCGACGTCTTCCGCGTACTGCTCCAGGCAGCGTCCGCGGAAGTAGGCGCGGGTGTCCTCCGGCGGCTTGGTGCGGGCCCTGTCGACCTCGTCCTCGGTCAGGATGCGCTTCATGCGGCCGCGGGCGACCAGGCGGTTGTAGAGGCCCTTCTCGGCCCGTACATCGGCGTACTGGAGGTCGACCAGGTGGAGCCGGGCGGCGTCCCAGTCGAGGCTGTCTCGCCGCCGGTAGCCCTCCATGAGCTCCCGCTTGGCGACCCAGTCCAGCTCGCCGGCCAGGCTCATCGGGTCGTGTTCCAGGCGGTTGAGGGTGTCCTCCCAGCGGGCCAGGACGTCCTTGGTCTGGTCGTCCGCGTCGGCGCCGTAGCGTTCCTCGACGTACTTGCGGGCCAGTTCGTAGTACTCCATCTGCAGCTGGACCGCGGTGAGCGTCCGACCGCTGCGGAGCGTGACGAGTCGCTTGAGCGAGGGGTCGTGGGAGACCTGGTGGAGGGTGCGGACGGGCTGGTCGACGGCCAGGTCGACGGCGATGAAGCCGTCCTCGATCATGGACAGGACCAGGGCGGTCGTGCCCACTTTCAGGTAGGTGGAGATCTCCGAGAGGTTCGCGTCACCGATGATGACGTGCAGGCGGCGGTACTTCTCGGCGTCCGCGTGCGGTTCGTCGCGGGTGTTGATGATCGGGCGCTTGAGCGTCGTCTCGAGGCCGACCTCGACCTCGAAGTAGTCGGCGCGCTGGCTGAGCTGGAAGCCGTGCTCGTGTCCGTCCTGGCCGATGCCGACGCGGCCGGCGCCGGTCACCACCTGGCGGGAGACGAAGAACGGCGTGAGGTGGCGCACGATGTCCGAGAAGGCGGTCTCCCGCTTCATCAGGTAGTTCTCGTGCGTGCCGTAGGAGGCGCCCTTGTTGTCGGTGTTGTTCTTGTAGAGGTGGATGGGCTGGGCGCCGGGCAGCTGGGCCGCGCGTTCGGCGGCCTCCGCCATGATCCGTTCGCCGGCCTTGTCCCAGAGGACCGCGTCGCGCGGGTTGGTGACCTCGGGTGCGCTGTATTCGGGGTGTGCGTGGTCGACGTACAGTCGCGCGCCGTTGGTGAGGATCACGTTGGCGAGGCCGATGTCCTCGTCGGTGAGCTGGCTGGCGTCGGCGGCCTCGCGGGTGAGGTCGAAGCCTCGCGCGTCCCGCAGCGGATTCTCCTCCTCGAAGTCCCATCGGGCCCGCCGGGCCCGGTGCATCGCCGCCGCGTAGGCGTTGACGATCTGGGACGAGGTGAGCATGGCATTGGCGTTGGGGTGGCCGGGGACGGAGATTCCGTACTCGGTCTCGATGCCCATTACTCGCCGTACGGTCATGCGGCCCTCCTTGCCCGGCGGCGCCCTCGGTCGGGGGCGGCGCTCAGATACCGCTGGCGCTCCGGTGCGTGTGCGGTGCCCGTCCCCGCACTGCGCGCCTCGGCGGTACCGGTACCGAAGAGCCTAGAACGGCTCTGCGCTGGTGGGGAGATCATTTGCGTCATTGGTCTTGCTCCGGCAGTGGCCCGGAAAGCACTCGGCTGCGGGTACCCGCTGAGGGCACCCGCAGCCGCCCTGACTTTTAGAGGTACTGACCGGTATTCGCCACCGTGTCGATGGAGCGTCCGGTGTCCGCGCCCTGCTTTCCGGTGATGAGGGTGCGGATGTAGACGATCCGTTCGCCCTTCTTGCCGGAGATCCGGGCCCAGTCGTCCGGGTTGGTGGTGTTGGGCAGGTCCTCGTTCTCCTTGAACTCGTCCACGCATGCCTGGAGGAGGTGGGAGACCCGGAGGCCCTTCTGGTTGTGGTCGAGGAAGTCCTTGATCGCCATCTTCTTGGCGCGGCCGACGATGTTCTCGATCATGGCGCCCGAGTTGAAGTCCTTGAAGTAGAGGACTTCCTTGTCGCCGTTGGCGTAGGTGACCTCCAGGAAGCGGTTCTCCTCGGACTCGGCATACATGTGTTCGACGGCGGTCTGGATCATGCTCTCGACCGTGGCCGCCTTGTCGCTGCCGTGTTCGCCGAGGTCGTCCGCGTGGAGCGGAAGGCGCTCGGTGAGGTACTTACCGAAGATGTCCTTCGCCGCCTCGGCGTCCGGACGCTCGATCTTGATCTTCACGTCGAGCCGGCCGGGGCGCAGGATGGCCGGGTCGATCATGTCCTCGCGGTTGGAGGCGCCGATGACGACCACGTTCTGCAGGCCCTCGACGCCGTCGATCTCGGCGAGCAGCTGCGGGACGATGGTGTTCTCCACGTCCGAGCTGACGCCGGAGCCGCGGGTGCGGAAGAGGGATTCCATCTCGTCGAAGAAGACGATGACGGGTGTGCCCTCGCTGGCCTTCTCCCGGGCACGCTGGAAGACGAGGCGGATCTGCCGCTCGGTCTCGCCGACGTACTTGTTCAGCAGCTCGGGGCCCTTGATGTTGAGGAAGAAGCTCTTGCCGGCGGCCTGGCCGGTGACCTCGGCGACCTTCTTGGCCAGCGAGTTGGCGACGGCCTTGGCGATGAGCGTCTTGCCGCATCCGGGGGGCCCGTACAGCAGGACGCCCTTGGGCGGCCGCAGTTCGTGCTCCTTGAACAGGTCGGGGTAGAGGTACGGGAGCTCGACCGCGTCGCGGATGGCCTCGATCTGGTTGCCCAGGCCGCCGATCTGCTCGTAGCCGATGTCGGGGACTTCCTCGAGGACGAGTTCCTCGACCTCGCTCTTGGGGACGACCTCGTAGACGTATCCGGAACGGGGTTCGAGCAGCAGGGCGTCGCCGGGGCGGATGGTGACGTCCAGCAGCGGCTCGGCGAGCCGTACCACCCGTTCCTCGTCGGTGTGCCCGAGCACCAGGGCGCGTTCGCCGTCCTCGAGGATCTCCTTGAGGGTGACGATGTCCCCGACGCGCTCGAACTCCATGGCGTCGACCACGTTGAGCGCTTCGTTGAGCATCACTTCCTGGCCGCGCCGAAGCTCGTCGAGCTCGACGCTGGGGCTGACGTTCACCCGGAGCTTGCGGCCGCCGGTGAAGATGTCGGCGGTGCCGTCCTCGTTGGCCTGCAGGAAGACACCGAAGCCGGCCGGTGGCTGTGCGAGCCGGTCGACTTCTTCCTTGAGGGCCACGATCTGGTCGCGGGCCTCACGGAGCGTGTTGGCGAGCCGCTCGTTCTGCGCGGACACGCCGGCCAGGTTGGTCTGCAGCTCGACGATCCGCTCTTCGAGAATCCTCGTGTGTCGCGGAGAGTCGGCGAGCTTGCGTCGCAGGACGGCGATCTCCTGCTCAAGGTAGGCAATCTGCCCGTCGGGGTCGTCGGACCCTCGTCCCGGGCGGATGCCGCGGTTCATGTCGTCGTCGTGGGCTGCCACGGTCCTCACCTCCTCCAAGGGGAGCTGGACGCTTCCAGACCCTACCTGGGTGGGTGTCGATTGAAACCCCTAGATCACAAAGACGGTCGGGGTGTGTCCGATCTTCACCCTTGCGCTCTCCCTCACGCCAGGGGAATACCCACCGAACATGATTGGAAAGCGGGCGAAGGTAGGGTCGAAGTGTTCAACACCCTTCAGAGCTGGCCTGATTCCCGTCGGCTCGTCAGCTGAAACGGCAGGAGACATGAGCGTGCAGCAGGAGGCCGTGCAGCAGGTCGCCGGGGCCGACGGTGCGGCACTGGAGGTCTGGATCGACCAGGACCTGTGTACCGGTGACGGCATCTGCGCCCAGTACGCGCCGGAGGTGTTCGAGCTGGACATCGACGGTCTGGCCTACGTCAAGGGCGGCGACGACGAGCTGCTTCAGGACAAGGGGGCCACGACGCCGGTGCCGTTGCCGCTGCTGACGGACGTGGTGGACTCCGCGAAGGAGTGTCCGGGCGAGTGCATCCATGTACGGCGCGTTTTGGACAAGGTGGAGGTGTACGGCCCGGACGCGGAGTGAGATAGCTGTCACCTCGCGTGACGGTTGTCTGATTTCTCACAGCCGCCGGTGGCGCCGGTCAGACGCTCCGGGTGCCGGCGGGTGTCGAACGGACGAAGGCGCCGTCCTTCCAGGCCCACTTCGCCTTGTCGGTCTGGTCGGGGCAGCAGCGGGGCACGTCGTCGGACGAGTAGCCGAGGAGGGTGGCGAGGACGGCGCCGTCGCGCACCGCGAGATCGCCGACGGTGTCGCCGTCCTTGGGGTCGACGAGGGTGGCCACCACGCGCGCGGTGTCGCCGTGGGCGGCGCGGGTGAGGACGTACACGCCGTCGGGCGGGGTGCCCATGGGGGCGTCGCAGTGCACCACGGCCACGGTCTCCGGCCTGCCGTCGCCGTCGAGGTCCCCGGTGGCCTTCTTCTGCACCACGGCCTTCACGGGGCCGCAGGTGATCGGGAAGTGGACGCCCGCGGTGCCGGGCGGGGTGGCCGCGTGGACGGCCTTGGTGTCGTGGCCGGCCGGCTGTGCCGCCGTCGCCGATCCGGGCTGCAGGAGCGAGGACACGGCCATCACGCCGGCCACGGCCGCGGCGGTGGCGAGCCAGTGGATCGGACGGGTTTGGGTGTGGGCCAGTTCCGGGACGGCGGAGTGCTGCACTAGGAGTGTCTCCTGTGAGGGCTGTGCCGGTGGGGGTGGCCTGCATCGTGCCACACGTCACAGTGTGAAGGAACGGCGGGGGGCACGGCCTGGGCGGCCCCCGCCCGGGTTCGTTCGCTTTGTGCTGTTGTGTCAACACGTGAGCGCCGCGGCGGAGTTCCGGAGGGTGCCGGGGAACTCCGCGGCGGCGCTCGTACGTTGACCGCGGCCGGGTGGCCTCAGCGGCCGGTGCCTCCGTCGGCGTTGGGGCCGGCGTAGTCCTCGCCGTAGGCGCCCTTGGCGGGGCGGCGGCGGCGCATGGGCGGCTCGACGCCGTCGGCGAGGCGGCGGGCGGTGAGGAGGAAGCCGGTGTGGCCGATCATCCGGTGGTCGGGGCGGACGGCCAGGCCCTCGATGTGCCAGTTGCGGATCATCGTCTCCCAGGCGGTCGGCTCGTTGAAGCAGCCGATCTCGCGGATGGACTCGACGGTCCGGGCGAGCTGGGTGGTGGTCGCGACGTAGCAGCACAGGATGCCGCCGGGCACGAGCGCCTTGGAGACGGCCTCCAGGCATTCCCAGGGGGCGAGCATGTCGAGGATGACGCGGTCGACGTCGGTGTCGCTCAGGTTGTCCTGGAGGTCACCGACCGTGAGCTGCCAGGCGGGGTGCGGGCCGCCGAAGTAGCGTTCCACGTTCTGCCGGGCGATGTCCGCGAAGTCCTCGCGGCGCTCGTAGCTGTGCAGCATGCCCTGGTCGCCGATGGCGCGCAGCAGGAAGCTGCTGAGCGAGCCGGAGCCGACGCCGGCCTCGACCACGCGGGCGCCGGGGAAGATGTCGGCGAAGGCGAGGATCTGCCCCGCGTCCTTCGGGTAGACGACGGCTGCCCCTCGGGGCATGGACAGGACGTAGTCGGGGAGCAGGGGGCGCAGCGCGAGGTAGGCGACGTTCCCGGTGGTGCGGACAACGCTGCCCTCGGGAGCGCCGATCAGTTCGTCGTGCGGGAAGGAACCCTTGTGGGTGTGGAAGTTCTTCCCGGCTTCGAGCGTGAACGTGTAGTGGCGGCCCTTGGGGTCGGTCAGCTGAACCTGGTCCCCGACCTTGAAGGGCCCGCGCCTGCGGGCGGCACCGGTCGGTTCGGACATGTGAACAGCCTACCGGCCTTTGCGGGCCCCGCCGACCACGGCCGGGGCGGGCCGACAGCCGCTGGGCGGGCCGGGGCGGGGGCCACCGGCCGGGCCGGGGCGGGGGGGCGCTACGAGGGCCGGGCCATGGCCTTGACGAAGGCGCGCTCGACGTCGGCGGCGGACAGGACGCCGTAGATCTCGCCGGTCTCCTCCACCACCAGGTACTCGGTGGCCGGGGTGGCGCGCAGGGCGTCCAGGAGGTCCTCTCCGGCCAGTTCGGCCGAGACGCGCATGCCGTCGGTCAGTTCCTGGGCGAGGCCGCTGACGGCGACCCAGGGGCGGCGGTGCTCCGGTACGCCGACGATGGCGGCCTCGCGGACGAGGGAGAGGGGGGTGCCGTCGGGGTCGACGACGACCAGGGCTCGGGCGCCGGCGGCGTTGGCGCGGCGCAGGGCCTCGGACAGGGGGGTGTCGGTCTCGACGGGGACCGCGCGCCGGGTGAGGTTGCGGGCGCGCAGTTCCGGCAGGTGCTCGCGCAGCCGGGCCATCCGCAGGCTGTTGCCGGCGCCGGTCCAGATGATCGCGGCGAGGATGGCGGCGAGCAGGGCGTCGGTGACGGTGTCCATGCCGACGTTGTCCTCGGCGTTGCTGCCGAGGGCTCCGGACTGGGTGAGCAGCGGGAGGCCGATGAGGACGGAGACGGCGAGGGCGCGGCCGACCCAGGCGGCGGCGACGGTGCCGCTCATGGGCTTGCCGGTGATCTTCCAGACGACGGCGCGGAGCATGCGGCCGCCGTCGAGGGGGAGGCCGGGCAGCAGGTTGAAGACGGCCACGATCAGGTTGGAGACCATCAGGCCGGCGAGCAGGACGCCGGGGACGGTGCCGGGCTCGACGGGCTGCATGGCCAGGTAGAAGACGCCCGCCAGGACGAGGGAGAGCAGCGGGCCGACGAAGGCGAGCACGAATTCCCGTCCGGGGGTCTCGGCCTCCTTCTCGATCTCGGAGACGCCGCCGAAGAACTGGAGCTGGATGCGGCGGACCGGGAGTTTGAAGCGCAGTGCGGCGACCGTGTGGGCGAGTTCGTGGACGAGGACGGAGGCGTAGAAGGCGACCGCGAAGAAGAGGGAGACGAGGTAGCGGGCGGCGCCGAGTTCGGGCAGCACGCGCTCGAGTTGTCCGCCGAACACCCAGGTGATCAGGGCGGCGACGAGGAACCAGCTGGGCGCGACGTAGACCGGCACGCCGAAGGGGCGTCCCATCAGCAGTCCGCCCCGCGGCTCGGGCCGCTGCGGCGGCGGGGTCTTGGCGCCTCCGCCTGCGGAGTGCGCCGGCGTGCGGCTCCCGGCCCTGGTGGGGTGATCGGCGGCCGCGTGACCGGGGCGGGCCGGGTGCTCGGCGGGGGCAGGGTGCTCGGCGGGGGCCGGGTGGTCGCCTCGGGTCGGGTGACCGGTGGTGGGCGGGGTGTCCGGCCGGTGTCCGGAGGGGCGGTCCTGCGCGGCGTCGTCCTCGGCGCCGGCCGGGCGGTGCTCGGCCGGGGATTCCGGGTGGGCGGGCGTGCCGGTCGAGGGGGCGGGTCGGCCGGTTCCGGGGTCCGGCTCCGGGGTGTCCGTCGGCCGGGGCGCGGGTGCCGGCGCCCCGTCCTCGGTCTGCGCGGTGACACCGTTGCCGCCGGACGGCGGTGCCGCTTCCGCGGGTTCGCCGGACGGCGTCGGGGCGGGGGCGGGGCGCGTCGCCGGCGTCTGCGTGTCGTCGGCCGCCGTGGTGGCGCCCTCGGTGTCGGCCGGGGTCGCGGTTCCCGCGAGGTGGTCGGCCGACTCGTCGGTGCCGGTGCGCGGCTGCCCGCTCCCGCCGCTCTCGTCCACGGTGTCCCCTCGTTCGCAGCGTCTCCCGCGCCTGCCGGGCGGAAGGGTCTCGGGTCGATGGTATGCGTCCGGCGCGGCGCGTTCCGCCCCGGCACCCCCTGTGTTTCACCCTCCGTCGCACCTGTCACGGCCGCGGCTGGGTCACTGTCAGTGGCGGGCCGTAAGGTCTGGGGGCATGGAGACGAGCACGGAGGACGCGGCGCAGGTCCCCGGCGGCAGCGCCGCACGGGCCGGTGCGCCGGTCCCGGCGGAGCCGGCCGCGGGGGCAACGGCGGCGGTGGTGACGGCCGAAGCGGTGAGTGCGGTGGGCACGGTGGGTGCGCGGGAGCCGGCGGCCGGTGCGCCCACCAGCCTGTCGCCGTCCCGGGCCGGCGACTTCATGCAGTGCCCTCTGCTGTACCGGTTCCGGGTGATCGACCGGCTGCCGGAGAAGCCCAGCGAGGCGGCCACCAGGGGGACCCTGGTGCACGCCGTGCTGGAGCGGCTCTTCGACGCGCCGGCGGCCGAGCGGACCGCGCCCCGCGCCAGATCGCTCGTCCCCGGGCAGTGGGACCGGCTGCGGGAGGCCCGGCCGGAGGTCGCGGAGCTGTTCCGGGACGATGCCGACGGCGAGCGGCTCGCCCGGTGGCTGGCGGAGGCCGAGCAGCTCGTCGAGCGCTGGTTCACGCTGGAGGACCCGACCCGGCTCGAGCCCGCCGAGCGGGAGCTGTTCGTCGAGGCGGAGCTGGCCTCCGGGCTGAGGCTGCGCGGGATCATCGACCGGGTGGACGTGGCGGCGACGGGCGAGGTGCGGATCGTCGACTACAAGACGGGCAAGGCTCCCCGGCCCGAGTACGCGGAGAGCGCCCTGTTCCAGATGAAGTTCTACGCGCTGGTGGTGTGGCGGCTGAAGAAGGTGGTCCCGCGTCGGCTCCAGCTGGTGTACCTGGGCAGTGGGGACGTGCTGACGTACGACCCGGTGCTCGCCGACCTGGAGCGTGTGGAGCGCAAGCTGCTGGCGCTGTGGGAGGCGATCCGGCTGGCGACGGAGACGGGTGACTGGCGGCCGCGGCCGACGAAGCTCTGCGGCTGGTGCGACCACCGGGCGCACTGCCCGGAGTTCGGCGGCACTCCCCCGCCGTATCCGCTGCCGGTCCGGGCGTCCGGGTCCGGTGGCTGAGCGGACGCAGGGCAGAATGGGGCCGGACTAGCGAAGGAGACTTACGTGGCCATCCGCGTCCTACTGGTCGACGACCAGCCGCTGCTGCGTACTGGGTTCCGGATGATTCTGGAGGCCGAGCAGGACATCGCGGTCGTCGGCGAGGCCGGAGACGGCCTCCAGGCCCTCGACCAGGTACGGGCCCTGCAGCCCGACGTGGTCCTGATGGACATCCGTATGCCGCGTATGGACGGCGTGGAGGCGACCCGGCAGATCACCGGTCCCGGGCGGGACGGCCCGGCGAAGGTGCTGGTGCTGACCACCTTCGACCTCGACGAGTACGTGGTGGAGGCGCTGCGGGCGGGCGCCAGCGGGTTCCTGCTGAAGGACGCGCCCGCCAATGAGCTGGTGCAGGCGATCCGGGTGGTGGCCGCGGGCGAGGCGATGCTCGCGCCGAGCATCACGCGGCGGCTGCTCGACAAGTACGCCACGCATCTGCCCTCGGGCGACGAGCCGGTGCCGGACACGCTGCACACGCTCACCGACCGCGAGGTGGAGGTGCTGAAGCTGGTGGCCCGCGGTCTGTCCAACGCGGAGATCGCCGCCGACCTGTTCGTCAGCGAGACGACGGTCAAGACGCACGTCGGCCATGTGCTGACCAAGCTGGGGCTGCGCGACCGGGTGCAGGCCGCGGTGTACGCGTACGAGAGCGGGCTGGTGCGCCCCGGCGCGCAGTAGGCCGGACGGCGAAGAGGGCGCCCCTTCCGAGGAAGGGGCGCCCTCAGTGTTCTCGCCGCCGTCGCTCAGGCCCTTGCCGGGCTGCCGGAGGGCGGGGGTGGGTCTCAGCCGCCCACGCCGCGGCCCAGCTCCCACAGCTGGAGCGTGGAGGAGGAGTTGAGCGCGTACGCGGTGCCGGTGACCTTGTCGCCGGAGGCGACGTACTGCTTGCCCTGCCACAGCGGCAGCAGCGGGACGTCCTCGGCGATGGCGTCCTGGATCTCGGTGAGGCTCTTGGCCGCCCCGACCCGGTCCGCCTCGCGGCGGGACTCCGGGATCAGGCTGTTGATGACGGTGCTGTTGCGGTACGGCGACTTGAGGAAGTTGTCCTTGTCGAGGAAGGGCGCGAGGTAGTTGTCGGCGTCCGGGAAGTCCGGGAACCAGCCCATGCCGAAGACGTCGTACTCGCCCTTGCGTTCGGCCGGGACGAAGGTTTCCCAGGGCGTGCCCTTGATGGCGGCGTCGAACAGCCCGCTGTCGTTGAGCTGCTGCCGCAGGACCTCGAACTCCTTCTTGGTGGCGGGGCCGTAGTGGTCGGTGGTGTAGTGCAGGGTCAGCTTGACCGGGGAGGTGATGCCGGCCGCGGTCAGCAGGGCCTTGGCCTTGGCGACGCTCGGGTCGCCGTACTTGTTGAAGAACGAGTTGGAGTGGCCGGTGATGCTCGCCGGGACCATCGAGTAGAGCGGCTCGGCCTGGGTGCCGTAGACCTTGGAGACGAGTTCGCCGCGGTTGATGAGCTGGGCGATCGCCTGGCGGACGGCCTTGGACTTCACCGTCGGGGCGCTGGTGTTGAAGGCGAGGTAGCGGATCTCCAGGCCGGCCATCTCCACCAGGTCCACGCTGCCGCCCGACTTGGTGGACAGCGCCTGGATCTGCTGCGGCGACATGGTGCGGGTCATGACGTCGATGTCACCCTTGTCCAGGGCGTTGCCCATCTCCGCGGCGTCCGCGAAGGAGACCATGTCGACCTTGGAGTTGTTGACCTTCAGGACGCCCTTGTAGTTGGGGTTCTTGGTGAAGGTGGCCTTGACGATCTCGTCGTTCTTGACCTCGGCGTGCAGGGTGTACGGGCCGGAGCCGTCGACACCGAAGCCGTCGCGCAGCTTGTCCTTCTCGTAGTCGTCGGGGTTGACGATGCCCGCGACCGGAGTCGACAGCTTGAAGGGGAAGGTGGCGTCGGCGGTCTTGAGGTGGAAGATGACCTCGTTGTCACCCTGCGTCTCGACGGTGTCGATGGTGGACAGCAGGGCGAAGACGCCGGAGTCGGCCTTGATGGCGCGGGCGCGGTCGATGGAGTACTTCACGTCGGCCGCGGTGATCTTGTCGCCGTTGGAGAACTTCAGGCCGTCGCGCAGCTTGCAGGCGTAGCGCTCGTTGCCCGAGTCGGTGAACGAGCAGCTCTGGGCGGCCTCGGGCACCGGGTCGCCTTCGCCCTTCGGCTGGATCATCAGGGTCTGCACGGTCTGGCGCAGGATGTTCCAGGTGCCGACGTCGTAGGCGTACGCGGGGTCGAGCGGCGCCGGGGCGTCCTTCGTGGCGGTGAACCGGTCCGTGGTGCCGACGACGATCGCATCCCCGCCGTCGCTGCCGCTGTCGGACCCGCCACAGGCGGCGAGAACCGGCGCGAGCAGGCCGACCACGGCCGGCAGCACCAAAGTCTTGCGGTTCATGCTCGAGTTTCTCCAGAGCTGTGAGGTCCGCGTATCCGGCATGCAGGGGTGTCGACGCGGATGCACGGGGGTAGGGGTTGATGTTCTCGCGACGAGATTAGTGCGCGCCCGCACGGGGGTTCGCGGTCACCGGGGGCGATCTGCCATCACGCAGCGAAACCGGGTGTGGACACACCGAAAACCCGACAGCGGAAGGATTCGTGCAGCGTTCCACCAATCAGGACACAAGGGCACGCCGGACACCCCCGAATGGGGGTGAACAGCACACCTCGGCCGCCTTGTCGACCGCCTGGCGAGTGGGGAACCTCACATGGTCAAACATTGTACGAGGGAGCGGAATTCGGTCATCCGCCAACGTCTGAGGACTCAGGGTGAACGCTCTTGCGCGCCCGCGTCAGCGGGTGGGCATCAGGCCGCGCAGGAAGGCCAGGTCGACCGCTTCCAGGGAGGAGACGACCGTGCGCCGCTCGGCGGGCGCGATGGGGGCGACCGACGGCACGGCCACCACGTGGCAGCCCGCGGCCTCGGCTGCGGCGACGCCGGTCGCGGTGTCCTCCACGACCGCGCATCTGGTCGGGTCCACGCCCAGTCCGGCTGCCGCGACCAGGTACGGATCGGGGTGGGGCTTGGTGCGCCGCACCTCGTCGCCGGCGACGGACAGCCCGAAGTGGTGGGAGCCGAGCGAGCCGAGGACGCGGTCGATGATGCGCCGGTGGGACGCGGAGACCAGGGCGGTGGGGACCGCGTACTCGGTGAGTTCGGCGAGCAGCCGGGCGGCGCCCGGCATCAGCGGCAGGGCGTCGGCGATGCGCTCCTCGAACCCCTGGTTGAGCAGGACCGTGAGTTCGGCGAGGTCGATGTCGGCGCCGGTGGCTTCGATGAGGAAGCCCGCGCTGCGTGTCATGGGGCCGCCGACCACGACGTGGCGCCAGGAGTCGTCCAGGGTGTGACCGAGGCGGGCGAAGACCTCCAGCTCGACGTCCCACCAGAACCCCTCGGTGTCCACCAGGGTTCCGTCCATGTCCAGGAGCACGGCCTGCAGGGCTGAGCCCGGGTTCTGGGCCGTCGGGGTCTGTCTTGCTCGAGCGGAGCCGAGGGCTTGGGGAAGGGTTCCGGGCGCGGGGACCGTACTGGTCATCCGGGCGCACCTCCTTGAGGGACGATCAGGCCGGCTGCCCCTTTTTCGCAAAGGTGAGCAACCGGCCTGCGGTGGACCGACCAGTGTACGACTGTGGCGGGCGAAGCGCCTCGTTTGAAACGGGTGTGCCGGGGCACACCGGCAGTGCGGCCGGGGGTGGTCCCGGTGTGTGCCGGTGCGGCCCCGGCGGGGCCGGTCAGCGGGCGTTGAAGTACTTCGCCTCCGGGTGGTGGATCACGATCGCGTCCGTGGACTGCTCGGGGTGCAGCTGGAACTCCTCGGACAGGTGGACGCCGATGCGCTCCGGCTGGAGCAGGTCGGCGATCTTGGCGCGGTCCTCCAGGTTCGGGCAGGCGCCGTAGCCGAGGGAGAAACGGGCGCCCCGGTACTTGAGGGCGAACATGTCCTCGATGTCGCTCGGGTCCTCGCCCGCGAAGCCGAGTTCGCCGCGGACGCGCGCGTGCCAGTACTCGGCGAGCGCTTCGGCCAACTGCACGGACAGGCCGTGCAGTTCGAGGTAGTCGCGGTAGGCGTTCGCCTCGAACATGCGGGCTGTCTCCGTGCCGATGCGGGAGCCGACGGTGACGACCTGGAATCCGACGACGTCCGTCTCGCCCGATTCCTCCGGGCGGAAGAAGTCGGCCAGGCACAGCCGGCGGCCGCGGCGCTGGCGGGGGAAGGTGAAGCGGGTGCGCTCGTTGCCCTGTTCGTCCAGGACGATGAGGTCGTCGTCCTTGGAGACGCAGGGGAAGTAGCCGTAGACGACGGCCGCTTCCAGCAGGTTCTCCGTCTGGAGCCGGTCCAGCAGGCCGCGCAGCCGCGGCCTGCCCTCGCTCTCGACGAGTTCCCCGTACGTGGGTCCCTCGCCGGAGCGGGCCTGCTTCAGACCCCACTGGCCCTTGAACAGCGCGCCCTCGTCCAGCCAGCTCGCGTATTCCTTGAGCTGGATGCCCTTGATGACGCGGGTGCCCCAGAAGGGCGGGGTGGGGACGGGGTTGTCGGTGGCGACGTCCGAGCGGACGTGGCCCTCCTCCGGCCGTTCCTCCACCTCGACGGTGGCCGCGCGTACCCGGCGCTGCTTCAGCTCGGGCAGTTTCGCGCCGGGTACGCCCCGCTTGACGCCGATGAGGGCGTCCATCAGGCGCAGTCCCTCGAATGCGTCGCGGGCGTAGCGGACTTCGCCCTCGTACAGCTCGTGCAGGTCCTGCTCGACGTACGCCCGGGTGAGGGCGGCGCCGCCGAGGATGACCGGGTAAGTGGCGGCCAGGCCGCGCTGGTTGAGCTCCTCCAGGTTCTCCTTCATGATCACGGTGGACTTGACCAGGAGCCCGGACATGCCGATGACGTCGGCCTTGTGCTCCTCGGCCGCCTCCAGGATCGCGGAGACCGGCTGCTTGATGCCGAGGTTGACGACGTTGTAGCCGTTGTTGGACAGGATGATGTCGACCAGGTTCTTGCCGATGTCGTGCACGTCGCCGCGCACGGTGGCCAGCACGATGGTGCCCTTGCCGGCCTCGTCGGTCTTCTCCATGTGCGGTTCGAGGTGGGCGACGGCCGCCTTCATGACCTCGGCGGACTGCAGGACGAACGGCAGTTGCATCTGGCCGGAGCCGAACAGCTCGCCGACGGTCTTCATGCCGTCCAGCAGTGTCTCGTTGACGATGTCGAGGGCGGGCCGGTCCTGGAGCGCGGCGTCGAGGTCGGCCTCCAGGCCGTTGCGCTCCCCGTCGATGATGCGGCGCTTGAGGCGCTCCTCCAGCGGCAGCGCGGCCAGTTCCTCGGCCTTTCCGGCCTTCAGGGACTTGGCGGTGGCGCCCTCGAACAGGGCCATCAGCTTCTGCAGCGGGTCGTATCCCTCACTGCGGCGGTCGTGGATGAGGTCGAGGGCGGTGGTGACCTCCTCCTCGCTGAAGCGGGCGATCGGCAGGATCTTGGAGGCGTGCACGATGGCCGAGTCCAGGCCCGCCTTGACGCACTCGTCCAGGAAGACGGAGTTGAGCAGGATGCGGGCGGCCGGGTTGAGGCCGAAGGAGATGTTCGACAGGCCGAGGGTGGTCTGCACGTCCGGGTGGCGGCGCTTGAGCTCGCGGATCGCCTCGATGGTGGCGACGCCGTCCCCCCGGGACTCCTCCTGGCCGGTACAGATGGTGAAGGTCAGACAGTCGATGAGGATGTCCGACTCGTGGATGCCCCAGGTGCCGGTCAGGTCGGCGATGAGCCGTTCGGCGATCTCGACCTTCTTCCGGGCTGTGCGGGCCTGGCCCTCCTCGTCGATGGTCAGCGCGATCAGCGCGGCGCCGTGCTCCTTGGCGAGCTGCGTGACCTGGGCGAAGCGGGACTCGGGGCCGTCGCCGTCCTCGTAGTTGACGGAGTTGATGACCGCGCGGCCGCCGAGCTTCTCCAGGCCGGCCCGGATGACGTCGACCTCGGTGGAGTCCAGGACGATCGGCAGGGTGGAGGCGGTGGCCAGGCGGCCGGCGAGTTCCTCCATGTCGGCGACGCCGTCGCGGCCGACGTAGTCCACGCACAGGTCGAGCATGTGCGCGCCCTCGCGGATCTGCTCGCGTGCCATCTCCACGCAGTCGTCCCAGCGGCCCTCCAGCATGGCCTCGCGGAACTTCTTGGAGCCGTTGGCGTTGGTGCGCTCGCCGATCGCCAGGTAGGAGGTGTCCTGGCGGAAGGGGACCGTCTGGTAGAGGGAGGCGGCGCCGGGCTCGGGCTGCGGGGCGCGTTCGGCGGGGGCGAGGTCGCGGACCCGCTCGACGACCTGGCGCAGGTGTTCGGGGGTGGTGCCGCAGCAGCCGCCGACGAGGGAGAGGCCGTAGTCCCGGACGAAGGTCTGCTGCGCGTCGGCGAGGCCCTCGGCGTCGAGCGGGAAGTGGGCGCCGTCCTTGGTGAGGACGGGCAGGCCGGCGTTCGGCATGCACAGCAGCGGGATGCGGGAGTGCCGGGCGAGGTAGCGCAGGTGCTCGCTCATCTCGGCGGGGCCGGTGGAGCAGTTCAGGCCGATCATGTCGATGCCGAGCGGCTCCAGGGCGGTGAGCGCGGCGCCGATCTCGGAGCCCAGGAGCATGGTGCCGGTCGTCTCGAAGGCCATCGAGCACAGCAGGGGCACTTCGACGCCGGCGGCCCGCATGGCGCGGCGGGCGCCCAGGACGGAGGCCTTGGTCTGGAGCAGGTCCTGGGTGGTCTCGACGATCAGGGCGTCGGCGCCGCCGGCGAGAAGTCCCTCGGCGTTGGCCTGGAAGCCGTCGCGGAGCGTGGTGTAGGGGACGTGTCCCAGGGTCGGCAGCTTGGTGCCGGGGCCGATCGAGCCCAGGACCCAGCGGCGGCGGCCGTCACCGGCGGTGAACTCGTCGGCCACCTCGCGGGCGATGCGGGCGCCGGCTTCGGACAGCTCGAAGACGCGGCCTTCGATCTCGTACTCGGCCATGGCGGCGTGGTTGGCGCCGAAGGTGTTGGTCTCGACGCAGTCGACGCCCACGGCGAAGTACGCCTCATGGACCGAACGGACGATGTCGGGCCGGGTGACGTTGAGGACCTCGTTGCACCCCTCGAGGTTCTCGAAGTCCTCCAGGGTCGGCTCCTGGGCCTGGAGCATGGTGCCCATCGCTCCGTCGGCGACCACCACACGGGTGGCCAGGGCCTCACGGAGTTCGGACACACGGGTCCGGCTGTCGGCGGAAGGGGTCGGTGGCGACGAGGCCATGAAGGGGCTCCCTTGAGGTGCGACGGCTGTCGGCTTTGCGTCCGCCCGCGGAACTCTCCGCGGCGGGCGCACCACGTCAGAGTAACCGGGTCGGCCGTCCGGCGGTCGGGGCGTCCACGAGACGGACGACCGCCCGGGTGACCGGGGGCGGCCGCGAGGAGACCGCCCGGGAGGCCGGGGCGACCGCGAGGACGACCGCCCGGGAGGCCGGGGCGACCGCGAGGACGACCGCCCGGGAGGCCGGGGCGACCGCGAGGACGACCGCCCGGGAGGCCGGGGCGACCGCGAGGACGACCGCCCGGGTGACCGGGGCGGCGCACGGGCGGACGACCGCCCGGGTGACCTGGCCGTGCACGGGCGGTCCGTCCGCCCCGGCGGTCGGGGCGTCCACGAGACGGACGAGGATGACGGGCGGGGCACCGGCGGGATACGAGTGACGCAACAGGTGTTGACCGACCATTAGCGGGAGGTCGGCATCGACCGGTAGTGTTCGACATTGCCGAACAGTGGCGGCGACCTCGCACGGCGACGGTCGAAGGGGACGGAGGCAGCACGGCGATGGCACGGAACATCCAGTCGCTCGAACGGGCGGCCGCGATGCTGCGGCTCCTCGCGGGCGGTGAGCGACGCCTCGGCCTGTCGGACATCGCCTCCTCGCTGGGCCTCGCCAAGGGCACCGCGCACGGCATTCTGCGCACCCTGCAGCAGGAGGGCTTCGTCGAGCAGGACGAGGCGTCGGGGCGCTATCAGCTGGGGGCGGAGCTGCTGCGCCTGGGCACCACCTATCTGGATGTGCACGAGCTGCGGGCGCGGGCCCTGGTGTGGACGGACGACCTGGCCCGCTCCAGCGGCGAGAGCGTCTACCTGGGAGTCCTGCACCAGCACGGCGTGCTGGTCGTGCACCACGTCTTCCGGCCCGACGACAGCCGGCAGGTGCTGGAGATCGGGGCGATGCAGCCGCTGCACTCCACGGCGCTGGGCAAGGTGCTGTCGGCGTACGACCCGGTCGCGCACAGCGAGGCGCTGGAGGCCGACCGCAAGGCCTTCACCGAGCGCACCGTGTGCGACCTGGAGGGCTTCGAGCACATCCTCGACATCACGCGCGCGCGTGGCTACGCGGCGGACGTCGAGGAGACCTGGGAGGGCGTGGCGGCCATCGCCGCGCCCATCCACGACCGGCGGCGCATGCCGGTGGGCGCGGTCGGCATCACGGGCGCGGTGGAGCGGCTGTGCCGGGACGGCGAGCTGCGGCCGGAGCTGATCGCGGCGGTGCGGGACTGCGCGCGTGCGGTGTCGCGGGATCTGGGCGCCGGGCGGTTCTGACCGGCGCGGGATGCGAACGGCGGCCGGAATGCCGGGGGGCGTTCCGGCCATCGACATGTGCCGACAAAAGCGGCAAACTTCCTGACCGTCACGCGCGCCCGTATGCCCCGTCGTGGGCACTGACCAGGAAGATCGACAGCTCACGACAATGAGTAACGATCACATTTTCGGTAAACGAACTATTGACGCACACGCGACCCCACAGCGAGACTCCCGTCCAGCGGTCGGCATTGTCGAACACCTACCGGCAATTCACGCTAGAGTGTGACAACGCCAAGGGCCGGCATCGCTCTCACCCCCGAGGGCGCCGAACCCCCGGAGGGACCCCGGGGTTCCGGCTTCCCTGGACGAAGGACAAAGGAGTCGCGGGTGTCCAGCTCCGACATCTTCATCGGCGAGACCATCGGTACCGCCGTACTCATCCTGCTCGGCGGCGGCGTCTGCGCCGCCGTCACGCTGAAGGCCTCCAAAGCCCGCAACGCCGGCTGGCTCGCCATCGCCTTAGGGTGGGGCTTCGCCGTGCTCACCGCGGTCTACACCTCGGCGCCCCTGTCCGGCGCCCACCTGAACCCGGCCGTCACGCTCGCGCTCGCCATCAAGGACGGCGACTGGAGCGACGTCCCGGCCTACTGGGCCGGACAGCTGCTGGGCGCCATGATCGGCGCGACGCTGGTCTGGATCGCCTACTACGGGCAGTTCCACGCCCATCTCACCGACCGGGAGATCGTCGGCGGTCCCGGGGCGCAGGCCACCGCGGCCAAGGCCGTGGAGGCGCAGGAGAAGGGCGCCGGCCCGGTGCTCGGCGTCTTCTCCACCGGTCCGGAGATCCGCAACGCGGTGCAGAACCTCGCGACGGAGATCATCGGCACGATCGTGCTGGTCCTCGCCGTCCTGACGCAGGGCCTCAACGACAGCGGGAAGGGCCTCGGCACCCTGGGCGCGCTGATCACCGCGCTCGTCGTGGTCTCGATCGGCCTGTCCCTCGGCGGCCCGACCGGCTACGCCATCAACCCCGCCCGCGACCTCGGCCCGCGTATCGTGCACGCGCTGCTGCCCCTTCCCAACAAGGGCGGTTCCGACTGGAGCTACGCCTGGGTCCCGGTGGTCGGCCCGCTGATCGGCGGCGCGACAGCCGCCGGCATCTACAACGCCGCCTTCGCCTAGACACACCGGACCTCCAGCGCGTGCCGTACGCGCAGCCCCCCGACCACGGACCTTCCAGGAGCACACAGTGACCGACGCCCACACCGCCGGCATCTCGTCCCACGGCCACGGCCCCTTCATCGCCGCCATCGACCAGGGCACGACCTCCTCCCGCTGCATCGTCTTCGACCGCGACGGCCGCATCGTCTCCGTCGACCAGAAGGAGCACGAGCAGATCTTCCCGAAGCCGGGCTGGGTGGAGCACGACGCCACCGAGATCTGGACCAACGTCCAGGAGGTCGTCGCCGGAGCCATCGGGAAGGCCGGCATCACCCGCGACGACATCAAGGCCATCGGCATCACCAACCAGCGCGAGACCACGCTGCTGTGGGACAAGAACACCGGTGAGCCCGTCCACAACGCCCTCGTCTGGCAGGACACCCGCACCGACGCCCTGTGCAAGGAACTCGGCCGCAACGTCGGCCAGGACCGCTTCCGCCGCGAGACCGGCCTGCCGCTGGCCTCCTACTTCGCCGGCCCGAAGGCCCGCTGGCTGCTCGACCACGTCGACGGCCTGCGCGAGCGCGCCGAGGCGGGCGACATCCTCTTCGGCACCATGGACAGCTGGGTCATCTGGAACCTGACCGGCGGCGTGGACGGCGGCCGGCACGTCACCGACGTCACCAACGCCTCCCGCACCCTGCTGATGAACCTCCACACCCTGGAGTG
The DNA here is from genome assembly GCF_040641355.1 of Streptomyces sp. NPDC020996. Taxonomy (NCBI): domain Bacteria; kingdom Bacillati; phylum Actinomycetota; class Actinomycetes; order Kitasatosporales; family Streptomycetaceae; genus Streptomyces; species Streptomyces sp. NPDC020996. The sequence goes on from NZ_JBFADM010000029.1 coordinate 65,771, forward strand.
GGACCCCAAGATCTGCGAGTCCATCGGCGTCCCGATGGCCATGCTCCCGGAGATCCGCTCCTCGGCCGAGGTGTACGGCGAGATCACCGGCGGCAAGCTGGGCGAGCTGCTCGGCGGCATCCCGGTCGCCTCCGCGCTCGGCGACCAGCAGGCGGCCCTGTTCGGCCAGACCTGCTTCTCCGAGGGCGAGGCGAAGTCGACGTACGGCACCGGCACCTTCATGCTGATGAACACCGGCGAGAAGATCATCAACTCCTACTCCGGCCTGCTGACCACGGTCGGCTACCGGATCGGCGACCAGAGCCCGGTCTACGCCCTGGAGGGCTCGATCGCCGTCACCGGTTCGCTGGTGCAGTGGATGCGCGACCAGATGGGCCTGATCTCCACCGCGGCCGAGATCGAGACGCTCGCGCTGTCGGTCGAGGACAACGGCGGCGCCTACTTCGTGCCGGCCTTCTCCGGCCTGTTCGCCCCGTACTGGCGCCCCGACGCCCGCGGTGTGATCGCCGGCCTGACCCGGTACGTCACCAAGGCGCACCTGGCGCGCGCCGTCCTGGAGGCCACCGCCTGGCAGACCCGCGAGATCAGCGACGCGATGACGAAGGACTCCGGCGTCGAGCTGACGGCCCTCAAGGTCGACGGCGGCATGACCTCCAACAACCTGCTGATGCAGACCCTCGCGGATGTCCTGGACGCGCCAGTGGTGCGCCCGATGGTCGCCGAGACCACCTGCCTCGGCGCCGCCTACGCCGCCGGCCTCGCCGTCGGCTTCTGGACCAGCACCGACGACCTGCGCGCCAACTGGCGCCGGGCCGCCGAGTGGACCCCCCGCATGGACGCGGAGACCCGCGACCGTGAGTACAAGAGCTGGCTCAAGGCCGTCGAGCGGACCATGGGCTGGCTCGAGGACGAGGAGTAAGAACCCGACATGACCACTCAGTCCACCCTGCAGTCCGTGCCTGCCCTGGGGACGCGCCCGGCGTCCGGCGCGAACCCGAGCCGAGCCGAGACCCGGGAGCAGCTCGCCAGGGCGTCGTACGACCTTCTCGTGATCGGCGGCGGCATCCTGGGCATCTCCACCGCCTGGCACGCCGCGCAGTCCGGCCTCAGGGTGGCCCTGGTCGACGCCGGCGACTTCGCCGGCGCCACGTCGTCCGCCTCCTCCAAGCTGCTCCACGGCGGGCTGCGCTACCTGCAGACCGGCGCGGTGAAGCTGGTGGCGGAGAACCACTTCGAGCGCCGTGCGGTCTCCCGCCAGGTGGCCCCCCATCTGGCGAACCCGCTCACCTTCTACCTCCCCGTGTACAAGGGCGGGCCGCACGGCGCCGCGAAGCTCGGGGCCGGCGTGTTCGCGTACTCGATGCTGTCGGCGTTCGGGGACGGCGTCGGCCACCTGCTCAGCCCCGCGCGGGCGGCGCAGGACGTGCCCGAGCTGCGCACCGAGAACCTCAAGGCCGTGGCCGTGTACGGCGACGACCAGATGAACGACGCGCGCATGGCGCTGATGACGGTCCGCGCGGCCGTCGAGTCGGGCGCGGTGGTGCTCAACCACGCCGAGGTCACCGGCCTGCGCTTCACCCGGGGCCGGGTGACGGGCGCGGAGCTGCGCGACCGACTGTCCGGGGACGAGTTCGGGGTGGACGCCCGCCTCGTGCTCAACGCCACCGGCCCGTGGGTGGACCACCTGCGCCGCATGGAGGACCCGAAGGCCGCCCCGTCGATCCGGCTGTCGAAGGGCGCGCACCTGGTCCTCAAGCGCACCTCCCCGTGGAAGGCCGCGCTGGCCACCCCGATCGACAAGTACCGCATCACCTTCGCCCTCCCGTGGGAGGACATGCTGCTGCTCGGCACCACCGACGAGGAGTTCGAGGGCGATCCGGCGGACGTCGCGGTGACCGACAAGGACATGGCCCAGATCCTGGACGAGGCCGCGTTCTCCGTCCGGGACCAGCAGCTCGACCGTGACCTGATCACGTACGCCTTCGCGGGTCTGCGCGTGCTGCCGGGCGGGCCCGGCGACACGGCGAAGGCCAAGCGGGAGACGGTCGTCACCGAGGGCCGGGGCGGCATGCTGTCCGTCGCGGGCGGCAAGTGGACGACGTTCCGGCACATCGGCCGCACGGTGATGAAGAAGCTCCAGGAGCTGCCCGGTCACCCGCTGGGCGACGGCTTCGAGCCGGTCGCGTCCCTGCCGAGGCGGCTGCCGCTGCCGGGGGTGGCGAACCCGCGCGCGGTCGCGCACCGGCTGCTGGTGGACCGTCCGGCGCCGGGTCCGCGCATGGCCGCCGACACCGCCCGGCACCTGGCCACCCACTACGGCTCGCTGGCCTTCGACATCGCCCGCCTCGCCAACGAGCGGCCGGAGCTGGGCGAGCGCGTCCACCCGGACGCCCCGGAGATCTGGGCGCAGGTCGTCTACGCCCGGGACCACGAGTGGGCCGAGACGGCGGACGACGTGCTGCGGCGCCGCACCACGCTGACGATCCGCGGCCTGGCAACGGACGACGTGCGCGCGAAGGTGCGGGCGCTGCTCGACGAGAAGTAGGCGGCGGACCGACGGCGGACGGCGAAGGGGGCCTCGCGGGCGGGGTCCCCTTCTTCGCCTCTTCGCCGGCCCTTCGCCCCGTCCCTTCGCCGGCTTGATCGTTCGGCGTCCGGCCGGGTCTGCGGGACCGCATACTTGACCCTGAGACATCCGATGTCTCGAGGGCGAGCGGAACCACAGGGAGGCCGGGCATGGCAGTCACCGACGAGGCGATCGAGAAGATCAAGGACATGATCGTCTCCGGCGCGCTGCGCCCCGGGGACCGGCTGCCCAAGGAGAGCGAACTCGCCGCCGAACTCGGGCTGTCCCGCAACTCTCTCCGGGAGGCCGTGCGGGCGCTGTCGCTCATCCGGATCCTGGACGTGCGGCAGGGCGACGGCACGTACGTCACCAGCCTCGACCCGCAGCTGCTGCTGGAGGCGATGAGCTTCGTCGTCGACTTCCACCGGGACGACACGGTCCTGGAGTTCCTGGCCGTGCGCCGCATCCTGGAACCCGCCGCCACGGCGATGGCCGCCTCCCGCATCAGCGAGCAGCAACTGGACGCGCTGTCCGCCCAGTTGGACGAACTCGGTGACAACCCGTCGGTGGAGGACCTGGTCGCGAGCGACCTCGAGTTCCACCGGAGCATCGTGCAGGGCGCCGGCAACTCGGTGCTCTGCTCCCTGCTCGACGGCCTGTCCGGGCCGACCACCCGGGCCCGGATCTGGCGCGGGCTGACCCAGCAGGACGCGGTCAGCCGCACCCTGCACGAGCACCGGGCGATCCTGACGGCCCTGCGCGACCGCGACGCGGAGACGGCCCGCTCCTGGGCGACCGTGCACATCGCGAGCGTGGAGCAGTGGCTGCGGTCGACCCTGTGAGGGGCGGGTGGCGACGGGTGTTCCGGGGTGGTGATCGGGGCAGTGATCCGTTCACTCCCCCGTGCACGGGGGCTGCGGACGCCCCCGCCGGACGCCGTAAGGTTGGGTGGTCAGGCGAGGGCACGTCGGAAGGAGGCACTGGGTGATCGAGCTCGAGGGGGTTCCCGAGCTGATCGACCCGGTCATGGTGGCCGCGTTCGAGGGCTGGAACGATGCCGGCGACGCCGCTTCCACCGCGGTCGCGCACCTGGACAGGGAGTGGAAGGGCGAGGTGTTCGCGGCGCTGGACGCCGAGGACTACTACGACTTCCAGGTGAACCGGCCCACGGTGTGGATGGACGCCGGAGTGCGCAAGATCACGTGGCCGACGACGAGACTGTCCGTCGTCCGCGTCGGCGGTGACAAGCCGCGCGATCTCGTGCTCGTCCGGGGCATCGAGCCGTCGATGCGCTGGCGCTCGTTCTGCAACGAACTGCTGGGCTTCGCGCACGAGCTGGGCGTGGAGCTCGTGGTCATCCTGGGCGCCCTGCTCGGCGACACCCCGCACACGCGTCCGGTCCCGATCAGCGGGACCACGTCCGATCCGGACCTCGCCCGCCGCATGGACCTGGAGGAGACCAAGTACGAGGGCCCGACGGGCATCGTCGGTGTCCTGCAGGAGGCGTGCACGCACGCGGGCGTGCCCGCCGTGAGCCTGTGGGCCGCGGTGCCGCACTACGTCTCGCAGCCGCCGAACCCGAAGGCGACGCTGGCCCTGCTCAACCGTCTCGAGGACCTGATCGACGTGCGCATCCCGCTGGGCGAGCTGCCCGAGGACTCGCGCGCCTGGCAGGTCGGGGTGGACCAGCTGGCCGCCGAGGACAGCGAGGTCGCCGAGTACGTCCAGACGCTGGAGGAGGCCCGGGACACCGCGGAGCTGCCGGAGGCGTCGGGCGAGGCGATCGCCCGCGAGTTCGAGCGCTACCTGCGGCGCAGGGACGGAGCCGGCCCCGCCGGGGCGGACGGCGGCGACGGCGCCTCCTACCGGCGGGAGCGGCCCGGCGGCCGCACGACGTCGCCGAAGCCGCCGAAGCCGGAGGCCGGGACGGACGCCGACACCGACGCGGAGGCGGACCGGGACGACGGGGACTCCTCGGAGGACTGACCGGGAGAACCGGACGGCAGGGCCGACAGGACCGAACGGTGAGGGCGGTGCGCGTGACGCGCACCGCCCTCGTCGTGCCCGGCAGGGTGTCCTACACCTGCCGCACCGCCACCACGTCGTACTCGGTGTCCGGTGCCGGCTCCACGTCGAAGCGCGCGTTGGGCAGGTACAGGCGGTCGCCCCACGCCGCGACCGTGGTGGGGATGCGGAAGCGCGGGTCGGTGATGCGGGCGATGGCCGTGCCCCGGGTGCCGGCCGCGTCCAGCCGGAAGACGTCGATCGCGTTCTGCTGCTGCTGGACTGCGTAGAGGGTGCTGCCCAGGAGCAGCAGGCCGTCGCCGTTCGGGAGTCTCGCCGCGCCGAGGTCGACGGCACGGGCCACGCCGGTGCGGGGGTCGACGCGCATCAGGCCGCCGCCGTCCGCGACGGTGTTGACCACGAGCAGCGCGCTGCCGTCCGGGGTGCGTTCGATGCCGTTGGCGGTGAAGTCGGCGCCCTGGACCCAGTCGCCGGTGAGCGGCACGGTCTCGACGGCTCCCGGCGCACCGTGCCGGTCGAGGAGCAGCTTGTACAGCACGGCCCGGTAGGAGTCGGTGAACCAGGCGGCGTCCGGCGTGAGGATCACGTCGTTCACGAACAGGCCGTCGACGTCGTACACCTTCTCGGTCTCGCCCGAGCGGGCGTCGACGGTGCGCAGTTCGCCGCTGACGCCGCCGCTCAGGAAGAGCCTGCCGCGGGGGCCGATCTTGAGGCCGACGGTGGGGTGGTCCGCGCCGAGGCCCTTGGCGATCACCGCGCCGCGGCCGGTGGCGAGGCTCGCGCGGTAGACGTCGCCGTTCGCGAGCGAGCCGAACCAGGCGTACGGGCGGGAGCCGATGGTGATGCCTTCGGGCTGGAAGCCCTGCGGCAGGGAGAAGCGGTCCGGCCAGGCGCTGCGGCCCTTGTCGGCCGCGTGCGCGGTGGGGCCGAGGAGTGTCGCTCCCGTGAGGGCGGCCGCGCCGGTGAGGAGTCTTCGACGTGCGAAGGAACGTTCGGTGGGTGCCACGGTGCGTCCTTCTGCCAGGGGCCGGCGGGACCTTCGCAACAGGCCCTGGGCCGGCCGAACGGTCAACAGACGCCCTCACCCCATCACATGGCCCCCGGCGCGCAGCGATTTGCCGGGATCGCGGTCGACGGGGACCGGCGGCGGACGCCGCACGGGCTCGGCGGCCGGGTCCTCGCAGGACCCGGCCGCCGGGGTGTGGGCGTCGCGCCCCGTCGTCGTTACAGCGCCACGCCCATCAGGGCGTCCACGGCACGCGACACGATGCCGGGGGCGCCGGTGTCGGTGCCGCCCTCACGCTCCTGCCGGGCCACCCAGCGGTCCACCGCGGCGAGCGCGGACGGGGCGTCGAGGTCGTCGGCGAGGGCCTCGCGGATCTCCTCGACGAGGGCGTCGGCGGGCGGGCCGTCGGGCCGGGACACGGCGGCCCGCCAGCGCCCGAGCCGGGCCACGGCGTCCTGGAGCACCCGGTCGGTCCACTCCCAGTCGGACCGGTAGTGGTGGGCGAGCAGCGCGAGCCGGACGGCGGCGGGGTCGACCCCGTCCCGGCGCAGCTGTGAGACGAAGACCAGGTTGCCCTTGGACTTGGACATCTTCTCGCCGTCGAGGGCGACCATGCCGGCGTGGACGTAGGCCTTGGCCATCGGGAACTCGCCGGTCAGCACCTGGGCGTGGGAGGCGCCCATCTCGTGGTGCGGGAAGGCGAGGTCGGAGCCGCCGCCCTGGACGTCGAAGCCCATGCCGAGGTGGTCGAGGGCGATGGCGACGCACTCGATGTGCCAGCCGGGCCGGCCGGGTCCGAGGGAGCCGCCGTCCCAGCTCGGCTCGCCGTCACGGGCGGCCATCCACAGGATCGGGTCGAGCGGGTTCTTCTTGCCCGGCCGGTCGGGGTCGCCGCCGCGCTCGGCGGACAGCAGCCGCATGGCGGCCGCGTCGAGCCGGGAGACCTCGCCGAAGTGGGGGTCGGACTCGACGGAGAAGTAGATGTCGCCCTCGAGGTCGTAGGCCGCGCCGAGCTCGCGCAGCCGCTCCACCAGGGGCACGATGCCCGGTATGGCCTCGACGGCGCCTATGTAGTGCCGCGGCGGGAGCATCCGCAGGGCGGCCATGTCCTCGCGGAAGAGGGCCGTCTCCCGCTCGGCGAGGGCGACCCAGTCGAGTCCGTCGCGCTGCGCCCGCTCCAGCAGCGGGTCGTCGACGTCGGTGACGTTCTGGACGTAGTGCACCTGCCGCTTGGTGTCGAGCCACACGCGCTGCACGAGGTCGAACGCGTTGTAGGTCGCCGCGTGACCCATGTGGGTCGCGTCGTACGGGGTGATGCCGCAGACGTAGATACGGGCGACGGGACCGGGGTCGAGGGTGACGAGGCCGCCGGTCGCGGTGTCGTGGATCCTCAGGTCGCGGCCCTGACCAGGCAGGGCGGGGACCTCGGAAGCGGGCCAGGCATGCATGACATGAGCGTAACCGGACGGATGTTCCGCATACGAACCGGACCCGACCGGATGACCGAAAAGGCGCTCTTGCGCGGTACCGGCCGGTGTGCTGTCAGACGGGCGGCCACGGAATGGCCGGCCACTCCCCGCTCGGCTCCGGGTGCCGGCCCGACTCCAGGAGGGCGTCCACTCGCGCGCGTGTGGCGTCCAGCTCGGCGGGGGTGATCAGCCCGGCCAGCTTCCGCGCCAGCGTCCCGGCGCCGTCCAGGGCCTTTCGCAGGTTCGCCAGGACGTCGAGCGCCTCGGGGGTCAGCGGCTCGCCCGCCCAGCCCCACAGCAGCGTGCGCAGCTTGTTCTCGGTGTTGAAGGTCACCCCGTGGTCGATGCCGTAGAGGCGGCCCCCGGCGGCGGGCAGCAGGTGGCCGCCCTTGCGGTCGGCGTTGTTGATGACCGCGTCGAGGACGGCCAGCCGCCGCAGGCGCTCGTCGTCGGCGTGCACGAGCAGGGCGGTCCTGCCGTCCTCGGCCTCCGCGAAGCCGATGGCCTTCCAGCCGTCCTCCGGCTCCTCGCCGTCCACCAGGGCCAGCAGCCCGTCCCCGGGCTCGCCCTCGATCCACAACTGGCACATGCCCTCGCCGAAGGGGCCGTCGCGCAGCACGGTGGTCGGCACCAGGCCCCATCCGGTGGCCTCGGACACCTCGTACGCGGCCACCTCGCGCTGGGCCAGGGTGCCGTCGGGGAAGTCCCACAGCGGGCGCTCCCCGCGGACCGGCTTGTACACGCAGAAGGCCTCCTGGCCCTCGTGGGTGACGGAGCAGTACAGCACGGCGTTGGATGCGTCCCGGATCTGCCCGCGCACCGTCAGCTCACCGCGGCTGAGCAGCTCGGCCGCGGTCACGCTCCGCGGCGGTATCCGTTCTGGCGCGGACATACGTGTCCTTCCGGGTCGAGCGGGAGGCTGCACAGCGGGCACGGCGGCCGCCCGGCGTTGACGACGTCGAGGGCGCGTTTGGCGAAGGCCCTGGCCTGCGCGCCGGTCAGCCGGACCCGCAGCATCGGGGGCCCGTTCTCCTCGTCCTGCAGCAGCCGCTCCTCGGCCTCGGCGAGGTCCTCCTCGGACTCCGCGTCGAGTTCCACGAGGGCCTGCGCCTCGACGATCATGCGCTGTTCCTCGCCGTCCCAGGCGAGGGCCATGGTGCCGACCCGGAACTCCTCCTCGATCGGCGTGTCGAGGGGGCCGGTGTCGGCCACCTCGGCGGGCGCCACGGCCGGGACCGCGGCGCTGCCGCCGCTGCGGCGCACGACTTCGTCGAGCAGTTCGTCCATCCGCTCCGCGAGGGCGGCCACCTGGGTCTTCTCCAGGGCCACGCTGGTCGTCCGGGGGCCGGCGGTGGCCTGGAGGAAGAACGTACGGCGCCCGGGCAGTCCGACCGTACCGGCCACGAAACGGTCCGGCGGGTCGTAGAGGAACACCTGACGGGACACGTCCTGTCTCCTGGATCTGGATCGGCTTGGGGACCGGTCGCGGCACGAGCCGCACGGCTGCGGGCGGGTGCGGCGCTGTCACGACCGCTTCACCCTACTGCGCCCGACGATCACGGTGCGCCCGCACCGCCCCCGACCGGAGCGTCGTCGGCCGGCGGCTCCTCGCGCGGCACCAGGGACGTGAAGTCGCCGGTGTCGCCGAGGCGGACGAGGAACGGCCTCAGACGGGTGTAACGGATCGCGGTGATGGAACACGGTTCAACGGAAATCCTCTGGAAGAGGTCGAGATGAAGTCCGAGCGCGTCCGCGACGAGCGACTTGATGATGTCGCCGTGCGAGCACATGACGTAGACGGCGTCGGGTCCGTGGTCGCGTTCCACGCGCGCGTTCCATTCGCGCACCGCTTCGGCGGCGCGCGTCTGCATCGCGCGCATGGACTCGCCGCCGGGGAACGCGGCGGCGCTCGGGTGCGCCTGCACGACCTCCATCAGCGGCTCGTCCTTGAGCTCGGCGAGTTTGCGGCCGGACCAGTCGCCGTAGTGGCACTCGCCGATCCGCTCGTCGGTGTGGACGGTGAGCTCGGGACGGGCCTGAAGCAGCGGCCGGAGGGTTTCCCGGCAGCGCTGCAGCGGGCTGCTCACCGCTTCGGTCAGGGGCAGCTCGGCGAGCCGTCCGGGCAGCGCGGCGGCCTGCGCGGCGCCGCGTTCGTCGAGGGCGACGCCGGGCGTCCAGCCGGCGAGCAGTCCCTCGGTGTTGGCGGTGGAACGTCCGTGCCGGACCAGGATCAGCGTGGGCATGCGGCCCAGGGTAGGCGCAGGCCCGCCCGGGGCGGGCCCGGGGAGACGGGAGAAGACACTCTGTGATCGTCGACTGCGCCATCTACCGCGACGGGCACCGCAAGGAGGGCCCCGAGGACTTCTCCGACGCCCTGGAGGAGGCGCGTACCGCGGGCGGGTTCGTCTGGATCGGGCTGCACGAACCGTCGGAGAGGGAGTTCTCCCTGGTCACCGAGGAGTTCGCGCTGCACCCGCTGGCGGTCGAGGACGCCCTGAAGGCCCATCAGCGGCCCAAGCTGGAGATGTATGACGACTCCCTGTTCGCGGTGCTCAAGCCGGTCGTCTACGAGGCCGAGAGCGACCGGGTCTCCACCGGTGAGGTCATGGTCTTCCTCGGCGAGCACTTCGTGGTGACCGTCCGTCACGGCGAGGGCTCCCCGCTGGGTGCCGTACGGCGCCGGCTGGAGCGCGAGCCGGAGATGCTGGGCCGGGGCCCGACGGCGGTGCTGTACGCGATCGCGGACGCCGTCGTCGACCACTACCTGGACGTGGCGACGGAGCTGCAGACCGATCTGGAGGAGCTGGAGGCGGAGGTCTTCTCCCCGGACGGCGGCGGATCGCGCCACACGGCCTCCCGCATCTACGACTTCAAGCGGCAGATCCTGGAGTTCCGGCGGGCGACCGGCCCGCTGGCGCTGCCGCTGAACCGGCTGGCGGGCTCCGGACCGTTCGGCACGACGGTGCCCTACGTCGACGAGCAGGCACGGCCCTTCTTCCGGGACGTGAGCGACCACCTCACCCGCGTGAACGAGTCGGTGGAGGGCCTGGACCGGCTGGTGTCGGACATCCTTTCGGCGCACCTGGCGCAGATGAGCGTGCGGCAGAACGACGACATGCGCAAGATCTCCGCGTGGGCGGCCATGGCCGCGGTCCCGACGATGATCGCGGGGATCTACGGCATGAACTTCGACCACATGCCGGAGCTGCGCTGGGTGTGGTCGTATCCGGCCGTGATCCTGGTGATGGCGGCCCTGGAGGTGGGGCTCTACCGCCTCTTCAAGCACCGGGGCTGGCTTTAGGGGGCGCGGGCCCGGCCGGTCGGGCCGCGCGGGTCCCGGCCGGTCAGGCGAACTCGGGGGCGGTCGTCGCGGGGCCGCCGAGCGCGTCGCGCCGCTCGGGCTTCCGCAGGGTCACCATCCGGTGCCAGCCCACCAGCCGTTCGTACGCGTAGACGGCGTGGATGCCGGCGGCGAGCACCGCGGACTTCGCCTTCGGCCAGCCGAGGATGCGGCCCATGTGGTTCATCACCGCGAGGCTGACGTCCCGGTAGATGCGGATCTCGGCGAGCGCGCACTCCCGCAGCGTCCGCTGGATGTCGCGGCCGTGGCCGGCGTAGGCGAGGCGGAGCAGTTCCTCGTGGCAGTAGGCGAGGTGGTTGTCCTCGTCGTCCGAGATCATCCGGACCGCGCGGCCGATGCCGGGGTGGTCGGCGAAGTGCTTGCGCAGCAGCTCCATCTGCTCGGAGGCGCGCTGCTCGGTGACCCGGCTGTGGGCGAGGTAGGTGACGATGTCCCGCACGGTGAGCGGCTGGTCCTGGGTGAGCTTGGCGTGGGCGAGGCCGATGCCGTGCTTCTCCAGGAGCATCGTGTAGTCGGTCTCGGGCGGGACGGGGACGGGGGTCAGGCCGCGCTTCCTCATCAGCGCGGTGAAGATACGACCGTGCTTGTCCTCGTCGGCGCCGTGCCGGGTGATCTTGGGGGCGAGGTCGCGTTCGCTCCGCGGGACGAGCGCGGCGATGCGGGCGTTCTCCCAGCCGCCCTGGGCCTCGCCGCTGGCGGCGATGGAGCAGAACAGGGCGAAGGACTCGTCGTTGTCGAGGATCTCCTGGAACAGGCTCTTGGCGGAAAGCATCTGACCACCTCTCTGCAGGACTCCGCAGGACCCCCGCACAGACCGAGTCAAGTGCGGGGGGATGCGTGCCGCAACAGCTGTGGTGGACGACTGCGCCGAAAGACTGACGCTCGGCGTGTCCCGGCGCCGTAACCGCGCGGACCGTGACGCGTTGTTCCCCGTGACGGCCGTGGCGGGGAAGACCCCCGAGCCCCCACCACGGCCGCGGAAGACCGGCCTGCGGGGCGCGCGCCCTGTGCCACGCACGCCTGGGCGCGCCGTGCCACGCACCCCTCGGCGCCCCGTGCCACACGCGCCTCATGGCCTTGCGTCACGCGCGCCTCGCGCGGCCCGTGTCACGCCAGTCCGGCGCGCTCCAGGGCCTCGGTGCCGGCGCGGAGCGAGGCGAGCCGCTCGTCGAGGGTGAAGCCGGCCGGGGCGAGCGTCAGGGTGGTGACCCCCGCCTCCGCGTACTGCCGCATCCGGTCCGCGATGCGGTCCACGGAGCCGAGCAGCGTCGTCTTGTCGATCAGGTCGTGCGGGATCGCGGCCGCGGCGCCCTGCTTGTCGCCGGCGAGGTACTTGTCCTGGATCTCGGCGGCCTCCTTCTCGTACCCCATGCGGCAGGCGAGCTGGTTGTAGAAGTTCTGCTTGCGGCTGCCCATGCCGCCGACGTACAGCGCCGTGTAGGGGCGGAAGGTGTCGGCGAGCGCGGTGACGTCCTTGTCGTCGCCGACGGCGAGCGGGAGCGTGGGGCAGACGTCGAAGCCCTCGAGCGTCTTGCCCGCCTTCTCCCGGCCGGCCCGCAGGTGCCGGATCGCGGTCTCCTCCAGGTGCTCCGCGGCGGGGAAGATCAGCAGCACGCCGTCCGCGATCTCGCCGGTCTGCTCGAGGTTCTTCGGGCCGATCGCGGCGATGTACAGCGGGATGTGCTCGCGCTGCGGGTGCACTGTCAGCTTGATGGGCTTGCCCGGGCCGCCGGGCAGCGGCAGCGTCCAGTGCTCGCCGTCGTACGTCAGCCGCTCGCGCGACATCGCCTTGCGCACGATCTCCACGTACTCACGCGTGCGGGCCAGCGGCTTGTCGAACTTCACCCCGTACCAGCCCTCGGAGACCTGCGGCCCGGAGACGCCGAGGCCGAGGCGGAAACGGCCGCCGGAGAGCGAGTCGAGGGTGGCCGCGGTCATCGCGGTCATGGCCGGCTGGCGGGCCGGGATCTGGAAGATGGCCGAGCCGACATCGATCCGCTCGGTCTGGGCGGCGACCCAGGTGAGCACGGTGGCGGCGTCCGACCCGTAGGCCTCCGCGGCCCAGCACACCGCGTACCCGAGCCGGTCGGCCTCCTGGGCGACCGCCAGGTTGTCCGCGTCCATTCCGGCGCCCCAGTAGCCGAGGTTGATCCCGAGCTTCATGGCCGATCCCCTTACCGATCAGTAACGTCCCTGTGCGGCAGACCCTAGCGCGGGCGGCGCCGCAGTGGGCAGTCATGTCGCGCACACGCCGCGCGACCAGCCGTTACGGACCTGGCGGCGGCGCGGGTGACGGCTGGGAAAACTGGTTGTCCACAGGCCCCCACGCGACAGGTTCCGGCCAGTAATCTCGGCGTTCATGGAGCAGAGGCATCTCGGCCGCACCGGCCTTCGCGTGTCCCGCATCGGACTCGGCACCCTCACCTGGGGCAGGGACACCGACGAGCACGACGCCGCGGACCTCTTGAAAACGTTCTGGGAGGCGGGCGGGAACCTCGTCGACACCGCGGACGTGTACGGCGACGGAGAGGCCGAGTACCTCCTCGGACGCCTCATGGAAGGCTTCGTGCCGCGGCGGGACCTGGTCATCTCGACCAAGGCGGGCAGCGTCCCGGACCCCGACCGCCGCTTCGACGGCTCGCGCGGGCACCTGCTGGCCGCGCTGGACGCCTCGCTCGCGCGGCTGGGGACGGACTACGTCGACGTGTGGCACGTCCACGCCTTCGACCCCTGCACCCCGCTGGAGGAGACCCTGCAGGCTCTCGACCTGGCGGTCAGCAGCGGCCGCGCCCGCTATGTCGGCGTCTCCAACTTCTGCGGCTGGCAGCTGGCCAAGGCCGCGACCTGGCAGCTCGCGGCGCCGGGCACGCGGACGCGGCTGGCGAGCACCCAGCTGGAGTACTCGCTGCTGCAGCGCGGCGTCGAGCGGGAGGTGCTGCCGGCCGCGCTGGACCTGGGCATCGGCCTGCTGCCGTCCTCGCCGCTGGGCCGCGGGGTCCTCACCGGCAAGTACCGCACCAGCACGCCCCCGGACTCGCGGGGCGCCTCGGAGCATCTGGCGCCGTTCGTCGCGCCGTACCTCGACGACACGGCGAGCCGGATCGTCGACGCCGTGCAGACCGCGGCCGACGGGCTCGCGGTGACGCCCCTGCAGATCGCCCTCGCCTGGATCCGAGACCGGCCGGGGGTGACCGCGCCCGTCATCGGCGCGCGCAACGCGCAGCAGCTCACGGCGGCGTTGTCAGTGGAGGCCCTTAGTCTTCCTGACGAGATCTGCCGGGCGCTCGACGACGTGTCGGCGCCCGTGCACCGCTATCCCGATCACGACTGGAGCACGCTGTGAGCACGGACCCCGAGACCACGGACGACACCGAGCCGGGGACCCCGGACGCCGCGGCCGAGGACGACACCCGGGAGCCCGTGGACACCGCGGAGGCCGGCGCCGGGGAGACCGGGGAGGACGCGGCGGAGACAGGGAGCACTGAGGGCCGCAACGCGGCGAAGGGCCGGGACGCCGCGAAGACCGGGGACGCCAGCCCCGAAGCCGGGGACGCCCCGGAAGCCGGAGGCGCCGCCGAGGCCGAGGCCCGGGACGCGGCGGAGACAGGGAGCACTGAGGACCGCAACGCGGCGAAGGGCCGGGACGCCGCGAAGACCGGGGACGCCGAAGCCGGGGACGCCGCGGAGGCCGAGGGTGGTACGGAGGCCGGGGACACCGCGGAAGCCGCGGACCCCGTGGGTGGGGGCGCTGGGGACGCCGGGGGCGAGGGGGAGGCCGTCGGCCGGATGTCCGAGGCCGAGGCCGAGTTGGCGGCGCAGCGGATCGAGCGGGAGCGGATCGAGGCGCGCAAGGCGGCCAGGAGCGAGCCGATCGCGGCCGGCGCCAAGCTCAGCGGGAAGGCCGCCGACCTGCTCGCGGCCGTCCGGGCCGTGGAGAGCGGCCGGCAGCCCGTGGCCCCCGTCTTCGCCGAGCCGGCACCCGCCAGGCGCCGCCCCGCCCCCGAGCCGGCACGACGCCCACAGCAGACGGAGGCGGCCCCGGCGCCCTCGGCTCCCGCACCGGAGACGGTCGCCGCGGTGCGGCGGGTGCTCACCGACGGCGGCGCGCCGGACACGCTCGCACCGCAGGTCGCCGCAGCCCTCGGCGAGGGCGCGGACCAGCGGCTGCGGGCCGACCCCTGGCAGCTGCTGCGGGTCGCCGGGGTGCGGCCCGAGCAGGCCGACGGCTTCGCCCGTGCGCTGCTGGGCGCGGAGTGCGGCCCGGACGACGAGCGGCGGGGCCGCGCGGTCACCGGCTGGCTGCTGGAGCAGGCGGCCCTGGCCGGGCACACCTCCCTGGAGATGCCGGCGCTCGTCGCGGCCCTCGCCCAACGGGGCGTACCCGACGCCGAGGCGGCCGTGCACAGCGCCGTCGCCGAGGGCGAGGCACTGGTCTTCCAGGACGCCCTCGACCCGGCCGCGCCGGAACCGGAGGAGGGCGAGGAGCGTCCCGTGCGCGTCCTGGTCGGCCTGGAACGGTACGCGCTCGCGGAGGAGAGCCTCGCCGACGGCCTGGCCCGGCTGATCGACTCGGTGCCGAAGGAGGGCGGTCCGGCCGAGCGCTGGGAGGAGGCCGCGGCGGCGGTCCGCGGCTCCACCGCCGAACTGGTCCGGGCGGCCGGCGCCCACGGTCTGGTGCTGCACACCGGCGGGGAGGCGTCCCTGGCGGACCTCGCGGCCCTGCTGCGCGCGGCGGACGGGCTCGGGCTGCGGGCCTGGGCCGCCACGCACACCCCGCTCGGCCGCGACCGTTTCAGCACGTCGTGGACCGGCGCGTCACCGGCCGGCACGTCCCGGTCCGACGGCTCCGCCGCGGACACCGCCCCGGCCGCCGCGCCCCGCGTCGCCACCGTCGCCGGGCTGCTGTCCGGGGCCGAGGGGCCCGGCCGGGACGCGGAAGGGGCGCTGGACCTGGACCTGCTCGTCGTGCTCGACGCGCCCCAGCTGGACGTCGAGACGGCGGCCCTGCTCGTGGAGTCCCTGCCCGACGGGGCACGGCTGGTGCTGGCCGGCGACCCCGCGGTGCTGTGGTCGGCCGGGCCCGGGCGGGTCTTCGCGGACCTGCTGGCGGCGCGGGCCTGCCCGCAGGTGGCCTCCCGGGTGCCGGACTCCGGCCCGCTGGGCGAACTGGTCTCCGGCATCGGCGTCGGCGAGCTGAACCAGGTCGACGCCCCCGGCAAGGAGGTCGTGATCGTCCCGGTGCGGGACGCCGGCGAGGCCGTGCACCGGACCGTGCAGCTCGTCGCCGACTCGGTGCCCCGCGCGATCGGCGTCCCGGCCGAGCGGACCCAGGTGATCACCCCGGGCCACGGCGGCGCGGCCGGCACGCGCGCGCTGAACGCCGCTCTGAAGGAGCGGCTCAACCCCGGCCCCGGCCGCTTCGGCGGCTTCGACCCCGGCGACCGGGTCGCCTACTCCCCCACCCCTGGGCGGACGCTGCCGGGGCGGGTGGTGAAGGCCGACGCCGACGGGCTGCACCTGTCGTGCGGGGGCGCTTCCGTCGTCGTACCGAAGGAGCGGGTGGAGCAGTCCGTACGGCACGGGTGGGCGCTGACGGCGCACCAGGCGGTGGGCAACCGCTGGCCGGCCGTGGTCGTGGTACTGCCGGGGGACGCGGCGCACTCACTCAGCCGCCCGTGGGTGTACACGGCGTTCGGCCGGGCGGAGCGGCACCTGTCCGTGGTGCACGGCGTGGAGCAGGCGCTGCCCCGCGCAGTGGCCGAGGTCCCGGCGAAGCCGCGCACGACCCGGCTGCCGGTGCTGCTGCGGGCGCAGCTGCCGACGACCGGCTGACGGCGACCGCTCGACGACGGGGCCCCGGGGTGCGACACCCCGGGGGCCCGCGGCCGGCACGGCCGCCGGACCGTCAGCGGTCCGCGTCCAGCCGCTCCAGGTCGTCGTCCGCCTCGTCCTCGCCCTCGTCGTCCTCGTCGTCGTCCAGGTCTGTGTCGAGTTCGTCGTCGAGATCCTGGTCCGCCTCGACGTCGGCCTCCTCGTCGATTTCCTCGATGTCCTCGATATCCTCGATGTCCTCAATATCGTCGGCGTCTTCGGCGTCTGCGATGTCGTCGATGTCTTCGACGTCGTCGTCGAAGACGGCGCTGACGTCGAAGCGGCAGACCACCCGCTGCGGGTCGACCTGGTCGAAGGGCGCCTCCAGCCATTCGCCGGGCTCGGCCGGATCGTCCGCGGCCGTCACCCACAGCGTGGAGTCGCCCTCCTCGAGGCCGAACTCCTTGTGCCGTGAGGCGATCTCGTCGGGTTCGAACTCGCCGAACAGGATGCCCAGCGCACCGTGCACCGTCGCGGAGGCCTCCGCCCCGTCCGCCTCGTCGTCGGCGGCCTCGATCCGCTGCGCCTGGGCCCGCAGCCGCTGCGGCTCCACCACGGCGTAGTCGCGGCGGATCAGCACGCTCAGCGCGTTCGGTTCCTCGGGACCCGTGTACGGCGGCAGCGTGTCCTCCGCGCCGGGGATCTCGAAGGGCGTGACCTCGTCGTACCGGTCGTAGAGCAGCTCGTCGTACGCCTCGGCGGCCGCCGCCAGCTGGTTGAACGCCTCGTAGACGGCCGGGTCGTCCTCCCCCGACCGGCGTTCGACCGCGGCCAGGTGGCGGTCGAGCGCGGTCTTGACCGCCTCGGCCGCGGCGCGTACCTCTGCAGCGGTGGGCTGCGCAGCATCAGACATAGTGCAGACGCTATCCGTACGAGCCCCCAGCCCGCACAATAGATGCGATGCCGGAATACGAATTTGTCGACGTGTACGTGCCGCGCGGGGTCTCCCGCAAGGACGCCACACGTCTGCTGACGGACCATGCCGAGTACGGTCACTGGGAGTTGGACCGTCTGAGCCTGATGCGCGACGGCAGCCGCAGGGTGCGGTTGCGCCGGCGGATCATCCGCCAGGTGCGCGCCACGTGGTGAGTTCGGGCGACGACGAAACGGAGCGGGCCCCGCCGAGGCGGGGCCCGCTCCGTTTCCTGCGTGCGAACGCTTACGCCCAGGCGCGGGCCTTGCGGTAGAGCACGGTGCCGGCCAGCAGCGCGCCCGCGCCGACCGGGAGGGTGATGCCCAGCGGGAGGCCGCTTCCCGTGTGGGCGAGCTGTGCGCCACCCCCGGACGGGGTGAGCGACCGGGTGCTCGGGTGGTTGACGTGCGAGGAGCCGCCGGGCGTCTGGCCACCGCTGGTGGGCGGCGTGTGCCCGCCGGGGTGGCCCGGCTGCTCGGGGCCGCCGGGGTGACCCGGGTGCTCAGGGCCGCCCGGGTGCTCCGGCTGCCCGGGCGGGGGCGTCTCGTGGCCGCCGCCCGGAGGCGTGCCGTGGTGGTGGCCGCCGCCGCCGTTGCCGCAGCGGTTGCCGGCGGCGGCGTTGCCGAGGCCGACGATGTCGACGGTGTTGCCGCAGACGTTCACCGGCACGTCGACCGGTGCCTGGACGTGGTTGCCCGAGCCGACGCCGGGCGAGCCGCCGGTGTGCCCGCCGGCCTGCGCGCCCCCGGAGCCGCCGTGCCCTCCGGAGTCGCCGTACCCGCCCGATGAGCCGCTGCCGCCGCCCTGGTTGACGCATGTGTTGCCGATCGCCGGGTTGAGCAGCCCGACGACGTTGATCGTGTTGCCGCACGCGTTGACCGGCACGTGCACCGGCGCCTGCACGGTGTTGCCCGACAGCACGCCGGGCGAGTCGGACGTGGCGCCGCTCGCGCCCGCGTCGGCGTGCGCGTATCCGCTCGCGGCGGCGATCACGCCGGTCGCGGCCGCCACGGTCATCAAGCCCTTACGAGTGGCCTGTCGCATCCCTGAATCCTCCCCTGCCTTCGAAAATCTGACCTGGAACCAGCTGCACCAAAGGCCGGTCGGCTCCGGAGCGCATGGCGCACGCTCCGGAGCCGACGGGCGTGAGAACGACCCTCAGAGGGCCGGGGTCACTTGTTGATGCAGAAGTTGCCGAAGGCAGGGTTCAGCAGCCCGATCACGGAGACCGTGTTGCCGCAGAGGTTCACCTGGGTGTGGACGGGCACCTGGATGACGTTGCCGGAAGCGACGCCCGGGGAGTGCACGGCGGCACCCTGAGCGCCCGAGTCGGCGACAGCCAGGCCCGCACCCGCGAGAACCAGACCACCGGTGGCAGCCGCAGCAGCGACGACCTTCTTGATCATTATTCCTCCTGGTTGGCAATGCGATCCCAAGCAGCGGATCGCATCACCTGTAACGAGGAGGCGTGAATGGGGCTACGAGCTTATGGTCGCATTCACTCTTCTCAGTCACGGCCGCACGCGCGGCCGATTAAAGGAGATCACGACGCGTCGATGAACCGGTCCAGGACACGCACACCGAACTTCAGTCCCTCCACCGGCACCCGCTCGTCGACCCCGTGGAACATGCCCGCGAAGTCCAGCTCCGGCGGCAGCTTCAGCGGCACGAAACCGAAGCCGCGGATGCCCAGGTCGTCGAAGGACTTGGCGTCGGTGCCGGCGGACAGCATGAAGGGGATGGCCTTCGCGGCCGGGTCCTCGGCCAGCAGCGAGGACTGCATGGCCTCCACGAGCGCCCCGTCGAAGGAGGTCTCCACGGCCTTGTCGGCGTGCACGTCCTCGCGCCGCACCTTCGGCCCGAGGATCCGGTCGAGGTCGGCGAGGAACTCCTCCTCGTACCCCGGCAGGAACCGCCCGTCGACGTGCGCGGTGGCCTCGCCCGGGATGACGTTGACCTTGTAGCCGGCGCCCAGCTGCGTGGGGTTGGCGGTGTTGCTGAGGCTCGCGCCGATGAGCTTGGCGATGCCGCCGAGCCGGGCGAGGGTCGACTCCATGTCCTCCGGGTCGAGTTCGGTGCCGAGCGCGTCGCCGAGTTCGTCGAGGAAGGCCCGGGTCGTCTTGGTCACGCGCACCGGGAACCTGTGCCGTCCCAGTCGGGCGACCGCCTCCGACAGCTCGGTGATGGCGTTGTCCCGGTGGATCATCGACCCGTGCCCGGCGGTGCCCGCCACGGTCAGCTTCATCCAGTGCATGCCCTTCTCGGCCGTCTGGATCAGGTACAGCCGCCGCTGCTCGCTGACGGTGAACGAGAAGCCGCCCACCTCGCTGATCGCCTCGGTCACGCCCTCGAACAGGTCCGGGTGGTGGTCGACGAGGTACCGGGCGCCGTACGTGCCGCCCGCCTCCTCGTCCGCCAGGAAGGCGAGCACGATGTCCCGCGGGGGCCTGCGCCCGCTGCGCAGCCGGTCGCGGACGACCGCCAGGGTCATCGCGTCCATGTCCTTCATGTCGACGGCGCCGCGTCCCCACACGCACCCGTCCTCGACCTCGCCGGAGAAGGGGTCGTACGTCCAGTCGGCCGCGTTGGCAGGTACGACGTCGAGGTGGCCGTGGATGAGCAGCGCGGGCCGGGAGGGGTCCTCGCCCTCGATCCGGGCGACCGTGGAGGCGCGTCCCGGATGCGACTCGAAGATCCGCGGTTCGAGACCCACTTCGGCGAGCTTCTCCGCGACGTACTCCGCCGCCGCGCGCTCGCCCGGGCCCGAGTGGTCGCCGTAGTTGCTGGTGTCGATCTGGATCAGCTCGCGGCAGAGGTCCACGACCTCGTCCTGACCGGTGACGCCGCCGGTCGTGTCCGTCTCGCTCACGCTGCTTCCTCCCGCTGTCACTGCTGGTGGTCCCCTCATCCTCCCCCGCCGGCCGCCCGGCCCCAAGACCGGGCCCGGCCCGTCACACGCCGTTCACGCGTGGACGGGGAGCGATCGGGGGGTGATCAGGGGCCGCTGAAAGCCTGGTAATGTTTCCTTCGTCGCCGCGGGGGAAACCCGCACGACGCACACCTTGTCCGGGTGGCGGAATGGCAGACGCGCTAGCTTGAGGTGCTAGTGCCCTTTATCGGGCGTGGGGGTTCAAGTCCCCCCTCGGACACTGGATCCGCTGTGCGGGCCGAGATGACTCTCGGCCCGCACAGCGCGTTTTCCGGGAGTCGGCATGATCACTTCCGGGGTCCGTGGTGCTGATCTTCTACGAGGGAGCAAGTAGCATCGGCCGCGCCGGGAACGGGGCGCCCGTGGCGGGTGCCCGGTCGGGACCGAGGACGCGGGAGGCAGGCCGGAATGACGAGGTCATCGGAAGGCGACCGGGACCCGCAGGGCAGCCTGCGCGATCTCGAGGCGATGCTGGACGCGGTCACCGACCAGGCCGTCATCAAGCTGGGTGCCGAGGGCGAGGTGGTCCGCTGGAGCCGGACCGCACAGGCCATGACCGGTTACGGGTCCGACGAGATCGTGGGCCGGTCGGTGGCGACGCTGCACACCGCGGAGGACCGCGACGCGGGCCTGGTCGAGCGGGAGCTGGACGCGGCCCGGCAGGACGGCCGTCGGGCGTTCCAGGGCTGGCGGGTGCGCAAGGGCGGCGAGCGGTTCCTCGCCCGGGTCACGCTGACGCCGGTGCGGGAGGCGGACGGCAGGGTGACCGGCTTCGTCAAGACGCTCCAGGACGTCACCGAGAGCGCGCGGACCGAGTCGCTGTTCCACGGCCTGCTGGAGTCGGCGCCGGACGCCATGGTGATCGTCGGCGACGACGCGCGGATCGTCCTGGTCAACCGGCAGACCGAGGCGCTGTTCGGTTTCCAGCGCGACGAACTGGTCGGCCGGGAGATCGAGGTCCTGGTGCCGTCGCGGTTCCGCGACCGGCACGTCGGCCACCGCACGGGCTTCCTGCACGACCCGCGGCTGCGGCCGATGGGCGCGGGTCTGGAGCTGTACGGAATGCGCCGGGACGGCACCGAGTTCCCCGTCGAGATCAGTCTGAGCCCGCTGGAGACCGCCGAGGGCCGGCTGGTGGCCGCCGCGATCCGGGACGTCACCGAGCGCCGGGAGACCGAGCAGCGGCTGCAGCGGCAGCGGGACGAGATCCTGGAGCTGTCGACGCCGGTGATCCAGGTGTGGGACAAGGTCCTGGCGCTGCCGATCATCGGCACCCTGGACACGCTGCGGGCGACGCGGCTGACCGAGGGCCTGCTGGAGAAGATCGCCCAGACCCAGGCCGAGGTGGCCATCCTGGACATCAGCGGGGTGCCCACCATCGACACGCAGGTCGCCCAGCACCTGCTGAAGACGGTGCAGGCGGCCGCGCTGATGGGCACGGTGAGCATCATGAGCGGGGTGCGTCCCGAGACCGCCCAGTCCATGGTGCACCTGGGCATCGACATGGGACGCCTGCGCTCCCGCAACACCCTGCAGGACGCGCTGCAGCTGGCGCTGGCGGTGCTGGCCGAGCGGGCCGGCTCGGCGGAGCTGGCCGCGCGTGCGCTGACCGGGGGTGAGGTGTGATGACCGAGGACGTGGTGCCGGTCATGCAGATCGGCGACACGCTGCTGGTGGCGTTGCAGGGCGACCTCGACGACACCACGGTGATCCAGATCGAGGAGCAGCTCACCCGGGAGGTCGCGCGGACCTCCGCGAGCGGCATGCTGATCGACGTCAGCCGGCTGAGCGTGGTGGACTCCTTCATCGCCCGGGTGCTCGCCCGGATCGTGGCGATGGTGCGGCTGCTGGGCGCGCAGGCGGCCGTGGTGGGGATCCAGCCCGCGGTGGCCATCACGCTGGTGGAGCTGGGCGTCCCCATGGGGCACCTGGACACCGCGCTCAACGCCGAGCAGGGGCTGGCGCTGCTGCGACGGCTGCGCCGCGGCGACTCGGGTGCGGACCGCCCGTGACGACGGATGCCACGACCGGCCGCGAGGCGGACGCCTTCGCCATCGCCCACGAGGCCGACCTGATCCGTGTCCGCAAGGTGCTGCGCGCCGAGGCCGACGCGGCGGGCCTGAACCTGGTGGACGCCACGAAACTGATCACGGCGGGCAGCGAGCTGGCCCGCAACATCCTCAACTACGCCACCGGCCGCCGCGGCCGCATCAGCGTGGAGCAGGTGTTCCGCCAGGGCCGCCGCGGGGTGCGGGCCACGTTCAGCGACGACGGTCCGGGCATCGCGGACATCGACGCGGCGCTGACCGACGGTTTCAGCACCAAGGGCAGCCTCGGGCTGGGGCTGCCGGGAGCCCGGCGGCTGGTGGACGACATGACCCTCACGTCCGTCCCGGGGACCGGCACCACGGTGGTGATCGTGAAATGGCAGCGGTAGGGGCGACGGGGGTGCGACGGCGCTGAGCGAGAGCGAACACCAGCGGCACATGATCGCCGCCGAGGAGGACGTCGGTGCGCTGCGCCGGTCGGTCGCCCGGCTGGCCGCCGCGCAGACCGGGCTGCGTCCGGGCACGGCCGAGCTGGTCGCGACCGAGCTGGGCACGAACCTGGTCCGGCACGCCCATCCCGGCGGTTACGTGCTGGTGCGCAGGGCCGGGGACGGGATCGAGCTGCTGTCCGTCGACAGCGGTCCGGGGATGACGGGCAGCGCCCTCGCGCCGGCCGCGGACGGCGCCGTGGCCGCCCAGGCGGGTCCGTTCCGGGGTGGCGGGCTGAGCGCGGGGCTGCGGGTCGTGCGCCGGAACGCGGTCGAGTTCGACTGGTACTCCACGCGGCGCGGCACGGTCGTGTACGCGCGGCTGGGCACCGCGGGGTCCGGCCCGGACACCCGGTGGCGGTTCGGCGGCGTCAACGTGCCCTACGGCGGGGACGGGGAGTCGGGTGACTCCTGGACGGTCGCGCCGGGCCCGACGCTGGCCGCGCTGGTGGTCGACGGTCTGGGGCACGGTTCCGGCGCGGCCGCCGCGTCGCGCGCCGCGGTCACCGCGTTCGAACGGCACCCGGTCACCGATCTGGAACGGTTCGTCCGGCAGGCGCACGAGGCGATGCGCGGCACCCGGGGCGGTGTGCTGGGCACGTGCCTGATCGACGCCGGCCGGGGCGAGCTGTCGTACGCGGCCGTCGGGAACATCACCGGGCGGGTGTACACCGGCGCCCGGTCCGTCCATCTGCTGGACCGGCCCGGCACCCTGGGCACCCACCTGCCCGTGCCCGGCACCCGGATCCAGCGCTGCCCCTGGGCGTCGGAATCGACCCTCGTCCTGGTCTCGGACGGGATCCGGTCCGGCTGGAACCTGGAGGAGCACCCGCTGCTGACGCGGCGGCATCCGGCGATCGTCGCGGCGGTCGTCCAGCGGGACTTCGGCCGGCCCACGGACGACGCCACGGTGCTCGTGGTCCGCGGCACCGACCGCATGGCATGATGATCGGGTCGCGGGTGACGGAGGCGAAGGGCGGTCCCGACATGGAGAATCCGCGCGGCCTCCGGGCCGACGGAGGCGCACACTCCGCCGTCAACGACGACGCGACCGACGACACGACCGGTGGGCGGCCGGAGCCGGACCCGCCCGCCGTCAACGACGACGCGACCGGTGGGCGGCCGGAGCCGGACCCGCGTGACCGGCTGCTCGACGAGCTGCGCCAGGAGCTGGAGGACACCAACCGGGGTCTGATCGCCCTGCACACCGAGCTGGAGGCCGCCCGGGCGGCCGAGGCCCGGCTCGCGGCCATCGTGGCCTCCTCCGACGACGCCATGCTCGCGGTGGACCGCGCCGGCCGCGTCGGGACCTGGAACCCGGGCGCCGAGCGGCTGTTCGGCCGCAGCGAGCGGGACGTCGTGGGCCGGTCGGTCGACGACCTGATGCCGGACGCGGCGCTCGCCGCCTACCGTTCCGCGGTGGAGCAGATCCGTTCGCGGCAGCACGCCGAGCCGCACCAGAGCAGCTGGCGCCGTGCCGACGGCACCGAGGTCGACGTGGCCGTCACGGTCTCCGCGATGCGCGACCCCGACGGCGACCTGGTCGGTTTCTGCACCGTGCTGCGCGACATCACCCAGCAGCTCGCCGCCCAGGCCGAGCTGGCCGCGGCGCGCGCGGACCGCGAGGTGATGGCCGAGCGTGAGCGCATCGCCCGCGACCTGCACGACATGGTCATCCAGCGGGTGTTCGGGGCCGGTCTGGCGCTGCAGAGCATCGCCGCCCGTGGCGCCGACGCCGACACCGCCGGCCGGGTCAACCGGGTCATCGACGAGCTCGACTCCACCATCCGGGAGCTGCGCAACACCATCTTCGACCTCAACCAGCCGACGCAGAAGGCGGCCAGCCTGCGCGCCCAGGTCATCGACGAGACGTCCTCGGCGCAGCACCGGCTCGGGTTCGCGCCCGCGGTCGCGTTCGAGGGCCCGGTCGACGCCGCGCTGCCCGACGAGACGGCCGCGCATCTGCTCGCCGTGCTGCGCGAGGCGCTGTCCAACATCGCCCGGCACGCCCAGGCCACCGCCGTCCAGGTCACCGTGCACGCGGCGGACGAGCTGCTGCTGGAGGTCGTCGACAACGGCCGCGGCATCGGCCGGCCCACCCGCAGCAGCGGTCTGACCAACATGCGGCGCCGGGCGGAGAAGCTCGGCGGCGCCTTCGAGGTGGCCGGCCGGCCCGAGGGCGGCACCCGGCTGTGCTGGCGCATTCCCCTCAGCGCGGCCGGATCGCCGCCGCCGGCCCGGCCCGCCGCCCGGATCGGATAGGGCAGCCAGACGCACCCAGACGGTGCGGCTCGGCCCGGCAAACAGGGCCGACCGGCCCTAAACCCCGGTGTGCTCCGGGCGAGACCATGGCCGGATGGTGGATGGGGACGGCTTCCGCATACTCGACCGGCAGGAGTGTCTGCGCCTGCTGGCCAAGGTGCCGGTCGGCCGTGTCGTGTACACGCGCCACGCGCTGCCCGCCGTTCTGCCCGTCAACTTCTCCCTGGACGGCGACTTCTCCGTGCTGCTGCGCACGTCGGCCGCGTCGGACCTGGTGCGCGCGGTGGACGGGGTCGTGGTCGCCTTCGAGGCGGACGACTTCGACGCCGAGGCCCGGTCCGGCTGGAGCGTGGTAGTCACCGGCCGCGCCACCGTGGTGACCGGCCCCGCCGAGCACGAGCGCCTGACCAGGACCGGCCCGCGCTCCTGGATGCCGCTGCCGGAGGGGGTCTTCGTGCGGATCGAGGCGGAGATCGTCACCGGGCGTGAGCTGAAGGGCGTCCGCGGCTGCGGGTGCTGAAGGGCCTCCGCGGCTGCGGGTGAGGGGGCCGAAAGCCACCGTGATCACGGGCCGCTCGGCCCCTGCCGCCGTGTTGATCACCCTTGCCATCATGTGATCGAAGCACCGCACACTTGTTGTACGACCAGGAGGTCCTGCCATGACCCGTACCGTGACCGTCGGACTCGACGGATCGCCCGCGAGCCTCGCGGCCGCCGAGTGGGCCGCTCGTGAGGCCGAGATGCGGGGCCTCCCGCTGCACCTGGTGCACGCCTGGGACTGGCAGCGGTACGCCGAGCCGGCGTCGGAGGACTCGACGCACCAGCACTGGGCGCTGCGGATCCTGCGGGAGGCGATGGAGCAGCTGCACCGTGGCCACCCCGGCCTGACGATCACCTACGAGCAGGTGTCGCAGGCGCCCGGGGCCGCGCTGCTGGGGGCCTCGGAGGAGGCCGACCCGCTGGTCATCGGCTCCCGTGGGCTGGGTGGCGTCACCGGTTTCCTGGTCGGCTCCGTCGCTCTCGGCGTCGTCGCCCAGACCGACCGGCCGGTCGTGCTGGTGCGTTCCGGCACGCGCCCGGAGGACGAGCGCCGGCCGGACGCGGAGGGCCGCCCGTCGGCCGGGACGCCCTACCGGGACGTCGTGCTCGGGCTGGACCACGAGCACCCCGACGCGGCGGTCATCGCGTTCGCGTTCGAGTCGGCGTCCCGCCGCGCGGCGCGGCTGCGCGTGGTGCACGGCTGGAGCCTGCCGCCCTACTTCGCCTACGGGGCCGCCACCGACCAGGCGCTGAACGAGGAGCTGGCCCGTCAGGAGGCGGGCGCCGTCAAGGCCGCCCTGGCGCCGTGGCGCGAGAAGTTCCCCGGTGTGGAGGTCGTCGAGGACGCCGTGATAGGCAACGCCGGCGGTCATCTGGTGGACGCCGCGGCCGACGCGTCGCTGGTCGTGGTCGGCCGGCGCATCCGGCGTACCCCGCTCGGCGCGCGGATCGGGCCGGTCGCGCACGCCGTGCTGCACCACGCCAAGGCGCCCGTCGCGGTGGTTCCGCACGAGTGACCCGGCGGGCCGGTACGAGGCCGCTTGGCGCAGGCCCGTGAGGCCGCCCGACGAAGGCCCGTGAGGCCGCCCGGCCATGGCCGCCCCGCTTCGGCGGGGCGGCCTTCGCGCGTCTCGGCCCCGGGACCGGGCAGCTCGCGGTGCCGTCCGGGCGGCGCACCGGCCGGGCCGGCAGCGTCGCGAGGCGGTGGCGGGGCGGCACACGTCCGGGCAGGCGCGGCGCAGCCGAGGCAGGCGCGTGCGTGGGACGGGTGCGGGAGCCGCGTGCCGTGGGACGGGTGCGGGAGCTGGGTCCTTCGGCTCCCGTGCGTGGCCGAAGGGGCCGTGACCGGGCGGCCGGCCCGGGCCGGGAGGCGGCGGGACGGCCGATCCGGTGGGGCGGTTCGGTCCTGCGGGCAGGACGCTCGGCCCCTGCACCGGCGGAGCGCCGCGCGGGAGCCTTGAAGAGCATCGGGGCGCCGGCTGTCCGGAACGGTCCGCGAAAACCTGGCGGTCACAGCGCCGTACGGGTCATCCGGCTCCCGGTGTCCGCCGCACAAACCGCCGCGCTCCGCAGGGCCGTACCCCGGCCGGGCGGGTCGGCTCAGCAGAACTCCGTCGCGCCTGTTCGTGGACGGTGGGCGAGAAGGGAGTGGTCGTGATGGCCCGCATCGTCGGCGAGGTGATGACCCGCGAGGTGGTCGAGGCTCACCGGGAGACGTCGTTCAAGGACGTCGCCCGGCTGCTGGCCGAGCACCGGATCAGCGGGCTGCCCGTGGTGGACCACGACGACAAGGTCCTCGGGGTGGTCTCCGAGACGGACCTGATCCGCCGCCAGGCGGTCGGCCCCGCCGGCGGACAGGTGCGGCGGCTGCGGATGCTGCCCGTACCGCGCCGCGCCCGGCGCGCGGCCGCCGTCGCCCGGGCCACCACGGCCGGGGAGATGATGTCGAGCCCCGCGGTCACCGTGCATCCGGAGCAGGCCGTCGAGGCCGCTGCGCGCATCATGGAGCGCCACGGCGTCGACCGGCTCCCGGTGGTGGACGAGGAGGACAGGCTGATCGGCATCGCCACCCGGCGGGATCTGCTGCGGGTGTTCCTGCGCTCGGACGAGGAGATCCGCCAGGACGTGATCGACGAGGTGCTGACCGGCACGATGTGCCTGGCCGCGTACGCCGTGACCGTCTCGGTGCGGGACGGCATGGTCACGCTCGACGGGCAGGTGGAGAACCGCACCGACGTCCCGCTCGTGATCCGGCTGACGTGGCGGGTCGACGGGGTGGTCGGCGTCGTGAACGGTCTGACGTACCGCGACGACGACACGCGTCCGTCCGAGAGGCACCCGTCCACCGGGGCGAGCACCGCCGGAAGGAGCTGATCCGTCATGACGACCCTCGCGGCGTCCTCGGGCACCGCGGTCCGCGTGGACGCGGAGCTGGAGGAGCCGCTGTCCCGGTGGCTGTGGCTGGTGAAGTGGATCCTGCTGATCCCGCACTACGTGGTGCTGTTCTTCCTGTGGATCGGGTTCGTCGCGGTGAGCGTGGTCGCGTTCTTCGCCATCCTGTTCACCGAGCGCTATCCGCGGGCCCTGTTCGACTTCAGCCTGGGGGTGCTGCGCTGGAGCTGGCGGGTGGCCTACTACTCGTACGGCGCCCTGGGCACCGACCGGTACCCGCCCTTCAGCCTGGGTGCGGAGCCCGGCTATCCGGCGCGGCTGGACATCGCCTACCCCGAGCGCCTCTCCCGCGGCCTGGTGCTGGTGAAGTGGTGGCTGCTGGCGATACCGCACTACGTCGTCCTCTGGTTC
The DNA here is from genome assembly GCF_040641355.1 of Streptomyces sp. NPDC020996. Taxonomy (NCBI): domain Bacteria; kingdom Bacillati; phylum Actinomycetota; class Actinomycetes; order Kitasatosporales; family Streptomycetaceae; genus Streptomyces; species Streptomyces sp. NPDC020996. The sequence continues at coordinate 94,051 of NZ_JBFADM010000029.1, forward strand.
TTCCTCAGCGGCATCAATCTCGGCTGGTGGGGCGGCGGGCTGGTCGGCGTGCTGGTGCTGATCGCCGCCGTGACGCTGGCGTTCACCGAGGAGTACCCCAAGTCCCTGTTCGACCTGGTCCTGGGCCTGAACCGCTGGGTGCTGCGGGTCGCCGCGTACGCCGGCCTGATGACGGACAGCTATCCGCCGTTCCGCCTCGACATGGGCGGCGCCGAGCCGGGCACGGGCACGGCGGGGACGGCAGGCGCGGTGCGGGACCAGCCGTGACCGCGGGCCCTGGTGGCCCTGGTCCTGCGCGGAAGGCGGTCTGCCGCGGTCCCCGGCTCACCGGGTGCAGCACAATGGGGCGCATGTCCCGACGTACCTCCCGGCCGCGCCCGCAGCACGGCTCCGCGCAGACCCACCGGCCCGTCTGTCCGTGCGGTCGCGCGGAGACGTACGAGGAGTGCTGCGGCCGCTTCCACCGGGGCGACGCCGCGGCGCCGACGGCCGAGGCGCTGATGCGTTCGCGCTACGCCGCCTTCGTGCGCCTCGACGAGGCCTACCTGCTGCGCACCTGGCACCCGCGCACGCGCCCCGCGCGGGTCGACTTCGACCCCGGGACGCGCTGGACCGGGCTGGAGATCCTCGGCACCGCCGACGGCTCGGCGTTCCACGCCACCGGGACGGTGACCTTCCGGGCGTCGTACCGGGGCGGTTCGCTGCACGAGCGCAGCCGGTTCGAACGGGTCGACGGGGCGTGGGTGTACGTCGACGGGGACTTCCTCGGCTGAGAGCTCCGAAGAGATCGGGCGGCCGGAGGGCCGCTACGGCGCCAGGACGTCCAGTTCCCGCAGCGCGCCCACCGTGATCTCGCGGGTCAGCCGTTCCGCGCGCTCCGCGTCGCCCTCGCGCACCGCTTCGGCGACCTGGACGTGGAGGGTGACGGCGGCCGGGTCGGGGTCCTCGAACATGACCTCGTGCTGGGTGCGGCCGGCCAGGACCTCGGCGACGACGTCACCGAGGCGGGCGAACATCTCGTTGCCGGACGCGGTGAGGATCACCCGGTGGAAGGCGATGTCGTGGACGAGGTACCCCTGGAGCCGGTGGCCGCGTGAGTTGGCCACCATGCCGAGCGCGCACTCGGTGAGTTCGGCGCACTGCTCGGGGGAGGCGTGCCGGGCCGCCAGTCCCGCGGCGACCGGTTCGACCGCCGAGCGCAGCACCGTGAGCGAGCGCAGCTGCCGCGGGCGGTCGGCGCCGGCCAGCCGCCAGCGGATGACCTGCGGGTCGTAGACGTTCCACTCGGCGGTCGGCCGCACCGTGACGCCCACCCGGCGGCGCGACTCCACCAGGTGCATCGACTCCAGGACGCGTACTGCCTCGCGCATCACCGAGCGTGACACCTCGAAACGCTGCGCCAGCTCGTCCGTGCGCAGGACACTGCCCGGCGGATACTCGCCCGCGGTGATCGCGGGGCCGAGGGTGTCCAGTACGCGGCCGTGCAGCCCCCGGCCCGTTGTGCTCATGCACTCAGCGTACGGGGCGCGTCACGGCCAGAAAAAGTCAGACTTATTTGTCACAGACTCTTGAATTCGTCGTACCTAATCGGTTTCAGTGGCGTCGGCAATCAGGTGCCGACGAGGACAGCAGACAGTGAGGCAGCCAATGAGCACCCCCCAGGTCGTCGCCGTGATGGGCGTAGCGGGCACCGGGAAGACCACCGTCGGTCCCCTGCTCGCGGCCCGGCTCGGCGTTCCGTACGCCGAGGGCGACGACTTCCACCCGTCGGCCAACATCGCCAAGATGTCCGCCGGGATCCCGCTCGGTGACGCGGACCGGTGGCCGTGGCTGGACGCCATCGGCATCTGGGCGCACGACCGGGAGGGGCTGGGCGGGGTGGTCAGCTGCTCGGCGCTGAAGCGGTCGTACCGCGACCGGCTCAGGGCCGCCGCTCCCGGACTCGTCTTCGTCCACCTCACCGGCGACCGGGCCCTCGTCGAGGACCGGATGTCGCACCGGCAGGGGCACTTCATGCCCACGGCGCTGCTCGACTCCCAGTTCGCCACGCTCCAGCCGCTCGGGCCGGACGAGGCGGGCGTCGAGGTGGACGTCGCGGGCAGTCCCGAGGAGATCACCGAACGGGCCGTCGGCGCGCTGGCCACGCTGTCCCGCCCGGCCCGGTAACAGCGCCTCCGCCCGGCCCGGTAGTACCAGTCGGCGTCGCGCCCGACGCCACTCCCCCGTCCCCCGTACCTGCAAGGGAAAACCGTGACCAGACTCAGCGTCGAGATGCTGGCAGCGGACGCGCCCGAGCCGATCACCTCGGCCGGTCACGCTCAGCTGGGCATCGCCGTCCTGGCGGGCATCGCCGTCATCGTCCTGCTCATCACCCGGTTCAAGCTGCACGCCTTCCTGGCGCTGACCATCGGATCGCTGGCGCTCGGCGCGATCGCCGGGGCGCCGCTCGACAAGGCGATCACCAGTTTCACCACCGGGCTCGGCTCCACGGTCGCCGGTGTGGGCGTGCTGATCGCCCTCGGCGCGATCCTCGGCAAGCTGCTCGCCGACTCCGGCGGCGCGGACGGGATCGTCGACACGATCCTCGCCAGGGCGGGCGGGCGCGCGATGCCGTGGGCCATGGTGCTGATCGCCTCGGTGATCGGTCTGCCGCTGTTCTTCGAGGTCGGCATCGTGCTGCTGATCCCGGTCGTGCTGATGGTCGCCCGGCGCGGCAACTACTCGCTGATGCGCATCGGCATCCCGGCGCTCGCGGGCCTGTCCGTGATGCACGGGCTGGTGCCGCCGCACCCCGGGCCGCTGGTCGCGATCGACGCCCTGCACGCCGACCTCGGCGTCACCCTCGCCCTCGGCGTGCTGGTCGCCGTCCCCACGGTGATCGTCGCCGGGCCGCTGTTCTCGAAGGTCGCCGCCCGCTGGGTGGACGCGCCGGTCCCGGAGCGCATGCTGCCGCCGCGCGCCTCCGAGGAACTGGAGCGGCGGCCCGCGTTCGGGCCGACGCTGGCCACCGTGCTGCTGCCGGTCGTGCTGATGCTGTCCAAGGCACTGGTCGACCTCGTGATCGACGACCCCGCGAACACCACCCAGCGCGTCTTCGACGTCGTCGGCTCCCCGCTGATCGCCCTGCTCGCCGCCGTCATCGTCGGCATGTTCACGCTGGGCCGGGCGGCCGGCTTCGGCAAGGAGCGGATCCAGCGGACGGTGGAGAGCAGCCTGGCGCCGATCGCCGGCATCCTGCTGATCGTCGGCGCGGGCGGCGGCTTCAAGCAGACGCTGATCGACTGCGGGGTGGGCCGGATGATCCTGGACATCTCCGAGGACTGGTCCATACCGGCCCTGCTGCTGGGCTGGCTGATCGCGGTCGGGATCCGGCTCGCGACCGGTTCGGCGACCGTGGCGACGATCTCGGCGGCCGGCCTGGTCGCCCCGCTCGCGGCCGACATGTCGACCGCGCACACCGCCCTGCTGGTCCTGGCCGTCGGCGCCGGCTCCCTGTTCTTCAGCCACGTCAACGACGCCGGGTTCTGGCTGGTGAAGGAGTACTTCGGGCTGAGCATCGGGCAGACCGTCAAGAGCTGGTCCGTCATGGAGACGATCATCTCGGTGGTCGCGGGCGGCCTGGTCATGCTGCTGTCACTGGTCATCTGAAGCGGGCCGCGCGCCGGTGCTCGCCTCCGTCACCCCGCTGCCCGTCATCGGCGTCCCCGTCCCGCTGAAGTACCTCGACGGCATGGACTCGCTGCTGTCCATCGTGCAGATG
>NZ_JBFADM010000030.1:0-22088 GCF_040641355.1 Streptomyces sp. NPDC020996
CCCGGCCGATCGCAGCGGTCGTCGGCACCCGCCACGACCGCCGTCCCCCGCCCAGCCCCTCGCCCAGCAGCCGGGCAACCTCTTCATATCCCTGCCCGAAGAACAGGCACATCGCGAGGATGAAGTAGACCACCACCCGCGCCGGCAGCAGACGGTTGCGCTGCTCAACGCGGCCGGTCCCGGCGATCACCTCATCCACCAGATGAGGCGGAAACGCCTGCGTCAGCACCCCGACCGCAATCCGATCCGACAACCGCTCACCCGCAGGCGTCCCGGCCTGCCCCACCCTCGCCACACGAACAACAACGAGACACAACCACTTAAGTCACCGGCATTGGTCCTAGACCGAATCGGGACGCAGCCTCGCCCGGACCTCCGGGCGGGGTGCGTCCGGGGTTCCCGCGACCAGTGCGCTGCCTTCGCGCCACTGCTTCCAGTCGAGGTTCCAGTCGCCGAAGCCGTTGCCGAACGGCTCCATCGTGTGGCCGTTCGAGTTGACGACCTTGACGACGTCGCCCTCGCGAACGTTGTCGAAGAACCATTCGGCGTTGGCCGTGCTCATGCCGGTGCAGCCGTGGCTGACGTTGGCGTTGCCCTGTGAGCCCACCGACCAGGGCGCGGCGTGCACGTACTCGCCGCTCCAGGTCAGGCGGGTCGCGTAGTAGACGGGCAGGTCGTACGACTCCGAGGAGCCCTCGGCGATGCCGACGGTGCTGCTGCGCATCTGTACGAAGTACTCCTTGCTCAGCACGACCTTGACGCCGTTCCGGGTCTCGAAGCCGGGCTTGCCGGTGGTCACCGGCATCGTCTTGATCTCCTGGTCGTTCTTGTACACCGTCATCGAGTGCGTCGCGGCGTCCGTGACGGCGACGACGCGGTCGCCGATGGTCAGCTTCAGCGGCTTGGACGCGCCGCCGCGCAGGCGGTCGCCGATCTTGATGCCGTCCAGGTCGCTGCGCACCCGTACGGTCGCGTGGGCGGGCCAGTAGTCCTTGGGCCGATAGTGGAGCTGCTTGTCGTCCACCCAGTGCCAGGCGCCCTCCACCCTGGGCGCCGAGTCGACCCTGAGGGCCCGTTCGATCGCGGCCCGCTGCGCCTTGTCCTTGACGGGTTCGCTGAGTTCGGCGGTGACGGGCTGGCCGACCCCGTAGGTGCCGTCCTTGGGCCCGAACTCGACCGTCAGGCGCTTGCTGACGGTGGGTTTGCTGGTGTCGAAGACGAGGACCTTGCGGCCGGGCGCGCCATCCTCGTCCTCCGTGCTCACCCGCACCGTGTAGTGGGCGTCTGCGGCGAGCGGGGAGGTGCTGTGCCAGCGGGCGCCGTCGGCGGAGAGTTCGCCCGTCACGTGACGGCCCGTGGCGTCCACGGCGGTGACGTCGGTGATGCGGCCGTCGTCCTCGACGGTGACCTCGAGGGGCTTGTCCGGGTCGGCCTTCTTGCCGCCCTCGCCGGAGACGCTGAAGGAGATCTGGTCCGTCGCGTCGTACGGCTTCGCTGACAGCGGGCTGCCGCCCGAGCCGCAAGCGGTGCCGCCCGCGCCGAGGGCGATCACCAGCAGCGTGCAGCTGACGACGGTGCGGGTGCGCGGAGATTCGCTCATGGGTTCACGCTAGGGAGCCTCGTCAACGGCGGCTCGCCGAGTGACGCGTACGGGTGACCGGCGTTGCGCCGAAAGCAGGAGCCCGGACCCTCCTGACGGAGCGTCCGGGCTCTTGAGCGCTCGGCGCGTGTTACTGGGTGCGGTTCTCACCGCGGTAGTACTCGAAGACCCAGCCCCACAGGCCGATCAGGATCAGCGGGGCCGAGAAGAACATCAGCCACCAGCCGATCGCGATCGACAGGAAGGCGAGGGCGCCACCGGCCGCCAGCGCCAGCGGCTGCCAGCTGTGCGGGCTGAAGAACCCGACCTCGCCGGCCTCGTCGGCGACGTCCGCCTGCTTGTCGTCCTGGGCGCCCGCGTCGACCCGCCGGGCGGTGAAGCCCAGGTAGAAGCCGACCATGATGCTCAGGCCGAAGGTCAGGAAGAGGGCGGTGGTACCGGCTGGCTCCTTCGCCCACACGCCATAGACCACTGCCATGGCGAGGAAGAAGACGCTCAGCCACATGAACATCTTGCCCTGGATCTTCACTTGCCGGCCTCCTTGCCACCGAGCGCAGCCGGCTCGCCGTGCGGGGCGTTCTCGAGCTGGTCGAGGGCGGCGATGTCAGGGTGGTGCAGGTCGAACGCCGGGGATTCGCTGCGGATCCGCGGCAGGGTGAGGAAGTTGTGCCGCGGCGGCGGGCAGGAGGTGGCCCACTCCAGGGAGCGGCCGTAGCCCCACGGGTCGTCGACCTCGACCGGCTTGCCGTACTTGGCCGTCTTCCACACGTTGTAGAAGAACGGCAGCATCGACAGGCCGAGCAGGAACGAGCTTATCGTCGAGACCGTGTTCAGGGCGGTGAAGCCGTCGGCCGCGAGGTAGTCCGCGTAACGACGCGGCATGCCCTCGACACCCAGCCAGTGCTGCACCAGGAAGGTGCCGTGGAAGCCGACGAACAGGGTCCAGAACGTCATCTTGCCGAGGCGCTCGTCGAGCATCTTGCCGGTGAACTTCGGCCACCAGAAGTGGAAGCCGGAGAACATCGCGAACACGACCGTACCGAAGATCACGTAGTGGAAGTGGGCCACCACGAAGTACGTGTCCGAGACGTGGAAGTCCATCGGCGGCGCGGCCAGGATGACACCGGTCAGACCACCGAAGAGGAAGGTGACCAGGAAGCCGGTCGCCCACAGCATCGGCGTCTCGAAGGACAGCGACCCCTTCCACATGGTGCCGATCCAGTTGAAGAACTTCACACCGGTCGGGACCGCGATCAGGAAGGTCATGAAGGAGAAGAACGGCAGCAGCACACCGCCGGTGACGTACATGTGGTGCGCCCACACCGTCACGGACAGACCCGCGATGGCGATGGTGGCGCCGACCAGGCCCATGTAGCCGAAGATCGGCTTGCGGGAGAAGACCGGGATGACCTCACTGACGATGCCGAAGAACGGCAGCGCGATGATGTACACCTCGGGATGGCCGAAGAACCAGAACAGGTGCTGCCACAGCAGCGCTCCGCCGTTGGCGGGGTCGAAGATGTGGGCGCCGAACTTGCGGTCCACCTCCAGCGCGAACAGCGCGGCGGCCAGCACCGGGAAGACGATGAGCGCCAGCAGGGCGGTCAGCAGCACGTTCCAGGTGAAGATCGGCATGCGGAACATCGTCATGCCGGGGGCGCGCATGCAGATGATCGTGGTGATGAAGTTGACCGAGCCGAGGATGGTGCCGAAGCCGGAGAGGGCCAGGCCCATGATGCCCATGTCGGCGCCGATGCCGGGGGTGTGGATCGCGTCCGACAGCGGGACGTACATGAACCAGCCGAAGTCGGGGGCGCCGTTCGGGGTCAGCAGGCTGGCCGCCGCGATCAGCGAGCCGAGCAGGTACAGCCAGTAGGCGAACATGTTCAGCCGCGGGAAGGCGACGTCAGGGGCGCCGATCTGCAGCGGCATGATCCAGTTGGCGAAGCCGGCGAACAGCGGCGTCGCGAACATCAGCAGCATGATCAGGCCGTGCATGGTGAAGGCCTGGTTGAACTGCTCGTTGGAGAGGATCTGCAGGCCCGGACGGGCCAGCTCGGCGCGCATCAGCAGCGCCATCACGCCACCGATGCAGAAGAACGCGAACGACGTGACCATGTACAGCGTACCGATGGTCTTGTGGTCGGTCGTGGTCAGCCACTTGACCACGACACTGCCGCGGTTCTGGCGCCGGACCGGCAGCTCGTCCTCGTAGTAGGACCCTGCTGCCGCGGCGCCCTTGGGTTCGTTGACGGTGCTCACAGGTTGTTCGTCTCCCGGTTCTTCTCGTGGCTCGTCTGCGCGATGCCGGCGGGAACGTAACCGGTCTGCCCCTTCTTCGCGAGGTCCTTGAGGTGCTGCTCGTAGCGCTCAGGGGAGACGACCTTCACGTTGAACAGCATCCGGGAGTGGTCGACGCCGCACAGCTCGGCGCACTTGCCCAGGAAGGTGCCCTCCTTGTTGGGGGTCACCTGGAAGGCGTTGGTGTGGCCCGGGATGACGTCCACCTTCATCAGGAACGGCACCACCCAGAAGGAGTGGATGACGTCCCGCGAGGTGAGGACGAAGCGGACCGTCTTGCCCTTGGGGAGCCACAGCGTCGGGCCGGGGTTGCCGGTCTGCGGGTTCCTCGTGGCCGGGGTGCCGATGTCGTAGACGCCGCCCGCGTCGGCCGGGAACTTGTCCTTGTACCGCTTCGGAATGGCGTCCAGGTTCTTGTCGGTCTTCGCATCACCGGTCGAGCCGGCGACGGGGCTGATGTAGTTGAACGCCCAGCTCCACTGGAAGCCGACGACGTTGACCGTGACGTCGGGCTTCTTCTTGATGTCGAGGAGCTTCGACTCGTCCCGGGCGGTGAAGTAGAACAGCACCGAGACGATCAGGAGCGGGACGACCGTGTACAGCGCCTCGATGGGCATGTTGTACCGGGTCTGCGGAGGGACCTCGACCTTGGTGCGGCTGCGCCGGTGGAACATGGCGCTCCACAGAATCAGACCCCACACCAGCACGCCGACGGCGAGCGCGGCGGCCCAGGATCCCTGCCACAGGGAGAGGATCCGCGGAGCCTCCTCCGAGGCCGGGTTGGGCATACCCAGGCGAGGAAAGTCCTTGTATGTGCAACCGGTGGCGGTCGCCAGGACCAGGGCCGCGGTCAGTGCCTGCAGCAGCTTCCGCCGCATCGGGCGCCGCGGCGAGCGGTCGGAGCCGTTGGGACTCACGTAGCGCCTTCCCGAGAGTCTCGCCCGCGCGGATCGGCTGCGGCCTTCTCGCTGGTCGGTCGCCGCCCTGCGTCGGGCAGGGGTTTGGATGTTTATGCGGAGCAAACCCTAGCCGACGCCATTTGGGGTCGCGCGGGGAGGGTCCCCAACGCGCCGTGCGCTCAGCCGAAGGGGTCGGCTCCCCCGCCAAGGCCCACCGGTGACAGGCGCTCAGGCCCCTGACGGGGCCGTCGGGGCGGGGGCGCGGCGCCGACGGGGGCGGCAGGGCGGGGGTGCGGCCCGGGTGGGGAATGCGGGCGCGTCGGGGCGGCCAGGGGGGCAGCGGGCACGGCACCGGCGGACGCGGCGCGGCAGCGAGGGGCGGCCCGGCGAGGGCGGCGGGGCGGCGAGGGCGGCGGGGCGGCGAGGGCGGCGGCCCGGCGAGGGCGGCGGCCCGGCGAGGGCGGCGGGGCGGGCGCGGCCCGGCAGGGACAGGAGGCTTTTGGCGCCGCGGGATCAGGGCCCGCAGGGCAGCGGGCACGACGCGCCGAAGTCGGAGCCTGCGGCCCGGCGGGGCGGCGAGCGCAGCCCGGCGGGGCGGCGGGCGCGGCCCGGCAAGGTGGCGGGGGTGTGGCCCGGCAAGGCTGCGGGCGCGGCCCGGCGGGGAGGCGAGCGCCGCCACGGGGGCGGGCGGGGCCCACCAAGGTGGCGGGGGTGTGGCCCGGCAAGGTTACGGGTGCGGCCCGGCAAGGTGGCGAGCGCCGCCACGGGCGGCGGGTGCGGCCCGGCAAGGCTGCGGGCGCGGCCCGGCGGAGCGGCGAGCGCCGCCACGGGGGGCGGGCGCGGCCCGGCAAGGTGGCGGGGGTGTGGCGCGGCAATGCTGCGGGTGCGGCCCGGCGGTGGGGCTGGGGTTGGGCGGTCGTGCCCCTGGGGGTCGTTGTGCCGGCCGGGGTCCTAGCGTTGCCGTGTGTCCTACTTCGACGCGGCGTCCGCCGCTCCTCTGCACCCCGTGGCCCGTCAGGCGCTGCTCGCCTCGCTCGACGAGGGATGGGCCGATCCGTCGCGTCCCTACCGGGAGGGACGGCGCGCCCGGCTGCTGCTGGACGCGGCCCGCGAGGCGGCCGCCGAGGCCGTGGGCTGCCGGCCGGACGAACTCGTCTTCACCTCCTCCGGCACCCGCGCCGTGCACACCGGGATCGCGGGCGCGCTGGCCGGACGGCGGCGGATCGGACGTCACCTGATCGTGTCAGCCGTGGAACACTCCTCGGTCCTCCATTCGGCGGAGGTGTTCGAGGCGGACGGCGGAACGGTGACCCAGGTGCCCGTGGACCGCACGGGCGCGGTGACCGTACAGGGCTACGCGGACGCCCTGCGCCCGGACACCGCGCTCGCGTGCCTGCAGTCGGCCAACCACGAGGTGGGCACCGAGCAGCCGGTGGCGGCCGTGGCCGAGGCGTGCCGGGCGGCGGGCGTGCCGCTGCTGGTGGACGCGGCGCAGTCGCTGGGCTGGGGACCGGTCGGCGGCGACTGGTCGCTGCTGGCGGCGAGCGCCCACAAGTGGGGCGGCCCGTCGGGGGTCGGACTGCTCGTCGTACGCAAGGGGGTGCGGTTCGCGCCGCAGGGCCCGGCGGACGAGCGGGAGTCGGGGCGCTCCCCCGGCTTCGAGAACCTGCCGGCCGTGGTGGCGGCGGCCGCCTCGCTGCGGGCGGTGCGCGCGGAGGCGGAGCGGGAGGCGGCACGGCTGCGGGAGCTGACGGAGCGGATCCGGTCCCGGGTGCCGGCGCTGGTGCCGGACGTGGAGGTGGTCGGGGATCCCGTCCGCCGCCTGCCCGGAACCGTCACGTTCTCGTGTCTCTATGTCGATGGGGAGACATTGCTGCACGAGCTGGACCGCGTCGGCTTCTCGGTCTCCTCCGGGTCGTCGTGCACGAGCAGCACGCTGACGCCCAGCCATGTGCTCAGGGCGATGGGGGTGCTGAGCGAGGGCAACGTGCGGGTGTCGCTGCCGCCGGGGACGCCGGCGGAGGACGTCGAGCGGTTCCTGGAGGTGCTGCCCGGGGCGGTGGCCGCGGTGCGGGACAAGCTCGCGGCACCGGCGTCGGAGGCGGTCGTCCGGGACGACGCCCTCGTGGTGGACGCCCTCGGCAGGCGCTGCCCGATCCCCGTGATCGAACTCGCCAAGGTCATCGGCGAGGTCCCGGTGGGCGGCCGGGTCCGCGTCCTGTCGGACGACGAGGCGGCGCGTCTGGACATCCCCGCGTGGTGCGAGATGCGGGGCCAGGAGTACGTCGGCGAGGAGCCGGCGGACCGCGGATCGGCGTACGTGGTCCGCCGGCTGTCCTGACGCGCCGACGCCCCGGCGGACGCGCCGGCCGGGGCGTCGGCCGAGGTGCTAGTTGAGGTGCTTCTTGACCTCGGAGGCGGCCTCGTCGCCGTAGGCCTTGGTGAAGCGCTCCATGAAGTGGGCGCGGCGCAGCTGGTACTCCTGGGTGCCGACCGTCTCGATGACGAGCGTGGCGAGCATGCAGCCGATCTGGGCGGCGCGCTCCAGGGAGACGCCCCACGCCAGGCCGGAGAGGAAGCCGGCGCGGAAGGCGTCGCCGACCCCGGTGGGGTCGGCCTTGCGCTCCTCGTCGGGGGTGCCGACCTCGATGGCCGGCTCGCCGGCCCGCTCGACGCGCACGCCGCGCGAGCCGAGGGTGGTGACGCGATGGCCGACCCGGCCGAGGATCTCCTCTTCGCTCCAGCCGGTCTTGCTCTCGATCAGGCCCTTCTCGTACTCGTTCGAGAACAGGTACGTGGCGCCGTCCAGCAGTATCCGGATCTCGTCGCCGTGCATGCGGGCGATCTGCTGAGAGAAGTCGGCGGCGAACGGGATGCCCCGCGAGCGGCACTCCTCGGTGTGCCGGAGCATCGCCTCCGGGTCGTCGGCGCCGATCAGGACCAGGTCGAGGCCGCCGACGCGGTCGGCGACGGTCTTGAGCTCGATCTGGCGGGCCTCGCTCATGGCGCCCGTGTAGAAGGAGCCGATCTGGTTGTGGTCGGCGTCGGTGGTGCACACGAAGCGGGCGGTGTGCAGGGTCTCGGAGATGCGTACGGAGTCGGTGTCGACGCCGTGCCGCTCCAGCCAGGCGCGGTAGCCGTCGAAATCGAAGCCGGCGGCGCCGACCAGGATCGGCTTCGTGCCGAGCTGCCCCATGCCGAAGGCGATGTTCGCGCCGACGCCGCCGCGACGGACGTCGAGGTTGTCGACCAGGAAGGAGAGCGAGACCGTGTGCAGCTGGTCCGCGACGAGCTGGTCGGCGAATCGGCCGGGGAAGGTCATGAGGTGGTCGGTGGCGATGGAGCCGGTGACTGCGATGCGCACGGCGTGGACTCTCCTGTGGGGAGAAAACTGGGTTGACGGTTCACGCTACCGGGTCCGGCACGCCTTCGAAGCATGGAAACTACCCAATAGTAGATCTTTCTTCGCCGTCTCCGGCGTGCCTACGGTGCCGGTATGACCAACCTCGACGTCCACTCCCCGGCCCCGGCCGATCTGGAAGGCGGCCTCGCGTCGCTGCGCGGCGACTGCGCCCGGATGGCCCCGCACTGGGCGGTTCCCGACAGGGCCGCCGCCCGGCCGGTCTCCCCCTCGCACATTCACGGCGTGACGGTTCCGCCGGACTCGGCCCGGCTGCTGGAGGCGATGTCGGACTACGGCGACTGAAGCCGCCGCGGTAGCGCGGATCGGCGCGTTCGGGGAACCGTACGCTCCCCCGCCGCGTCCCATCGCCGTCCCCCGTGAAGGGGATGCGCGACACGACCCTCCGGCCGACCGTTTTGGCAGGGCCGGGTCGGGGTTACCGGGACAGTGCGGCCGAAGGAGCGATGCGGTGAACACCGAGCGACCCGACAACGACGACGTCGTCGGACCCGCCGGCGACGACGAGAGCAGGTCCTCCGACGCCGGGCACGCACCCGGCGCGGAGGGCTCCGCGCCTGGGGCCGAGACCCCCGCGAAGGGCTCCGCCCCTGGGGACGGCACCCGCGCGAAGGGCTCCGCCTCCGGCGACGACACCCCCGCGCAAGGCTCCGCCCCTTTGGGCGAGACCCAGGCCGGTGACTCCGGCCGCCCGGAAGAACGGGACCCCGCGGCGCCCTCCCGGGCCGACGAGAGCGGGCCCGACGTGGCCCCCGCGGCGGATGCGGGCGGACCCGGAACACCCTCCGCAGCCGACAAGGACGAGACGCAGAACCCCCTCACGACCGACACGGACGAGGCGCAGACCCCCCTCACGACCGACAAGGACGAGGCGCGGCCTGCCTCCGCGGTCGGCGAAGACGAGGCCGGGACCGCCTCCGCGGCCAGGAAGGGCGAGGCCGGGACGCTCCCCGCAGTCGGCGAAGGCGAGGCCGGGATGCTCTCCGCTCCCGGCAAGGGCGAGGCAGAGACCGCCACCGCGCCCGACGAGGTCGAGGCCGGGACACCCTCCGCGGCCGGCAAGAGCGAAGCCGGGACTGCCACCGCGCCCGGCAAGGGCGAGGCCGGGGCACTCTCCGGTGTCGGTGAGGGCGAAGCCGGGGTTCCCGGTGCCACTCCCGGTCCCGGCGAGCGGCAGGCCCACGATGCCGGTGCGCGAGTGCCCCGGCGGCGCTCCCCGGCGGTTGTCGCGTCGGTCGCCGCCGCCGTGCTGCTCGTCGGGGCGGGCGGGGCGCATCTCGCCGCCAACGCTTCGGGCGGGTCCGGCGGCAGCGGTCCGGGGGCACCCGGCGGCGACGGCACTCCCCCGCCGCTCGCCCTCGACGGCGGGTCCGAGGGCGGCAGCAACGGGATCGCGCCCGGCGAGCCGGACCCGTACGGCACGACGTACCGGGTCGACGGCGCCCTCCCGGACGGGCCGGACTCGGCGCCCGTGTACCGGGCGGCCGGCCAGGTGACCGAGGAGGAGGTGGCCCGGCTGGCGAAGGCCCTCGGGCTCGACGGAACGCCGGTGGCGCGGGGGCGGTCCTGGCGGGTGGGCCCGGCGAAGGACGGGTCGGGGCCCAGCCTGGTGGTGGACCGGCAGGCGCCGGGCACCTGGACGTTCCACCGGTACGCCGCCGGCACCGACGCCTGCGAGGGCACCCTCGTATGCACGAAGGACCCCGCGAACCCGGCCGGCCGCACGGTGAGCGAGGCCGCCGCGAAGAAGGCCGCCGCACCCGTGCTGAAGGCGGCCGGCCAGGACGCCGCCAAGGTGGACGCGAGCCGGGTCATGGGCGCGCAGCGGGTCGTCAACGCCGACCCGGTGGTCGGCGGGCTGCCCACGTACGGCTGGACGACCGGGCTGACGGTGAACGCGCAGGGCGAGGTGGTCGGCGGCAACGGCCGGCTGAAGGCGCCGGTGAAGGGCGACACGTACCCCGTGCTGGGTGCGCGCGAGACGCTCGACGCGGTGAACGCGGCTCCACCGGCCGGCCGTCGGACGGGCATCGGGGGCTGCGCCAGTCCGGTTCCGCTGAAGGACCGGCTGGAGGCGCCGTGCGGGCAGTCGTCGCCGGGTGCGACGGCCACGTCCGCGCGGCCTGCCGCCACGGTCGAGGGCGCGGTGTTCGGGCTGGCCGCGCACGCCGTGGACGGACGGCCGGCGCTGGTGCCGTCCTGGCTGTTCGAGGTGCGGCCGCCGGGCGCGCGGGACACCGTCACGGTGACGCGTCCCGCGGTCGACCCGGAGTACCTGGTGTCCGGCACCCCCTCGGGCGCTCCCTCCGCCACGGCGGCGCCTCGGGACGTGAAGGTGGACGGCTACAGCGCCGACGACCGCGAGCTGACCGTCATCTTCACGGGCGGGGTGTGCGCGGACTACGAGGCGAAAGCGAGCGAGAGCCCGGACAAGGTGACGGTGACGGTCACCGAGACGCCGTGGCCGGACAAGGTCTGCATCATGATCGCCAAGCAGTACCGGAAGGTGCTCCACCTCGACGAGCCGCTCGGCGACCGCACGGTGGTGGGCTCCGACGGCAAGCCGATCCCGCGGACGAAGCCCGGGGCCCGGCTGCCGCAGCGGTCCGGGGTGAGGTAGCAGCGGCAGCGGCGGACACGGCGAAGGCGGCGGCCCCTGTCGTGGGGACCGCCGCCTTCGTCATGCCGGAGTGCCGGAGTGGCGGGGTGCCGGAGTGGCGGGGTGGGCTCAGCTGAAGGAGTCGCCGCAGGCGCAGGAGCCCGTCGCGTTCGGGTTGTCGATCGTGAAGCCCTGCTTCTCGATGGTGTCCACGAAGTCGACGGTGGCGCCGCCGAGGTACGGGGCGCTCATGCGGTCGGTGACGACCTTGACCCCGCCGAAGTCCTTCACCACGTCGCCGTCGAGGGAACGCTCGTCGAAGAAGAGCTGGTAGCGCAGGCCGGAGCAGCCGCCGGGCTGGACGGCGACGCGCAGGGCGAGGTCGTCCCGGCCTTCCTGGTCGAGCAGGGCCTTGACCTTCGCCGCGGCGGCGTCGGTCAGGATGATGCCGTCGGTGACGGTGGTGGTCTCGTCCGATACGGACATCTGATCTCTCCCGGGTTGTACGGAGACTGCTTGCCGACGGTTGCAACCGGCGGGGCCGCGGATTCATTCCGGGCCGGGTGTCTGTCTTTTCGTTCCCTCCTCATGCTCGCACATGCGATGGGGGGCGGAAAACGACTGACGGGGATTCACGTCACATCGACGCGATGACCATCGTCAAAGTGACATGAACCGGGTTATGATAGATAGCGTCAGTTCGACGAAAAGTAGAAAGGGTGCGTGACGTGACCACCGCCCACACCCAGGAGCTCGACGTACAGCCGACGCCCCTCGCCCTGCTGCTCCTCGGTCGTGAGGCCGATCCGCGCAGCGAGCGGGGCGTCGAGTGTCCCGGGGAGCTCCCGTCGCCGTCCGACCCGGACCTGGTGGAGCGCGCCCGCGCCGCCAAGGAACGGCTCGGCGACAAGGTCTTCGTGCTCGGCCACCACTACCAGCGCGACGAGGTCATCCAGTTCGCGGACGTCACCGGCGACTCCTTCAAGCTGGCCCGGGACGCGGCCGCTCGCCCGGAAGCCGAGTACATCGTGTTCTGCGGTGTGCACTTCATGGCGGAGTCCGCGGACATCCTGACCTCCGACGACCAGAAGGTCGTCCTGCCCGACCTCGCCGCCGGCTGCTCGATGGCCGACATGGCCACCGCCGAGCAGGTCGCCGAGTGCTGGGACGTGCTGACCGAGGCCGGCGTGGCCGAGCAGGTCGTGCCCGTCTCGTACATGAACTCCTCCGCGGACATCAAGGCGTTCACGGGCCGGCACGGCGGCACGATCTGCACCTCCTCGAACGCGCGGCGGGCCCTGGAGTGGGCCTTCCAGCAGGGCGAGAAGGTGCTGTTCCTGCCGGACCAGCACCTGGGCCGCAACACCGCGGTGCGGGACATGGGCATGTCCCTGGAGGACTGCGTCGTCTACAACCCGCACAAGCCGAACGGCGGGCTGACCGCGGAGGAGCTGCGGGCCGCGAAGATGATCCTGTGGCGGGGTCACTGCTCGGTGCACGGCCGCTTCGACCTGCGGTCGGTCGAGGACGTGCGCGAGCGCGTCCCGGGCGTGAACGTCCTGGTCCACCCCGAGTGCCGGCACGAGGTCGTGGCCGCGGCGGACTACGTCGGTTCGACGGAGTACATCATCAAGACGCTGGAGGCGGCCCCGGCCGGCTCCAAGTGGGCGATCGGCACGGAGCTGAACCTGGTCCGCCGGCTGGCGAACCGTTTCGCTCCGGAGGGCAAGGAGATCGTCTTCCTCGACCGCACGGTGTGCTTCTGCTCGACGATGAACCGCATCGACCTGCCGCACCTGGTCTGGGCCCTGGAGTCCCTGGCCGACGGCAACCTGGTCAACCGGATCCAGGTCGACAAGGAGACCGAGGCGTACGCGAAGCTGGCGCTGGAGCGGATGCTGGCGCTGCCGTAGGGCTCTCGACATCCCCGCCGAGGCCCGGCTCCCCGTTCCCGGGACCCGTTCCCGGGGAGCCGGGCCTCGGCCGTGCCCGCGGCTCGCCCCCGGCGCACTCCGGGTTCACCTACGCCCGACGCGCTCCGGGGGCGCGCGACGGCAGCACGGGGCGCGCCCCCGCACGCCTCCCCTGGGCGCCGGCCCGGCGCCGCCGGACGGCCGGCCGAGCAGTGCGCGGTGCGCGCGGCGGACGGCTGGGGACGGCGGACGGCTGAGGACGGCGGACGGCGGACGGCGGACGGCGGACGGCTGGGAAACGGCAGACCGCTCGGGGGCGGCACACGACTCGGGGGGCGGCGGACGACTCGGGGCGACGTCGACCGCACACGCCACCGCCCGCACACGCCGCCGCCCGCACACGCCGCCGCCCGCACACGCCGCCGCCCGCACACGCCGCCGCCGGACGCTCCGGGGGCGGCCGCCCCCAGGGCGGCTCACTCCGACCGTGGCCGGACCAGTCCGGACTCGTAGGCGATGACGACGAGTTGGGCGCGGTCGCGGGCGCCGAGCTTGGCCATGGCGCGGTTGACGTGCGTCTTCACCGTGAGAGGGCTGACCTCCAGGCGTTCGGCGATCTCGTCGTTGGAGTGGCCGCCGGCGACCTGGACCAGCACCTCGCGCTCCCGCACGGTCAGCGCCTCCAGGCGTCCGGCGCGGGCCGGGTCGCGGTCGTCGTCGTCCCCCGCGCCGCCCTGGGCCAGGAAGCGGGCGATCAGGCCCTTGGTGGCGGCCGGGGAGAGCAGGGCCTCGCCGCCCGCCGCGACCCGGATGGCGTTGAGCAGTTCCTCGGGCTCGGAGCCCTTGCCGAGGAAGCCGGAGGCGCCCGCGCGCAGCGACCGCACGACGTAGTCGTCGACCTCGAACGTCGTCAGGATGACCACGCGGACGTGGGAGAGGGACGGGTCGGCGCCGATCGTCCGGGTGGCCGCGAGGCCGTCCGTGCCGGGCATGCGGATGTCCATCAGCACCACGTCGGCCCGCTCCTGCCGGGCCAGCCGCACCGCCTCGGCTCCGTCGGACGCCTCGCCGACGACCTCCATGTCGGGCTCGGAGTCGACGAGGACGCGGAAGGCGCTGCGCAGCAGGGCCTGATCGTCGGCGAGCAGGACGCGGATGGTCATGCGGGGTCCTCCGCGGTGCGGGGGCGGGGGGTCTTGACCGGCAGGATCGCATGGACGCGGAAGCCGCCGCCGTAGCGGGGGCCGGTGGTGAGGGTGCCGCGCAGGGCGGTGACGCGCTCGCGCATGCCGAGCAGGCCGTGTCCGCCGTCGTCCGGTTCGCCGGGGTCGCCGTCGCCGTCCGGTCCGCCGTCCTCGCCGGCGCCGTCGTCGAGGACGGTGACCTCGATGTTCGGTCCCACGCGGACCACGCTCACCTCGGCCTTCGCCGTGCCGCCGGCGTGCTTGCGCACATTGGTCAGGGCCTCCTGGACGATCCGGTAGGCGGCCAGGTCGACGGCAGCGGGCAGGGTGGTGCCCTGGTCGGCGCGGGCGACCTCGACGGACAGGCCGGCGCTGCGGAAGGTGTCGACGAGTTCGTCGAGTTGGGCCAGGCCGGGGGCGGGTTCGGTGGGGGCCTCCGGGTCGCCGGACTGCCGCAGCAGGCCGACGGTGGCGCGCAGCTCGTTGAGCGCGGAGCGGCCGGCCTCCCGTACGTGGGCGAGGGCCTCCTTGGCCTGGTCGGGCCGCTTGTCCATGACGTGCGCGGCGACCCCGGCCTGGACGTTGACCAGGGCGATGTGATGGGCCACCACGTCGTGCAGGTCGCGGGCGATGCGCAGGCGTTCCTCGGCGACGCGGCGGCGGGCCTCCTCCTCGCGGGTGCGTTCGGCCCGCTCGGCGCGCTCACGGATGGCCTGGACGACGGCCCGGCGGCTGCGGACGGCGTCGCCGGCGGTGGCGCCGATGCCGGTCCAGGCGAGGATGGCGACGTTCTCCTGGGCGTACCAGGGCAGGGGGCCGGCGAGCATCGCGGTGCCGGTGAGGACCGTCATGGTGAGCAGGCCCAGCCGCCAGGTGGTGGGGCGGTCGGTGGTGGAGGCGACGGTGTACAGGGCCACCACGGCGGACATGGCGACCGGGGCACGGGGGTCGCCGGTGACGCACTCGACCACGGAGACGGTGACGGTGAGGGCGAGGACCGTTCTCGGGTCGCGGCGGCGGAAGACCAGGGCGAGCGCGCCGAGAACCATCAGCACGAGGCTGAGCGGGTCCGGGGTGCGCACGCCCCAGGTGACGCCGTCGCTGCCGCGGGGGTCCACGAACGAGCCGGCCACCATGCAGACCAGAACCCCGCCCGCCAGTGCCGCGTCCAGCGCCAGGGGGTGCGCGGTCAGCCGGCATCTGGCGCGTTCGAGGGTGCTCACGCCTGCACGGTACGGGTGCCCGGCGGGCGCCGGAGCGCCCGGTGACCGTGGCCGCCCCGCCCGCCCCCGGGGTCCGCCGTCCCGGGGACGCGCCGCCGGCCCGCCGGGGTCACCCGGGGATCAGCCCGTCGTCGCTCAGGAGCTCCCGTACTTCCTCCAGCGTGGCGTCCGGGGACGGCAGGATCAGCTCCGACGGCTCCAGGGAGTCGTCGGGGAGCGGGGCGCCCAGTTCGCGGACCTTGGACAGCAGGGCCTGGAGGGTGCGGCGGAAGCCGGGGCCGTCGCCGCTGTCCATCTCCCTCAGGAGCTCGTCGTCCAGGCGGTTCAGCTCGGCGAGGTGGCTGTCGGCCAGCCTCACCTGCCCCTCCCCCATGATCCGTACGATCACGTCGCCCTCCTCGGCGTGGGCCCCTACTGCTTGTCGAAGCGCGGGGTGTCCTGCGGCTGCTGCTGGGACCCGGCCTGACCGGTGCCGCCCTCGATGGCCTGGCGGTCGGCCGGGCCTCCGGCCAGCTCGGCCTTCATGCGCTGCAGTTCCAGCTCTACATCCGTACCACCGGAGAGCCGGTCAAGCTCGGCCTGGATGTCGTCCTTGTGCATGCCGGACTGATCGTCCAGGGCGCCCGAGGCGAGGAGTTCGTCGATCGCGCCGGCGCGGGCCTGCAGCTGGGCCGTCTTGTCCTCGGCACGCTGGATCGCCAGGCCGACGTCGCCCATCTCCTCGGAGATGCCGGAGAACGCCTCGCCGATGCGGGTCTGGGCCTGCGCGGCGGTGTAGGTCGCCTTGATGGTCTCCTTCTTGGTGCGGAAGGCGTCGACCTTGGCCTGCAGGCGCTGGGCCGCGAGGGTGAGCTTCTCCTCCTCGCCCTGCAGCGTCGCGTGCTGCGTCTCCAGGTCCGTCACCTGCTGCTGGAGCGCGGCCTTGCGCGACAGCGCCTCGCGGGCCAGGTCCTCACGGCCCAGCGCGAGTGCCTTGCGGCCCTGGTCCTCCAGCTTGGAGGACTGCTGCTGCAGCTGGTTGAGCTGGAGTTCCAGTCGCTTGCGCGAGGTGGCCACGTCGGCGACACCACGGCGGACCTTCTGGAGCAGCTCCAGCTGTTTCTGGTAGGAGTAATCGAGGGTCTCGCGCGGGTCCTCGGCCCGGTCAAGGGCCTTGTTCGCCTTCGCGCGGAAGATCATCCCCATACGCTTCATGACACCGCTCATGGGCTTCGCGCGCCCCCTTCTGACGGACTTCCAGCTCCAGCTCTGCGACAGAACCCACAGTACGGGCCCTGCATCCATTGACGCACTGTTCGGGGACGGATGGGCTCATCCCCGAGGACGACTGCGCCCGCCGACGCTCCGGCGTGAGGAGTAGGTGTCCCCCCGGGATGCGGAAGCGCGCACAACGTCCCCTCTGTCCTTTACATGACGACCGGCGTTGCCGGATCGTTCCCCGCCGGGCTGGGGACCAACCCCGGGCACCCCGTACCCTTGGGTTTTGTGTTCCGTAGCCGTGCCAAGGAAGAGAAGGCCCCGGTCGCCGACAAGGCGCCGGTGACCGGCTCCAAGCAGCCCCGCGACCCGCAGGCCCCCAAGGGACGCCCCACGCCGAAACGCAGTGAGGCCCAGTCCCAGCGCCGCAGCGTCGCCAAAACGTCGATGACGCGCAAGGACGCCGCCAGGCGCCAGCGCGAGGAGCGCCGCGCGGCGCTGGAACGGCAGCGCCAGGCGCTGGCCGGCGGCGACGAGCGGTACCTGCCGGCCCGTGACAAGGGCCCGGTCCGCAAGTTCGCGCGCGACTGGGTCGACTCCCGCTTCAACGTGGCGGAGTTCTTCCTGCCGATGGCCGTGGTCATCCTCGTGCTGAGCATGGTGCCGGTGGGCTCGCTGCAGAGCGTCGCGCTGCTGCTGTGGCTCGTGGTGGTCGTGATGATCGTGCTGGACTCGATCCTCAGCGGCTTCCGGCTCAAGAAGCGGCTCGCCGAGCGCTTCCCCGACCAGGGCCGCCGTGGCGCGGTCGCCTACGCGCTCATGCGCTCCCTGCAGATGCGTCGGCTTCGGCTGCCGAAGCCGCAGGTCAAGCGCGGAGAGCGGCCCTGAGCACGACGTCTTTCCCCGAGGGCGCTGCGGACGCCCCGCCGGGCGGGCCGGACGGTCTGCGCGACCTGGTACGGCAGGAACTCGTCGCCCGGCAGGTCGACGAGCAGATCATCGCCCGGTTCCCGGTCGGGCGGCGGCTGCGGGTGCTCGACGTCGGGATGGGCCGGGGCGCGCAGGCGCTGCGCCTGGCCCGGGCCGGACACCAGGTGACCGGGATCGAACGGGACCCCGGGATGATCTCCGCGGCCCGGCAGGCCCTCGCCGCCGAGCCGGAGGGCATCCGGGAGCGGGTGCGGCTCCTCCAGGGCGACGGGCGGGACACCGGCGTGCACTTCCTGCCGGGCAGCTTCGACGTGGTGCTGTGCCACGGGGTGCTCATGTACGTCGAGGAGCCCGACCCGCTGCTGGCCGGGCTGGCGCGGATGCTCGCGCACGGCGGGCTGCTGTCGCTGGTGGTGTGCAACGGGGACGCGCCGGCGATGCTGCCGGGGCTGTCCGGCGACTGGGCGGGCGCGCTGGCCGCGTTCGACACCGCGCCGCGGCCCGCCGCCCTCGACTCCGACCGAGCGGGGGAACCCCCGTCCCGCCCCGGGCCCGACCTGCGGGCCGACCGGCTCCAGGACCTGACGGCTACCCTCGCGGGGATCGGGGCGCCGCTGCACGCCTGGTACGGGGTGCGCGTGTTCACGGACACGGCGGCGGACCGGGCCGGGGCGGCGCCGGCCGACGTGGAGACGCTGCTGGCGGTCGAGGAGCGGGCCGGGCGGACGGACCCGTACCGCTCGGTCGCGGCGCTGCTGCATCTGTGCGGCGTGCGGGACTGAGGCCGGGGCCGCCGAGGCCCGGGACGCCCCGGCGGTGAGCAGGGCGCGGGGGGCCGCCGGCCGGCGGGCCGCCCCGTGCTCCCGCGGCGGGCGCGTGCGCGGCTACGCCTCCTCGGCGTGCAGGCTCATCGGGCCGTAGATCTCCGACGAGTCCTCGAACAGCCGTACCTGGTCCGCCCCGCCCTCGGCGAGGGCCTTCCAGTGCTCCCCGATCCAGGACTCGGCGTCCCCCTGCGTGGTGAACTCCTCGGGCTGCACCGCGGGCTGGACCTCCGCCCCGTCGGCCTTCTCGAACCGCCACGTCCAAGCCACCATGTACGCCTCCCGTGTCTGGGCACCTGCAGAGCGGAAGCCGGATCACGGTCCGGCTTCCGCTGCGAAGCCTATGCGCTGCACCGGCCGCACCGGCACAGGGCCGCGGGCGTCCGGCGCGCACGGACCGTACACGCCCGGCGCGCACGGACCGTACACGCCCGGCGCGCACGGGCCGTACACGCCCGGTCCTGCGCTTCCGTACGCCCGCACCCGGCCGCCGTCACGCGGGGCCGGCGGTGACAGGCGAAAATCGCTGCGTGGAAGTGACTCTGCTCGGCACCGGTGCCCCCGCGGGACTCCCCCGCCCCGACTGTCCCTGCGCCGCCTGCGCCGCCGCCCACGGCCCCGACGCGCGGGCGGCGACCGCGCTGCTGGTGGACGGGACGCTGCTGCTGGACCTGACGCCGGGGGCGGTGTTCGCGGCCGCGCGGGCCGGGCAGTCGCTGGGCGGGGTGCGGCAGGTACTGCTGTCGCATCCGCACGACGGGCCTGCCTTGGAGGTGCCGGCCGGGCTCCCGCAGCCCGT
This sequence comes from Streptomyces sp. NPDC020996, assembly GCF_040641355.1. Classification (NCBI taxonomy): domain Bacteria; kingdom Bacillati; phylum Actinomycetota; class Actinomycetes; order Kitasatosporales; family Streptomycetaceae; genus Streptomyces; species Streptomyces sp. NPDC020996. The sequence goes on from NZ_JBFADM010000030.1 coordinate 18,891, forward strand.
GCGGGTGCCGGACGGGCGGGAACTGGCGCTGCTGACGGGGCACCGGGTGCGGGCGGTCGCGCTGGACGCGCCGGGCACCGGGTACGAGGTGAGCGGGCCGGACGGGCAGCGGCTGCTGTACCTGCCGCCGGGGGGTGCGCCGGCGGGGACGGCGGCCGGCGGGGCGACGGTGTACGACATGGTGCTGGCCGACGTCGTGGGCCGTCCGGACGCGCTCGCCGGGCTGCGGGCGGCCGGGGCGGCGGGCCCGACGACGGACGTGGTCGCCGTCCATCTCGACCACGACGTGCCGCCGGGCGCCGAGTTGCGGCGGCGGCTGGCCGCGGCGGGGGCGCGGGCGGTGCCGGACGGGGCGACGCTCGTCGTGGGCGCCTACGAGGACGTGCCCGACGTGCCGCGGCGCACGCTGGTGCTCGGCGGCGCCCGGTCGGGCAAGTCGGTGGAGGCCGAGCGGCGCCTGGAGGCGTTTCCCGACGTGCTGTACGCGGCGACGGGCGGCTCGCGGGCCGGCGACACCGAGTGGGCCTCCCGGGTCGCCGCGCACCGGGAACGGCGGCCGGGTTCCTGGCGTACCGCCGAGACGTGCGATCTGGTGCCGCTGCTGGCCGAGGACGGGCCGCCGCTGCTGGTCGACTGCCTGTCGCTGTGGCTGACGGACGCGATGGACTCCGTCGGGGCATGGGACGACGCGGTGTGGGCGGACGAGGGCGAGCGGGCGCTGCGGGAGCGGGTGCGGGAACTGACGGACGCGGTGCGGGCGACCCGGCGCACGGTCGTCGCGGTGTCGAACGAGGTCGGTTCCGGCATCGTGCCGGCGACGGCGTCCGGGCGGCGCTACCGCGACGAACTCGGGCGGCTGAACACCGCGTTCGCGGCGGAGTGCGAGCAGGTGGTGCTGGTGGTGGCGGGGCAGGCGCTGGTGCTGCGGGGCTGACGTGCGGCCGCTCGCGGGGCGGAGCCGGACGGATCTGGGCGGATCTGGGCGGATCTCGGCGGTGGCCCGGGGTCGTGGTCAGCGGCGCGCGATGACACGGCGGCCGGGCGCGAGGAGGTCCGGGAAGCGGCCGGCCGGCGTGACGATCGTGCAGCCCTGCGCCTCCAGGTGCGCGCGGACGCCGTCCGACCGCATCCCCGGCACCTCCACGAGGAGGTGGCCGCCGGGGCGCAGGACGGCGAGGGCGGCGCGCAGTTCGGCGCCGGGGTCCGGCGGGCCGGGCGAGCGGTGCCGCAGCAGGGTGACGACGTCGTAGCGGGCCCGCAGGAGCGAGGTGATGTGCGGGTCCGTCACCTGTCCGGCGTACGCCTCCTCGACACGGCCGGCGCGGCGGGCGTACTCGACACGGGCGGTGGGGTCGATGCCGTCGAAGGCGGTGTAGGGGAAGAACTCCCGGGCGGCGTGCGGGAAGTCGGCGTAGCCCGTTCCCACGTCCAGCCAGCTCTCCGGTTCGGGCAGCACCCGCAGCAGCGCGCGGGCCGCGGAGCGGTGGCGGCGGCGCCGGTCGAGGGCGTGGACGCGGGTGCGCAGACGGTTCACGGGCGACTCCCCAAGGCGTACGACAAACTCGACAAAAGGGAAAGTATGGGATCGCGATCTTGGGGGCAACGACGCCGGGTGCGCGGGGTGACCGTGTGGCGCGGCTCTGTTCGATCGGTGCCGGTACTGTTCGGCGAATGAGCTCGCTTAATCTCGACGACTTCACCGATCTGATCGAGCGCCCCGACGGCGGGGTGCGCCGCGACGCGGAGGCGCGCCGGGAGCGTCAGATCGTGCCGCCCGGATCGCTGGGCCGCCTCGACGACCTGGGTGAGTGGCTTTCCGCGGCGCAGGGCACCGTGCCGGTGCGGCCGGTCGAACGGCCGCGTGTGGTCCTCTTCGCCGGCGACCACGGCATCGCCGGGCTGGGGGTCTCGGCCCGGCCCGCGGGCAGCGCGGCCCGGCTGGTGCGCGACGTGCTGGAGGGCGGCCGTCCGGTGTCGGTGCTGGCGCGGCGGCTCGGCGTGCCGGTGCGGGTCGTGGACATGGCCCTGGACTGCGACCCGCAGAGCCTGCCCGAGGAGGTCGTGCGGCACCGGGTGCGGCGCGGCAGCGGGCGGATCGACATCGAGGACGCGCTGACCCCGGAGGAGGCCGAGGCGGCCTTCCGGGCCGGGATCGCGGTGGCCGACGAGGAGGCCGACTCCGGTACGGACGTGGTGGTGCTCGGCGATGTGAGCGTGGGCGGGACGACGCCGGCGGGCGTGCTGGTCGCCGCGCTGTGCGGGACCGACGCATCCGTGGTGACCGGGCGGGGCGGGCTGGCGATCGACGACCTGGCGTGGATGCGCAAGTGCGCGGCGATCCGGGACGCGCTGCGCCGGGCGCGGCCCGTGCTCGGTGACCAGTTGCAGCTGATGGCCGCGGTGGGCGGCGCCGACCTCGCCGCGATGACCGGGTTCCTGCTGCAGAGCGCGGTGCGCAAGATGCCGGTGATCCTGGACGGGGTGGTGGCCGCGGCCTGCGCGCTGGTGGGGCAGCGGATCGCGTTCCGGGCGCCGGACTGGTGGCTGGCGGCGCACGACAGCGGGGAGCCGGGGCAGGCCAAGGCGCTGGACCGGATGGCCCTGGAGCCGCTGCTGTCGCAGGGGGTGACCGTGGGCGAGGGCGCGGGCGCGCTGCTGGCGCTGCCGCTGGTTCAGGCGGCCGCCGCGCTCGCCGCCGAACTCCCGGAGCAGCCGGCCCCCTCCGCCGAGGCCGAACCGGAAATCTCCGGGAACCCGGAGCCCACCGCCCCCGCCGAGGACGCCGACACCCCCGGAACCGGAGAGGCAGCCGGCGCCACCGGCACCCCGTAGACCCCCGGAAACCCCCCTGCCGGAGGCCCGCCGCCACCATCGGCACCACCGTCACGGCCCAGACCGCCGACATCCCCGCCCCCTGACCACCGACAGCCAGACCCCGCCGACAATCCGCAAGCCCACCGGGGCCGGGCAGTCCGCCAGGGACCGGGAAGCCCGCGGGACCGAGCAGGCCCCGTGGGGGCGGCCGCCGAGCCTCCCGGCGGGCTGAGCGGCGTTGTGCTGGAAGGGCCGCAGCGTGCCGTCGGTCGCGTGCTGCACCGTCGTGGCGGGTCGCGCAGTTCCCCGCGCCCCATTCGGGCCTTCGCCGGAGATTCCGGCGAGCTGAGCGCTGCGCTGGGCCTGCCGGGCCATGCCGTCGGT
>NZ_JBFADM010000030.1:22186-93723 GCF_040641355.1 Streptomyces sp. NPDC020996
GTCGCGTCCTGCACCGTCGTGGCGGGTCGCGCAGTTCCCCGCGCCCCATTCGGGCGGCGCCGGAGATTCCGGCGAGCTGAGCGCTGCGCTGGGCCTGTCGAGCCGTGCCATCGGTCGCGTCCTGCACCGTCGTGGCGGGTCGCGCAGTTCCCCGCGCCCCATTCGGGCGGCGCCGGAGATTCCGGCGAGCTGAGCGCTGCGCTGGGCCTGCCGGGCCGTGCCATCGGTCGCGTCCTGCACCGTCGTGGCGGGTCGCGCAGTTCCCCGCGCCCCATTCGGGCGAGGAGACCGAGCAGGCCACCGGGACCGCCGGCCCCCGGGCGCCCAAAAGCGGGAGACTGACCGGAGGCCCGCCAAGGCCGCCGGGGGCGGCCGGAGCTATCGGGGGCGCCAACGCCGACAGCCCACCATTGCCACCAGCCCCCAGGGCATCCGACAGCCGGAGACCGCCGGGGCGCCCGGGGCAGCCGGGGTCGCGGAGACCGCCAAGACCGGAGACGGTTCCTGAAACCCACCACGGCCGCCGGCCCGGGGTCGGGCCACCAGGCCACCAGGCCGGAGCGGACCGCCAGGCCGGACCCCGGGCCATCCAGGCCGGACCCCGGGCCGCCGGGCCGGAGCCGGGACCGCCGGGCCGGAGCCGGGCGGGTCGGGGGCCGGGCGTCGGCGGGGCTGGGGGCTTGGGGTGGGGTGGGGGAGATCGGGTGACAGCGGGGGTGGAATCGGAGGGTGACCGCGCGGGGGGAGCGGGGTTGAGGCGATTCGCAGAGGGATCGCCCATATGATACTCACTCATGGGAGATGCCCGAATTGCCCCGCGGCGAGCGGCCGCGTTCGCCGTCTGGTACCTGCGGGCCGTAGCGTTCGTCAACTTCCTCAGTGCGGTGTGGGTCTCCCTGGGGCAGGACGTACGGCGGCACAACCAGGAGAACCTCTTCACGCCGTACCTGCTGACCGCCGGCTTCGCCTCCGGGGTGTTCACCGCCTTCCTGGCGATCACCATGCGGCGGCGCAAGCGGGCCGCGTGGATCCTCAACCTCGCCCTGGCCGGCCCGTTCCTCGCCCTGTTCGTCCTCGCCATGTCGCTGGAGGAGGTCCGCCGGTACGCCCAGAACTGGGTCTCCCTCGGCCTCACCGCCGCGTTCGTCGCCGCGCTGCTCGTCGGGCGGCGGGAGTTCTACGCCAAGGGCGACCGGTCCAACCCGAAGCTCGCCGCCGCCGTCGCGGTCGTCGGCACGCTGGTCTGCTCACTGCTCGCCGCGCTGCTGGTGACGGTCACCAACCAGGATCCGGACGCCGCGCGTTCGACGTTCGCGGAGCGCTGGCACTACGGCGCGCTCCGGCTGGTCTCGGTGGCCGTGGACGAGTCCCGCTTCCCCGGCATCGACGCGCCGAACTGGGCCAACGTCGCCATCAACGTCCTGAGCACCGCGCTGGTGCTGGCTGTCTTCTACGCCGCGTTCCGCTCCCGGCGCGCCGTCGACCCGCTCACCGAGGACGACGAGACGCGGCTGCGGGCGCTGCTGGACCGGTACGGTGAGCGGGACTCGCTCGGATACTTCGCGCTGCGGCGGGAGAAGAGCGTGGTGTGGTCGCCGACGAAGAAGGCGGCCGTCGTCTACCGGCTCGTGGGCGGCGTCTCGCTGGCCTCGGGCGACCCGATCGGCGACCCCGAGGCGTGGCCCGGCGCCATCGAGCCGTGGCTCGCCGAGGCGCGCGCGCACGGGTGGATCCCGGCGGTGATGGGGGCGAGCGAGGAGGCCGGGACCGTGTACGCGCGGCACGGGCTCGACGCGCTGGAACTCGGCGACGAGGCCGTCGTCGAGGTGGCCGAGTTCACCCTCGACGGACGGGCCATGCGGACCGTGCGCCAGGCGTTCAACCGGGTCCGGCGCGCCGGGTACACGGTGCGCGTCCGGCGGCACGGGGACATCCCCGAGGACGAGATGGCGTACCTGATCGAGCGCGCGGACGACTGGCGGGACGGGGCGACCGAGCGCGGGTTCAGCATGGCGCTGGGGCGGCTGGGGGACCCGCGGGACGGGCGGTGCGTGATGCTCGAGTGCGCGGACGCCCAGGGGGAGCTGCGGGCGCTGCTGTCCTTCGTGCCGTGGGGGCCCAAGGGGCTGTCCCTCGATCTCATGCGGCGCGACCGCGACAGCGACAACGGGCTGATGGAGTTCATGGTGATCGAGCTGCTGCGCCGCGCCGGGGACATCGGCGTCACGCAGCTCTCGCTGAACTTCGCGATGTTCCGGTCCGTCTTCGAGCGCGGCTCGCGGCTCGGCGCGGGACCGGTGCTGCGGCTGTGGCGGTCGCTGCTCAGTTTCTTCTCGCGGTGGTGGCAGATCGAGTCGCTGTACCGCGCCAACGCCAAGTACCGGCCGGTGTGGGAGCCGCGGTTCCTGCTCTTCGAGAAGAGCGCGGACCTCCCGCGCATCGCGCTGGCGTCGGCACGCGCGGAGGGCTTCCTGGAGGCGCCGGGCCTGCCGAAGTGGCTGCACCGCAAGCACCTGGAGACACGCGGATGACGGCTCCCGCCCGCTGGGCCCGCGCCGAATGGGGACGGCTGTACGTCGCCGTACGCGAGCCGCTGCGGGAACGGCGCGGGCGGGCGGTGCCGATGACCGTGGGGGCGGTGTGCCTGACGGGACTGCTGCACTTCGCGCAGAACCGGTCGTGGGGGTACGGGCTGGTGCAGGACGCCGGGGCCGTGCGCGCCGCGGACCCGCTCTGGGCGGCCCTCCTGCGCACCCCCCTGTCGCTGTTCGTGCCGGCCCTCGACCTGCCCGCGTGGGGGGCGCTGGCACAGGTCCTGGTCGTGTTCGGGCTCGCGGAGATCTGCCTGGGCCGGTGGCGGACGCTCGTCGTCGCGTACGCCACCACGCTCGCCGGCACGCTGTACGCGCGCGTGGGCATCGCGCTCGGCCCCGGCGGCCCGCTGGGGCTGCCCCGCTCCGACGCCCAGGTCGTCGACACCGGCCCGTCGGCGGCGGTGGTCGGTCTCGCCGTGTTCCTGGGCAGGCGCTACGGCGCGCGCGTCACGGTCGGTGCGGTGGTGTGCGCGATAGTGCTGGAGGTCGCCCTGAAGGAGAACCTCGCCGGCAAGGAGCACCTCGCGGCGATCGCCGGGGCCCTGCTCCTCCCGCGCGGCCCCGCCTCCCCGCCGGAGCCGGAGCCGGAGCCTCAGCCCCAGCCGCGCGGTGCGGACGCCCGCGGTGTGCCGCGGTCACCGGCGCTCCAGGGCCCGGGTGGGCTCGGGGCCGGGTTTGCCGCCCAGCCAGTCCTGGAACGCCCGGCTCGGGCCCGCCCAGCGGCGGTCGTGGTGGTAGGCGCGCAGGAGGGCGCGGGCACGGGCGCGGGGACGGTCGCGGTAGAAGCGGCGGGCCCACGGGGAGCCGGGGCGCGCCAGCCGGACGAAGCCGATCACGCCGACGAAGGGCACGATCACGCTGAAGACCGCCATGCGGACCTTGCCCTTGAGCAGGACGGCCAGCGAGAACAGGAAGTCGATCACGACGGCCGTGATGACGGCGCCGCGATTGTTCAGCTCCTGCTGGCTCATGTCGTTGACGCCGAACGGCGCGAAGCCCGCGAGCACCAGCCCGACCACGGCCGCGGTGAGCACGACGACCTCGACGCTCTGGCGGCCCTCCTCGGTCCAGTAGACGTCCTGGAGATGCAGGATCAGCGCGAACTCGTCGAGGACCAGGCCCGCGCCGATGCCGAACAGCACCGCGCAGGCGGCCGCCCCGAAGCCGTACCGGCCGCTGGTGACCGCCCCGAAGCCGCCGACGACGGTGAGGACGACGCCGGGGACGACGTGGTGGATGTGCAGTCCGCCGGCCTTGACGTTGCCGAAGGGCCCCCGGCCCGCCCGGATGAGGCGGGTGATCGTCCGGGTGATCAGGAACGTCAGGACGAACGCGGTCAGGGCGAGGAGCAGCGGCAGCTTGCCGGGCTCGATGATGTTCCGCTCCCACCAATGTCCCATATGGGAACTTTATCCACGGCCGTCTCCCCCGCTCTCCCGACCGCCGGGTAACCTGCGCCGGTGTCCGCACCCTCCACCACTCCCGCCTGGCCGGACGGCCTCCGCTTCGCCTTCGGCACCCTCACCGCGCTACCGGTCCGGGTGACCCGCTGGGACCGGGACGCGGCGCGCGCCGGCATGCTGTGCGCCCCGGTCGCCGGGGCGGCCGTCGGAGTGGCCGCGGCCGCGGCCGGCGTGCTGCTGCTGCGGGTGGGCGCCGGCGCGCTGCTCGCCGCCGTCGCCTCCGCCGCCGTGCCCGCCGTCCTCACCCGCGGCCTGCACCTGGACGGTCTCGCGGACACCGCGGACGGGCTGGGCAGCGGGAAGCCCGCCGAGGACGCGCTGCGGATCATGAAGCAGTCGGACATCGGTCCGTTCGGAGTGATCACACTGGTCCTGGTCCTGCTCGCGCAGGTGGCGGCGCTGGCCCAGGTGTACGGCGGCTCGTGGGCCCGGGGCGCGCTCGCCGCCGCCGTCTCCGCGGCCGCGGCCCGGCTGGCGCTGACCCTGGCCGCGCGGACCGGCGTGCCGGCCGCGCGGCCGGAGGGGCTGGGGGCCGCGGTCGCCGGCGTGGTCCCGGTGCGCGGCGCGGCGGGCGCCGCCGCCGTGGTGACCGGCGCGGCAGCCGCGGCCGGCGCGTGCTTCGGGGCGTACGACGCCGTCCGCACGGCCCTCGCGGTGCTCGCCGCGGCCGGGGCGGGCGAACTCCTGCTGCGCCACTGCACGCGCCGCTTCGGCGGGGTGACCGGCGACGTCTTCGGGGCGCTCGCCGAGACGGCCGCGACGGTTTCGCTGCTGGTGCTGTGCCTGGGGCGCTAATCTCTTCCGCCGTACACGGACACGGGATCGTGATCGGGGGACGACTGTGCCGAAACTCCGTCGTGCCATGGCCTGGCTGATCGACTTCGCGCTGGTGGTCGCGGCGGCCACCGGGCTCGGCGTGCTCACCTTCAACCGGATCTCCGCGCTCGTCGCCGACGTGCCCGACCTCGCCACCCGCGGCGGCTTCGACCTGCTGACCGCGCGCGGGGACGTCATCGGCGCCTCGGAGGCCCTCGGGCTGTCGCTGTGGGGCAAGGCGGTGCTGTACGTGGAGGAGGCCTTCGGGCTGCTGGTCCTGGTCACGTTCCTCTACCAGTGGGGCTGCCTGGCCCTCGCGGGGCGCACCGTCGGCAAGGGCCTGCTCGGCCTGAAGGTCACCCCGTGCCTGCCCCGCCGCGCCGCGCTGCGCGCCGCCGTCACCACCGCCGCCGACGTCGCGGTCTACGCCGTCGCCTGCGTGCTGCTGATCGAGGGGCAGTTCGTGCTGTCGGTGCTGGTGTGGGCGGCGGCCGTCGGCGTCTTCCTGCTCAACGCGCTGCCCGTCCTCCTCCCGGGCCGCCGTTCCCTCGCCGACCGGATGGCCGGCACCGCGGTCACCGGGGCCGGTGCCCCGTCCCTCGCCGCCGCTCCCTGAGGGGCCGGCGCCACCCGTACCCACGGAGGCGGGAGCGCCCCGGTCGCGCGACGGATGTCCAGGAGCCCGCCCCCGGGTGAACAATCGCGGGAACGAGCGGGCCCGCGCACGCGCGTAGGCTCGTCCGGAGTGTTCGCCGCACCGGGGAAGACCCCGCCGAAGCCGCACCCTCGGGCCGAACCGGGGTCGGCTTCCGGGCCCGGCCGGCCCACACCGCTCGACCCCAGCAACTTCACATCGGAAGCGAGATTTCACCACCGTGACTGCTCTCACTCTCAGCACCGCCGCGGCGCCCGGCCTGCGGGCCGACGCGATCGTGATCGGTGTCGCCAAGGGCGCCGAAGGCCCGGTCGTCGCACCGGGCGCGGAGGCCGTGGACAAGGCCTACGACGGCAGACTCGCCGGCGTCCTGGACACCCTCGGTGCCACCGGCGCCGAGGGCGAGGTGACGAAGCTGCCGGCGCCGTCCGGCTTCAAGGCCCCGCTCGTGGTGGCGGTGGGCCTGGGCGCCGAGCCCGAGAAGGACGCCGGCTACGACGCGGAGGCGCTGCGCAAGGCCGCCGGCGTCGCCGCCCGCGCCCTCGCCGGCGCCCGGAAGGCCGCCTTCGCCCTGCCCGTCGCCGACGCCGGCGACGTCGGCGCGATCGGCGAGGGCGTGCTGCTCGGCGCGTACTCCTTCGACATGTACAAGGAGAACGGCAAGGACGCCAAGGGCAAGGGCAAGTCCAAGGCGCCGCTCGCCGAGGCCGCGCTGCTCGGCGCCCGGCCCCGCGACAGGGAGCACAAGGCGGCCGTCGTGCGCGCCACCGCCGTCTCCGAGGAGCTCAACCGCGCCCGCGACCTGATCAACATGCCGCCGAACGACCTCGACCCGGAGGCGTTCGCCGCGATCGCGCAGGCCGCGGCCAAGGAGCACGGCATCAAGGTGCAGGTGCTCGACGTGAAGGCGCTGGAGAAGGGCGGCTACGGCGGCATCCTCGGCGTCGGCGCGGGCTCGGCGGCGGGTCCGCGGCTGGTGAAGCTGTCGTACACCTCCGCCAAGGCCGCCAAGCACCTCGCCTTCGTCGGCAAGGGCATCACCTACGACTCGGGCGGCATCTCGCTGAAGCCGGCCGGCCACAACGAGACGATGAAGTGCGACATGAGCGGTGCGGCGGCGGTCTTCGCCGCCGTGGTCGCCGCCGCGCGGCTCGGCCTGGAGGTCAACGTCACCGGCTGGCTGGCGCTGGCCGAGAACATGCCGTCGGGTTCCGCCACCCGCCCCGGTGACGTGCTGCGCATGTACAGCGGCAAGACGGTCGAGGTCCTCAACACCGACGCCGAGGGCCGGCTGGTGCTCGCGGACGCCCTGTGGGCCGCGTCCGAGGAGAAGCCGGACGCCATCGTCGACGTCGCGACCCTGACCGGCGCGATGATGCTGGCGCTGGGCAGCCGGACGTTCGGGATCATGGCGAACGACGACGCGTTCCGCTCCGCGGTGCACGAGGCGGCCGAGGAGGTCGGCGAGCCGGCCTGGCCGATGCCGCTGCCGGAGCACCTGCGCAAGGGCATGGACTCCCCCACCGCCGACATCGCGAACATGGGCGAGCGGATGGGCGGCGGCCTGGTCGCGGGCCTGTTCCTGCGCGAGTTCGTGGGCGAGGGCATCACCTGGGCGCACCTGGACATCGCCGGTCCGGCCTTCAACGAGGGCGGCCCGTTCGGTTACACGCCCAAGGGCGGCACGGGCACGGCGGTGCGCACGCTGGTGCGGCTGGCCGAGCTGACGGCGGCCGGCGACCTCGGCTGACGAGCGCCGTGCGCGACGGGGCCCCGCACGCGGGTAGAGCGGGGCCCCGTCGCCCTGCGCTCGGCCGAACGTGGGACGTCTCACACCCCGGCCCGGCGTCTCGTCGGGTCCCGACAAGTGCGAAGATGGGGCACGGCAGGACAGGGCCCCCAACCACAGGGCCGAAGCAACAGCGGCCGGACACCAGCCGCCGACCGGTCAGCGACGACCGGCGTGGCGCACATGCATGGAGGACGTGACGTGGCGAACGACGCCAGCACCGTTTTCGACCTAGTGATCCTCGGCGGTGGTAGCGGTGGTTACGCCGCGGCCCTGCGCGGGGCGCAGCTGGGCCTGGACGTCGCCCTGATCGAGAAGGACAAGGTCGGCGGCACCTGCCTGCACCGGGGCTGCATCCCCACCAAGGCCCTGCTGCACGCGGGCGAGATCGCCGACCAGGCCCGCGAGAGCGAGCAGTTCGGCGTCAAGGCCACCTTCGAGGGCATCGACGTCCCGGCCGTGCACAAGTACAAGGACGGCGTCGTCGCCGGCCTGTACAAGGGCCTGCAGGGTCTGATCGCGTCCCGCAAGGTGACGTACATCGAGGGCGAGGGCCGGCTGTCCTCCCCCACCTCCGTCGACGTGAACGGCCAGCGCGTCCAGGGCCGCCACGTCCTGCTGGCGACCGGCTCCGTGCCGAAGTCGCTGCCCGGCCTGGAGATCGACGGCAACCGCATCATCTCCTCCGACCACGCCCTCGTCATGGACCGGGTGCCGAAGTCGGCGATCATCCTGGGCGGCGGTGTCATCGGCGTCGAGTTCGCCTCCGTGTGGAAGTCCTTCGGCGCGGACGTGACGGTCATCGAGGGCCTGAAGCACCTCGTCCCGGTCGAGGACGAGAACTCCTCCAAGCTCCTGGAGCGCGCGTTCCGCAAGCGCGGGATCAAGTTCAACCTCGGCACCTTCTTCCAGAAGGCCGAGTACACCCAGGACGGTGTCAAGGTCACCCTCGCCGACGGCAAGGAGTTCGAGGCCGAGGTGCTGCTGGTCGCCGTCGGCCGCGGCCCGGTCTCCGCCGGCCTCGGCTACGAGGAGCAGGGTGTCGCCATGGACCGCGGCTACGTCCTGGTCGACGAGTACATGCGCACCAACGTCCCGACCATCTCCGCGGTCGGCGACCTGGTCCCGACGCTCCAACTGGCGCACGTCGGCTTCGCCGAGGGCATCCTGGTGGCGGAGCGCCTGGCCGGTCTGAAGACCGTCCCGATCGACTACGACGGTGTCCCGCGGGTGACCTACTGCCACCCGGAGGTCGCCTCCGTCGGCATCACCGAGGCCAAGGCCAAGGAGATCTACGGCGCGGACAAGGTCGTCGCTCTCAAGTACAACCTGGCGGGCAACGGCAAGAGCAAGATCCTCAACACCGCGGGCGAGATCAAGCTCGTCCAGGTGAAGGACGGTGCCGTGGTCGGCGTCCACATGGTCGGCGACCGCATGGGCGAGCAGGTCGGCGAGGCCCAGCTGATCTACAACTGGGAGGCCCTGCCGGCCGAGGTGGCCCAGCTCATCCACGCCCACCCGACGCAGAACGAGGCGATGGGCGAGGCGCACCTGGCGCTCGCCGGCAAGCCGCTGCACTCGCACGACTGACCCTCGGTCGACGAACGCGACGACTCAGACTTCCGCAATTCGTTAGGAGCAACCGAAACCATGGCGGTTTCCGTAACCCTTCCGGCGCTCGGCGAGAGCGTCACCGAGGGCACCGTCACCCGCTGGCTGAAGGCCGAGGGTGAACACGTCGAGGCCGACGAGCCGCTGCTCGAGGTCTCGACGGACAAGGTCGACACCGAGATCCCCTCGCCCGCCGCCGGCATCCTGGCCTCCATCAAGGTCGCCGAGGACGAGACCGTCGAGGTCGGCGCCGAGCTGGCCGTCATCGACGACGGCACCGGCGCCCCCGCCGCGGCCCCCGCCCCGGCCGCCGAACAGGCCCCGGCCCCCGCTCCGGCCCCCGCTCCGGAGCCGGCCCCGCAGGCCGCGGCGCCGTCCACCGAGCAGGCCGCCCCCGCCCCGGCGCCCACCGCCGAGGCCGCCGCCGGCGCAGGCACCGCCGAGGGCACGGACGTCGTCCTGCCCGCGCTCGGCGAGTCCGTCACCGAGGGCACCGTCACCCGCTGGCTGAAGTCGGTCGGCGACTCCGTCGAGGCCGACGAGCCGCTGCTCGAGGTCTCCACGGACAAGGTCGACACCGAGATCCCGGCGCCCGCCTCCGGCGTGCTGCTCGAGATCGTCGTCGGCGAGGACGAGACCGCCGAGGTCGGCGCCAAGCTCGCCGTCATCGGCGCTCCGGGCGCTGCCCCCGCCGCCGCTCCGGCCCCGGCCGCCCCAGCCCCGGCGCCCGCCGCCGAGGCCCCGGCCGCCCCGGCCGCCCCGGCCCCGGCTCCGGCTGCCGCGGCCCCGGCCGCCCCCGCCGCTCCGGCCCCGGCGCCCGCGCCCGCCGCCCCGGCCCCGGCCCCGCAGGCCCCCACGGCTCCGGCCCCGCAGCAGGTCACCGCCCCGGCCCCCGAGCCGGTCCCGGCCGCTCCGGCGCCCGCGCCCGCTCCGGTCGCCCCGGCCCCGGCCCCGGCCGCGATCTCCGGTGACGACGGCGCCTACGTCACCCCGCTGGTGCGCAAGCTCGCCGCCGAGAACGGCGTCGACCTGTCCGCCGTCAAGGGCACCGGCGTCGGCGGCCGGATCCGCAAGCAGGACGTCATCGCCGCCGCCGAGGCCGCGAAGGCCGCCGCCGCCGCTCCGGCCCCGGCCGCCCCGGCCGCCCCGGCCGCCCCGGCCGCCAGGAAGGCGCCGGCCCTGGAGGCCTCGCCGCTGCGCGGCCAGACCGTCAAGATGCCGCGCATCCGCAAGGTCATCGGCGACAACATGGTCAAGGCCCTGCACGAGCAGGCGCAGCTGTCTTCGGTCGTCGAGGTCGACGTCACGCGCCTGATGCGGCTGCGCGCCCAGGCCAAGGACTCCTTCGCCGCGCGCGAGGGCGTCAAGCTCTCCCCGATGCCGTTCTTCGTCAAGGCCGCCGCGCAGGCGCTGAAGGCCCACCCGGTCATCAACGCCCGGATCAACGAGGCCGAGGGGACCATCACCTACTTCGACACCGAGAGCGTCGGTATCGCGGTGGACTCCGAGAAGGGCCTGATGACCCCGGTCATCAAGCACGCCGGCGACCTCAACATCGCGGGCATCGCCAAGGCCACGGCGGAGCTGGCGGGCAAGGTCCGCGCCAACAAGATCACCCCGGACGAGCTGTCCGGCGCGACCTTCACCATCTCCAACACCGGTTCGCGCGGCGCGCTGTTCGACACGATCATCGTGCCGCCGGGCCAGGTCGCGATCCTCGGCATCGGTGCCACGGTCAAGCGTCCGGCCGTCATCGAGACCGAGGAGGGCACGGTCATCGGCGTCCGCGACATGACCTACCTGACCCTCTCCTACGACCACCGTCTGGTGGACGGCGCCGACGCGGCCCGTTACCTGACCGCGGTCAAGGCGATCCTGGAGGCCGGCGAGTTCGAGGTCGAGCTCGGCCTCTGACCCCCGGGAACACCCTGGGACACCCCAGGAGTACGTACGACGCCCCCGTCCGGGCCTTCCGGGCGGGGGCGTCGCGCGTTCCCGGGGGCGGCCGGGGGGACACCGCTGTGTAAGTCTCGTCTCACCTGCGTCAAAGCGCCCTCGTGCGCCTCTCCCGAAGCCGTTTCCGGCCTTATTGTCTAATCGTCGAACGCACCCGGGGTTCCGCCCGCCGCCCGATCGCCGTCCCTCCACCCGGCCCTCGGGCCGCAGCACCGGTTCGGAGCCCTCTCCTAAGGAGCACTCATGACCGCGCCCGTCGTCCACTCGCTGCGCGAACAGATCCGCGAGCACATCGTGGAAGGGATCGTCAGCGGGCGCTGGCAGCCGGGCGAGCGGATCGTGGAGCGCCGTATCGCCACCGAGCTGGAGGTCAGCCAGACGCCGGTGCGGGAGGCGCTGCGGGAGCTGGAGTCGCTGCGGCTGATCGAGTCGGCGCCCAACAAGGGCGTGCGGGTGCGCAACCTGACGGCGGCCGACCTGGAGGAGAGCTACCCGGTGCGGGCCGGTCTGGAGGCGATCGCGGCGGAGCTCGCGGCCGACCGGCTGGCGGAGGACTGCTCGGCGCTGGAGCCGCACGTCGCCGCGCTGTACGAGGCCGACCGCAATTCCGACGGGACGGCCCAGGTGCGGCACACGGTGGCCTTCCACCGGGAGCTGGTGCGGGCGGCCGGCAACTCGGTGCTGCTGCACACCTGGGAGGGCCTGGGCATCGAGGTCTTCACGGCGCTGTCGATCCGGTGGCTGGGGACGGTGCAGCAGTCGTACGCCGAGGAGCACGAGGAGCTGGTGCAGGCGTTCCGGCGGCGTGACCCGAGGATCGCCGAGCTGGTGAAGGCGCACGTGCTGGGCTGCGCTCCGCGCGCCTGACTCGACCGAGCGGCAACGCGCTCACCTGCGGAAACGGCCCGCCGACCCACCTCAAAACACGGCACCGGGTGCCTGTTCGAACGGCACCCGGTGCCTACTTTCTCGTCATCAAGAGTTTTTGCCTGTCACCCTTTGATCGATCATCGATCAGGGGGATACAGTCGCGGTCGGGCTCGAACCCGAGCCCCGCGCCCTGTCCTGCCAAAGACCAAGGGCACCCCCGAACCCTTACCGATGAGGGCACCCCCTTCGACTGAGGAAGGCGGCGACATGACCGACCCCAACGCCATCCAGCCCAGCGAGCTCGACCAGCTCCCGGACCGCGACCCGGAGGAGACCGCCGAGTGGCAGGCCTCGCTGGACGCGGTCGCCAAGGCGGCCGGCCCGCACCGTGCCGCGTACCTGATGCGCCGCACGCTGGAGCGCGCGGAGGGCGCCGGCGTCGCGCTGCCCAAGCTCCTCGAGACCGACTACGTCAACACCATCCCCACCGCCGCCGAGCCCGCCGTGCCCGGTGACGAGGCGATGGAGGCCCGGATCACCGCGTGGAACCGCTGGAACGCGGCCGCCATGGTCACCCGGGGCTCGAAGCACGGCGTCGGCGGCCACATCGCCACCTTCGCCTCCGCGGCCTGGCTGTACGAGACCGGCTTCAACCACTTCTTCCGCGGCAAGGAGGGCGACGGCTCGGGCGACCAGCTCTACATCCAGGGCCACGCCTCCCCCGGCATCTACGCCCGCGCCTTCCTCGACGGCCGCCTGAGCGAGACGCACCTGGACAACTTCCGCCAGGAGGCCGGCGGCAACGGCCTGCCGTCCTACCCGCACCCGCGCCGCCTGCCGTGGCTGTGGGAGTTCCCGACGGTGTCGATGGGCCTCGGCCCGCTGTCGGCGATCTACCAGGCCCGCTTCAACCGCTACCTCACCGCCCGCGGCGTCAAGGACGTCTCCGCGTCCCACGTGTGGGCCTTCCTCGGCGACGGCGAGATGGACGAGCCCGAGTCGACGGCGGCCCTCGCGCTGGCCGCGCGCGAGCAGCTGGACAACCTGACCTTCGTCATCAACTGCAACCTGCAGCGCCTCGACGGCCCGGTCCGCGCCAACTTCAAGATCGTGCAGGAGCTGGAGGCCCAGTTCCGCGGCGCCGGCTGGAACGTGATCAAGACGCTGTGGGGCTCGGCCTGGGACGAGCTGTTCGCCCTGGACACCACCGGCGCGCTCGTCCGGCGGCTGCGTGAGGTGCCGGACGCGCAGGTGCAGACGTACCAGACCCGCGACGCGGCCTACATCCGCCAGGACTTCTTCGGCGCCGACCCGGCGCTCGCCGAGATGGCGAAGCTGCTGAGCGACGACAAGATCCTGGAGTGCTTCCACCTCTCCCGCGGCGGCCACGAGCCCCGCAAGGTGTACGCGGCCTACCAGGCGGCCGTCGAGCACAAGGGCGCCCCGACGGTCATCCTGGCCCAGACGGTCAAGGGCTTCACCCTCGGCGAGGGCTTCGCGTCGAAGAACGCCAACCACCAGATGAAGAAGCTGACGGTGGACGAGTTCAAGGCGATGCGCGACCTGCTCGACCTGCCGATCAAGGACAGCGACTTCACCGACGGCGTGGTCCCCTACGGCCACCCGGGCGCCGACTCCCCCGAGGTGCGCTACCTCCAGGAGCGCCGCGCGGCCCTCGGCGGCCCGGCCCCGGCCCGCCGGGTGCACCCGGTGGCGCCGCTGCCCGCCCCCGCCGAGAAGGTGTTCACGTCCTTCGACAAGGGCTCCGGCTCCCAGAACGTGGCCACCACCATGGCGTTCGTCCGCCTCATCAAGGACCTGGTCCGCGACAAGGAGACCGGCCGGCGCTGGGTGCCGATCGTCCCCGACGAGGCCCGCACCTTCGGCATGGAGAGCCTGTTCCCGTCCCTCGGGATCTACTCCCCCAAGGGCCAGACGTACGAGCCGGTCGACCGCGACCAGCTGATGTACTACAAGGAGGCCAAGAACGGCCAGATCCTCAACGAGGGGATCACCGAGGCCGGTTCGATGGCCGACTTCATCGCCGCCTCGACGTCGTACGCGACGCACGGCGAGGCGATGATCCCGTTCTACATCTTCTACTCGATGTTCGGCTGGCAGCGCACGGCCGACCAGATGTGGCAGCTCGGCGACCAGCTCGGCCGCGGCTTCCTGGTCGGCGCGACGGCGGGCCGCACCACGCTCACCGGCGAGGGCCTGCAGCACGCCGACGGCCACTCCCCGGTCATCGCCGCCACGAACCCGGCCGCGCTCAGCTACGACCCGGCGTTCGCCTACGAGATCG
Organism: Streptomyces sp. NPDC020996; assembly: GCF_040641355.1. Lineage (NCBI taxonomy): Bacteria > Bacillati > Actinomycetota > Actinomycetes > Kitasatosporales > Streptomycetaceae > Streptomyces > Streptomyces sp. NPDC020996. The sequence continues at coordinate 36,246 of NZ_JBFADM010000030.1, forward strand.
CGGTGATCGTCCGCGAGGGTCTGCGCCGGATGTACGGCGAGGCGAAGCCGGGCGAGGACCAGAACGTCTTCTACTACCTGACCGTCTACAACGAGCCGCTGCCGCAGCCGGCGAAGCCGTCCGACCCGGGCGTCGACGAGGGCATCGTCAAGGGCCTGTACCGCTTCAGCACGGCCGAGTCGGCCGGGTTCGCCCCGGCGGCCGACGCCCCGCGCATCCAGCTGCTGGGCTCCGGCACGGCGATCCACTGGGTCGTCCGGGCTCAGCGGATGCTCGCCGAGGAGTGGGGCGTGGCCGCCGACGTGTGGTCCGCGACCTCCTGGACGGAGCTGCGCCGCGACGCCCTGGACGCCGACGCGGCCCTGCTGCGCGGCGAGGAGCGGGTGCCGTACGTCCGCCGGGCGCTGCACGGCGCCGAGGGCCCGGTGCTCGCGGTCTCCGACTACATGCGCCAGGTACCGGACCAGATCGCGCAGTGGGTCGAGCAGGACTGGTCCTCGCTCGGCGCCGACGGCTTCGGCCTCTCCGACACCCGTGAGGCCGCCCGCCGCCACTTCGGCGTGGACGCCGAGTCGGTCGTCGTCGCGGCCCTGGCCCAGCTGGCCCGGCGCGGCGAGGTGAAGGCGACGGCAGTGCAGGAAGCGCGCGAGAAGTACGGCCTGTAGTACATCGGTAGTACAGGCCGAATACGGCGCCCAGCGACCCGTGGCCCCTGCCGTGCGGCCGGGTCCCCGCCCCGGCGGGGGCCCGGCCCTGTGCATGATGACCGTATGCGTGCTGCCCGGCTGATCAGAATGGTGCTGCTGCTGCAGTCCCGTCCCTCGATGACCGCCGCCGAGCTGGCGCGGGAGCTGGAGGTGTCGGAGCGGACGGTCACCCGGGACGCGCAGGCGCTGTCGGAGGCGGGCGTGCCGGTGTACGCGGACCGGGGACGGGCCGGCGGCTACCGGCTGATCGGCGGCTACCGCACCCGGCTGACCGGACTGGCGCGCGACGAGGCGGAGGCGCTGTTCCTGAGCGGTGTGCCCGGCGCGCTGCGGGAGATGGGGCTCCAGGACGCGGCCTCGGCGGCCCGGCTGAAGGTGTCCGCGGCCCTCGGGCCGTCCCTGCGGGACGCGCCGCGGACGGCCGCCCAGCGGTTCCACCTGGACGCGCCGAACTGGTTCACCGAGCCGGCGACGCCCGAGCTGCTGCCCGCCGTGGCGCGGGCGGTGTGGGACGACCGGCGGATCACCGCGCGCTACCGCGGCCGGGAGGCGGAGGTCGAGCGGGAGCTGGAGCCGTACGGCCTGGTGCTGAAGGCGGGGGTCTGGTACCTGTGCGCGCGGGTGGCGGCCGGCGGGCCCTGCCGCGTGTACCGCCTCGACCGGTTCACGGCGGTCGAGGCGGACGGCGAGCGCTTCGAGCGGGACGAGGACTTCGACCTGCCCGCCTTCTGGGAGGAGCGGGCCGAGCAGTTCGCCCGGTCGATCCTGCGGGCCGAGGTGGTGGTGCGGCTGTCCGGCGAGGGGATGCGCAGGCTGCCGTACGCCGTCGATCCGCAGGCCGCCCGGGAGGCGCTGGCCGCGGCGGGCGCGCCCGACGGCGACGGCTGGGTGACGGTGACCCTGCCGGTGGAGTCCGAGGAGGTCGCCCACACCCAGCTCACGGCGCTGGGGCCGGAGGCGGAGGTGCTGGCGCCGGCGGCGCTGCGGGCGCGTCTCGCCGACGACGCGGCCCGGCTCGCCCTCCTGTACGGGGCGCGGCGGTCCGCCGCACTCCGCGTGCGCCCCGCCCGCCCAGGGCCGATGCTGGACCCGTGATGGACGAGACGGAGTTCTGGGAGCTGGTGGACGCCACCCGGGATGCCGCCGAGGGCGACCCCGAGGAGCAGGCCGAGCTGCTGGTGGAGCGTCTGCTGCGGCTCGACCCGGAGCTGGTGCTGGACTTCGCCCGTCACTTCGAGGCCCGCTACAACCGGGCGTACACCTGGGACCTGTGGGGCGCCGCCTGGGTGCTGCTGGACGGCGCGAGCGACGACGCCTTCGACTTCTTCCGCTGCTGGCTGATCGGTCAGGGCCGCGAGGTGTACGAGGGCGCGGTGCACGACCCGGACGCGCTGGCGGACCTGCTGGAGGACTTCGACGAGGAGGTCGACGGCGACGGCGAGGAGCTCGGCTACGCCGCGGACGAGGCGTACGAGCAGCTCACCGGCACCGTCGCGCCCGACCTGGGCATCCCTCCCGCGCCGCTCGAACCGGCGGGCGCCCCCGTCGACTTCGAGAACGAGCGGGCGCTGGCGGAGCGGTATCCCCGGCTGTGGGAGCGCTTCAGGGACTGACCGCACGGACGAGCAGCCGCTCCAGGAGGCGGACTCCCCGTCTCACCGGTGGCGTCCAGCAGCCGGCGAACGCGGTCGGGTCCGACGGCGCTCCCGGGCGAGGGCCGCACGGTGACCGTGTCCGGCGTGGACTTCCGCAGGCGCCGCGCGGCACGCCCAGCGCCGTCCGGCCCGCCTCCCGCAGCTTCCGCAGCTTCCGCAGCCGCTCCCCGCTTCCCCGCGGCCCGCGCGGGCGGCCGCGATCAGCCCGTTGGGACTGGGCTGGTGCACGCCACGCGCCACGGGCGCCCCTGCCGCTGAAGGACGCACGGACGTGCTGAGCGCGCCGACCGCACCGACGGCTCCGGCCGCTCAGGCGGCGGTGCGGCGGCGGCCCGTCGGTTCCGAGGGGAGGTACGCCTGCGTCTCGGCCGCCACCGCGTGGTGCAGCGGCGCCTTGTTGGCCTGGTCGAGCGCGGACGCCGTGGCGGCGGCCGGGCCGACGACGACGGCCGCGACCGCGCAGACCACCGTCCAGAAACGTCCCCTGCTGCTGATGTCGCTCATGTTCCCCACCTCCGGTCGGCTTGTGGTCACGACCGTAGACGGGCGGGATCTGCGTGCCCTGCGCGTCGGCTGTGGCCTCGCTGTGGGTGTGACGAGCGGCCCTGCAGCCGCGCCGCCAGCTCCCTGATCTCCGGCAGGCGGGCGGACAGCGCGGCGCCCGGGCAGCTCGTCCGGTAGCCGTCGTCGTGGCCGGCGATCGCGGGCAGCGCGGCGGAGGCGCCGGCGGGATAGCGGCTGAGGCCGCTGCTGGAGATCAGGTGGACGACGGTGCGCGGATCGACGCCGGCCAGGCCCAGCTTCCAGGCGGCGACGGCGGCGATCGCGTCGGTCATGGCCTTCGGGACGGTCATGCCGGCCGTGAAGGTGCCGATGGCGGCGACGCCGGCCGTGCGGTGGTTGAAGCCCTGGGTGTGGGCGCCGACGACGGGACGGTCGACGCCTCCGGCGCGGCCCTCGTAGATGGTGCCGCAGCGGTCGACGAGGAAGTTGTAGCCGATGTCGTCCCATCCCCGGACACCGGTCTGCTCCTCGTAGATGCGGCGGATGACGCGGGGCGCGTCGGCGCACGCGTACCCGTTGGGCGAGTCGGTGTGGTGGACGACGACGGCGATGACCTCGTCGGCGTAGCGCGGGGGCGGCTGGGGGTGCAGCCGCGCGGGGCCGAGCCAGACCGAGCGGGGCACGATGGGCGGCCGTGCGGCCGGGGGCTGGGCGGGGCGGGTCGCGGGGGCGGGCCGGGGGCGGTGGACGGCGGCCGGCCGGCCGGCGTCGCTCACGAACAGCGCCAGCACGAGGACGGCGGCCAGCGCGGGCAGGCAGACGAGCGTCACCCGCGTGGAGTGGGGCAGCCGGCGTATGCGCGCCACGGTTCGCCTGCGCGCCCTGCGCGCTCTTCGTAAGGCCGGTCGGAAGACACGCATGGTCCCACTGTCGGGCCGATCCCCCCGGTCCGCGATGTGTGGTGTGCCACCCGGTGGAACCATCGTCCCGGTCCGCGACGTTTTTTCGGATACACGCACGCGTGGCCCGGTTCCGGGCGCCGCACGCGCGGGTGACTGATCACCGGGCCCGTCCCGTCCGTACTGAGGGGTCCGAGAGAAAGGCGGCCTGGTGGACCTGCTCGACATCCTCCTGTTGCTGGTGGTCGCGGCCTACGCGGTGTCCGGTTACCGGCGCGGGCTGGTGGCCGGCTGCGTCTCGCTGGCCGGGTTCGTCGGCGGCGCGGTCGTCGGTGTGTGGGTGCTGCCGTCGGTGATGGGCCTGGTGACGCCGGGGACCACCCGGGCGACCGTGACCGCGGTGCTGACCGTGCTGGTGCCGGCCGTGCTGGGGCACGAGCTGGCGGGCAGGCTGGCGCTGCTGCTGCGCCGCGAGCTGGACCGGGGGCCGCTGCGGGTGGCGGACGGGGTCGGCGGGGCCGCGGCCAACACGGTGGCGGTGCTGATCGTGGCGTGGGTGGCGGCGAGCGTGCTGGGCGCGTCGTCGTCGCCGGTGGTCACGACGGCGATCCGGGACTCGGCGCTGCTCGGCACGGTGCAGGAGGCGATGCCGCAGACCACGCCGGCGTGGTTCTCGCGGGCGACGTCGGCGCTGGACCGGGCGGGCTTCCCGCAGGTCTTCAACCCCTTCGAGAACGAGTCGACGGCGCGGGTGGCCGACCCCTCCGGCGACAGCGTCACGGCGAGCGCGACGAACGCGGCGAAGCTGAGCACCGTGAAGATCGAGGGCGTCTCCGGGGACCAGGGCCGGGAGGGCAGCGGGTTCGTGTACGCCCGGGAGCACGTGATGACCAACGCCCACGTGGTGGCCGGGATCGACGCCCCGAGCGTGCGGGTGGGCGGGGTCGGGCCGTCGTACGAGGCGCGGGTGGTGCTGTTCGACCCCGAGCGGGACGTGGCCGTGCTGTACGTGCCGGGGCTGACCGCCCCCGTGCTCCGCTTCGACGACGGCGCGGCGCGCGGGGACTCGGCGGTGGTGGCCGGATATCCGCAGGACGGCGACCTGAACCTGCAGGCGGCGACGGTGGCGAACCGGGTGCGCGCGACCGGCCGGGACATCTACAACGAGTCCACGGTGACACGGGAGATCTACGCGATCCGCTCCACCGTCCGCCCCGGCAACTCCGGCGGCCCGCTGCTGACCACCGACGGCCGGGTCTACGGCGTCGTCTTCGCCCGCTCCACCTCCGACGACGCGACGGGCTACGTCCTGACGGCCACCGAGGTGGCCTCCGACGCCGGGCGCGCGGCCACGGCGACGGCGCCGGTGGACACGGGCGACCTGGTCAGTTCCTGAGGGCGCTCAGGAACCGACGGCCGCGGGAGCCCGGAGGCAGGAACCCGGGGTCACAGGAAGCGGCCCATGAGGACGTCGTCGACGTACGCGCCGTCCAGGCAGAACTCCTCCGGCTGTACGCCCTCGACGACGAAGCCCTCGGACTCGTACAGCTTGCGGGCGGCGGTGTTGTGGCCCAGTACCCGCAGGGTGATGCGGCGGGCGCCGCGGTCCCGGGCCTCTTCGACGGCGGCGCGCAGCAGCGCCCGGCCGACGCCCCTGCCGCGGGCCTCCTCGGCCACCGCCAGCCCGCGGATCTGCCGGACGTGCGCGTTGGACGCCAGTTCGGTGGGGAAGCCGAGGCGGACGTAGCCCACGACACGGCCGTCGGTCTCGGCGACCAGGTGGTCGCCGGGGCCCGCGGTCTCCCGGAAGAAGGGCTCGTACGGCTCCCGCGGGGGCAGGGTGACCGCGTGCAGGGGGGACCAGGTCGCCCGGTCGAGCAGGGACAGGGCGTCCTCGTCGGCGTACGTGGCGTGGCGTATGTGTGTGGCGGACATGACGGTCACTCTATGAGGAGGGCCCCGGAACCGGACCGGGGCCGGAAACGCCCGTACAGGATGGGGATCATGGAGAGTTCACGAATTGCGGTGGCCGGCGCCTCGGGTCTGATCGGCTCGGCGCTGGTGCGGTCCCTGCGGGCCGACGGGCACGAGGTGGTGCGGCTGGTCCGCCGGGCGGCGCGGGAGCGGGACGAGGTGCGCTGGAACCCCGAGGAGGGGTACGTGGACGTGGCCGGGCTCGCCGGGTGCGACGCGGTGGTCAACCTCGCGGGCGCCGGGGTGGGCGACCGGCGGTGGACGGAGGAGTACAAGCGGACGGTCCGCGACAGCCGGGTGCGCGGCACCTCGACGCTGGCGGAGGCGGTCGCCGCGCTGGAGCGCAGGCCGCGGGTGTTCGTGAACGGCAGCGCGATCGGCTTCTACGGCGACACCGGCGACCGCGCGGTCGACGAGAGCGCGCCGCCCGGGGAGGGCTTCCTGCCCGCGCTGTGCGTGGAGTGGGAGGGCGCGGCGGCACCCGCCCAGGAGGCGGGCGTGCGTACGGTGTTCGCGCGGACGGGGCTGGTGGTGGCCCGTTCCGGCGGGGCCTGGGCCCGGCTGTTCCCGCTGTTCAAGGCGGGGCTCGGCGGGCGGATGGGCGACGGGCGGCAGTACTGGTCGTACATCTCGCTGCACGACGAGGTGGCCGCCCTGCGGCATCTGATCGACACCGACGGCCTGTCCGGGCCGGTCAACCTGACCGCCCCCCATCCGCGGACCAACCGGGAGATCACCGCGGCGATGGGGCGCGTGCTGCACCGGCCGACGCTGCTGCCGGTGCCGGCGCCGGTGCTGCGGACGGTGCTCGGCGAGATGGCCGGGGACGTGCTGGGCAGCGCGCGGGTGCTGCCGGCCCGGCTGCTGGCGTCGGGATTCGCGTTCGCTTTCCCGGACATCGAGGAGTCGATCAGGGCGGCGGAAACGCAGCCGTAGCACCCACCGGGCGCGGCGACGGCCGGGCACGACGACCATCGAGCGGCGCCCGCCGAGCCCGGCGACGGCGGAGCACGGCGTCCGCCGGGCACGACGACGGCCGGGCACGACGGCGGCCGGGCACGACGACGGCCGGGCACGACGACGACCGGGCACGACGACGGCCGGGCACGACGACAGCGGAGCACGGCGTCGGTCAGGCACGGCGACGGCCGGGCGCGGCGACAGCCGGGCACGACGACGGCCGAGCACGGCGTCCGCCGGGCACGACGACGGCCGGGCACGGCGACAGCGGAGCACGGCGTCGGTCAGGCACGACGACGGCCGGGCACGGCGACGGCGCACGACGACCATCGAGCCCTGCACCCGCCGAGCCCGGCGACGGCGGAGCGCGGCGAGTGCCGGGGCACGACCGCATGCGACCGGTGTGCGACCGTGCCCTGTCCGTGCGCGACTGCCGACGGTCGGTCACGGCCCTAACCTCGACCCGAACTCGGGTATTCCCGGAGCCTGTCGGGGGCATCACGTCTCCACCGGCCGCGCAACCTCGAGGAGGGGCACGTGCTTGAGCCCATGTACCGGGCGGACGTCGTCATCGTGGGAGCCGGGGTCGCCGGGCTCTCCGCGGCGCACCGGCTGACCAGCGTAGGAGTGACGACCACGGTCCTGGAGGCCGGCCCGTGCGCCGGCGGCCGCATGGCCACGGAGAAGGTCGACGGGTTCCGGCTCGACCGCGTCGGACAGCTGCTGTCCACGGCCTATCCCGAACTACGTCTGACACCCGGTCTCGACGGGCTGGTCCTGCGGCCCTTCGCCCCGGGTGTCCTGCTGCACAGCGACGGGCGCAGGCACCGCGCCGGACTTCCCGCGACCACGGGGGGCGCACGGGGCGCACTCCACGCGGTGCGCGCGCTGGCGAGCACCCCCTCCCGGAGCGCTCCCCGGTCCGGCGCCCCGCTGGGCACCGCCGTAGACCAGGCCCGCCTGGGCACCGCCCTGGCACGCCTGGCCGCCACCCGCGCCGAACGGCTGCTGGCCCGGCCGGAGCTGCCCGCCGGGCAGGCCCTGGCGGCCCGCGGCCTGCCCGCCCGCACGATCGACGGGTTCCTGCGCCCGCTGCTCGCCGCGCTGCTGTGCGACCCGGAGCTGACCACGTCCAGCAGGGTCGCCGACCTCGCACTGCGCGCGTACGCGAGCGGGCGGCTGTGCCTGCCGGAGGGCGGCGCCGAGGCGCTGCCGGAGCTGCTCGCCCGGGGGCTGCCGCCGGGCACCGTGCACACCGGCGTCCGGGTCACCTCCGTCTCCACGAACGGTGTGACCACCGCCGAGCACGGCGAGATCCGCTGCCGGGCGGTGCTGCTGGCGACCGACGCGCGGGCCGCCGCGGAGCTGCTGCCCGGTCTGCGCGTGCCGGACTTCCACCCGGTGACGGTGGTGCACCACGCGACCGACGAGCCGCCCGGCACGGGCGCCTTCCTGCTGCTCGACGCGGACCGGAGCGGCCCGGTCGCGCACACCGCGGTGGTCAGCCGGGTCGATCCCTCCCGCGCGCCCGCGGGCCGCACCCTGGTCTCCTCGACGGTCCTCGGCCCAACCGAGCCGGAGCTGGACACGGCCGTGCGCATGCACCTGGCCCGGCTGTACGGCACCTCGACGGCGCGCTGGGAGACCCTCGCCGTGCACCACACCGCCGAGGCCGTGCCGGCCATGCGGCCCCCGCACGACCTGCGGCGGCCGGTACGCCTGCTGGCGGGCCTGTACGTGTGCGGCGACCACCGCGACACCAGCACGGTGCAGGGCGCCCTGCACTCCGGCCACCGGGCCGCCGCGGCGATCCTGGCCGACCTGGGCGCGGGCTCGATGCACCGGGCCGAACCGCCGGGCACCACGCTGCGGGAGGCTGCCTGAGGCGCCGGTCCGCGACGGGGCCGGCCCGAGGCAGGGCCGGTCCGAGGCAGAGCCGCTCCGAGGCAGAGCCGCTCCGAGGCAGGGCCGCTCCGAGGCGCGACCCGCCCGGGGCGGGGCCGGCCCGAGGTGGGGCCGGCCCGAGGTGGGGCTGGCCCGAGGCACGACCCGCCAGAGGCGGGGCCGGTCTACTGCAGTGCCGCGATTTTGTCGCGGTAGCCCCGCACCGGCGCCGCGTCCTTGTACGGCTCGAGCCGGCGCTCGAAGTCCTTGACGTACTCGACCGCCCGGACCGACCGCATCTCCGCGGACTGCGCGGCGGCCTCCACGCCGAGCCGGCAGGCCTCGTCGAGTTCGCCGAGGCCGAGCCGGGCGGAGGCGAGCACGACACGGCTGAACAGGCGGCTGCGCGCGTAGGAGGGCGCGCGCAGTTGCAGGGAGCGCTCGGCGTGCTGCGCGGCCGCGCGGAACTGCTGCAGGTCCCGGTGGCAGTGCCCGAACTCGTCGGCGAGCTGCGCCTCGTCGAAGGAGCGCGCCCAGGACGGGACCTCGTCGCCGGGGCGGGCCGTCTCCAGGGCGCGTTCGGCGCGCACCAGCGAGGCGGTGCAGTTGCGCACCTCGCCGAGCACGCCGTGTCCGCGCGCCTCGGCCGCGTGCAGCAGCGCCTGCACGAGCGGCGGGGCGCCGGTGCCGACGCCCTGCTGGGCCACCCGCGCGAGCTGCACGGCCTCGCGGCCGTGGCCCAGGTAGACGGCCTGCCGGCTCATGGTGACCAGGACGTAGCTGCCGTAGGCCCGGTCCCCGGCGGCCTGGGCGAGCCGCAGCGCCTGCACGAAGTAGCGCTGGGCGAGCCCGTGCGCGGCGATGTCGTACGACGTCCAGCCCGCGAGCCGGGTCAGGTCGGCGGTGGCGGCGAACAGGCGGCGGCCGGTCTGCTCGCCGTAGCTGCCGCGCAGCATCGGCTCGCACTCGTGCTCCAGGTAGCGCACCAGGGCCTGCCGGGCGTGGCCGCCGCCGTACATGTGGTCGAGGGCGCGGAACAGGTCGGCGACCGAGCGCAGCGCGGCGATGTCGCCGGCGGTGACCTTCTGGCCGGGTGCGCGTTCGGCGCCGCGCTGGCGGGGCACCACGGGACGGCCCTGGGCGGGGACGGTGGGGGTCCGGCCCGCCCGGGCGGCCTCGACGGCGGGGGACGGCTGCTCGCCGCGGGCGACGCGGTCGTCGGCGCGGCCGATCAGCCAGTCCCGGCTGGGCACCACGAGCCCCGCCGCGGTGAACGCGATCCTGCGCAGCTCGGCGTGGCTGCCGGAGTCCTTGCGCCACAGCCCGCTGACGATGTCGACGGCCTCCTCCGGGGTGCCGGCGAACTCCAGCCCCGCGTAGACCGGCGCGCAGGCGTCCAGGCCGAGGTCCTGGGCGGTGAGGCGGCGGCCGAGACGTCGGGTGAAGACCTCGGCGATGAGGGCGGGGGTGGTGCCGCGGGGCTGCTGGCCGCGCAGCCACCGGGTGACGGAGGTCTTGTCGTATCTGAGATCCAGGCCGTGTTCCAGGCCGAGCTGGTCCACCCGGCGGGCGAGACCCGCGTTGGAGAAGCCCGCTTCTGCGATGAGCGCGGCGAGCTGTCGGTTGGGAGTGCGCTGCGCGGGTCGTTCCGTCATCTGCGGTGCGGTCTCCTGCCTTTCGGGCCCCCAGCGGCCTCGAAGGAGTCCGTGGTGCCCGGATTGCCTGTGAGCAGCCCTTATGGCCTGGTGAACGGCGCGAATGTAGCGGAGCGTGAGCGCCCGGTCGCACATTTCGACCTTCATTCATCCGATCGTGTGAGGATTGACCGTGGAGCTGACGCGGTCCGGGCGGACGTACAGTGGCGTGGGCGCATGTCATGCCTTACGGATTCGAGGGAGGCGCTTGCCGTGAGCGAGTTGCGGTTCGTCCAGATGGGGTTCGGCGCACAGGCGGTCGAGTACCGGCAGGCGTGGGACGAACAGCGCCGGGTGCACGCGGCGCGCTTCGCGGACGAGATCCCCGACACCGTCCTGCTCCTGGAGCACCCGCCGGTCTACACCGCCGGCCGGCGCACCGCGGACGACGAGCGCCCCCTGGACGGCACCCCGGTCGTCGACGTCGACCGCGGCGGCAAGATCACCTGGCACGGCCCGGGCCAGCTGGTGGGCTACCCGATCCTGAAGCTGCCGCGTCCGGTGGACGTGGTGGCGCACGTACGCCGGCTCGAGGAGGCCCTGATCCGCACCTGCGCGGAGTTCGGCCTGGAGACCACCCGGGTCGAGGGCCGCAGCGGCGTGTGGGTGCTCGGCGACCCGGTGGAGCGGCGCCCCGCGCTCGGCGGGCTGTCGCTGGACTTCGACCCCCGGCTGCACGACGAGGAGTTCGACCCGCGGCTCAACGGCCCCGAGTACGCACCCTCCAACGCCGGCCAGCGCCGCGAGGACCGCAAGATCGCCGCGATCGGCATCCGGGTCGCCAAGGGCGTCACCATGCACGGCTTCGCCCTGAACGTGAACCCGGACAACCGCTGGTTCGACAAGATCATCCCGTGCGGGATCCGGGACGCGGGGGTCGCCTCGCTGGCCGGCGAGCTGGGCCGGGACGTCACGATCGACGAGGTGCTGCCGGTGGCGCAGCGGCACCTGAGGGACGTCCTGGAGAGCGCGGAGCCGAAGCCGCGGGAGATCGAGCGCGCTTCCGCGTAAGGGGAACGGGCCCCCACTGCCGGGGGTCGGCCCGGCCGGAAGGCCGTACACATCACGGGCGTACCCTGGTGTACGCCGAGGAATCGAAAGCTACAGGGAGCCGCTGTGTCCGCAGTCACCCCCGACGGACGCAAGATGCTGCGCCTGGAGGTCCGCAACAGCCAGACCCCCATCGAGCGCAAGCCCGAGTGGATCAAGACCCGGGCGAAAATGGGCCCCGAGTACACCAAGATGCAGAACCTCGTGAAGAGCGAGGGCCTGCACACGGTCTGCCAGGAAGCGGGCTGCCCGAACATCTACGAGTGCTGGGAGGACCGCGAGGCGACCTTCCTCATCGGCGGCGACCAGTGCACCCGGCGCTGCGACTTCTGCCAGATCGACACCGGCAAGCCCGAGGCGCTCGACCGTGACGAGCCGCGCCGCGTCGGCGAGTCCGTGGTCACCATGGACCTGAACTACGCCACCATCACCGGCGTCGCCCGCGACGACCTCGAGGACGGCGGTGCCTGGCTGTACGCCGAGACCGTGCGGCAGATCCACGAGCAGACCGCCGGCCGCGAGGGCGGGCGCACCAAGGTCGAGCTGCTGGCCCCCGACTTCAACGCGGTCCCCGAGCAGCTCCAGGAGGTCTTCTCCTCCCGGCCCGAGGTCTTCGCGCACAACGTCGAGACGGTCCCGCGGATCTTCAAGCGGATCCGCCCCGGCTTCCGCTACGAGCGCTCGCTGAAGGTCATCACGGCCGCCCGCGACTACGGCCTGGTCACCAAGTCCAACCTCATCCTCGGCATGGGCGAGACCCGCGAGGAGGTCAGCGACGCGCTGCGGCAGCTCCACGACGCCGGCTGCGAGCTGGTCACCATCACGCAGTACCTGCGCCCGTCCGTGCGCCACCACCCGGTGGAGCGCTGGGTCAAGCCGCAGGAGTTCGTCGAGCTGAAGGAGGAGGCCGAGCAGATCGGCTTCTCCGGGGTCATGTCCGGCCCGCTGGTGCGCTCCTCCTACCGCGCCGGGCGGCTGTACCGGATGGCCGTGGAGCTGCGCCAGTCGGCCGCTCCGCAGAGCGGGGACGCGCACGTCGCCCCGCAGGCCGTGTGACCTGCCTGACACTTCGTCAGCCGGCGCGCCCCGAACGGCGTGCGCCAAGCGTGTGAATTCGCGCACAAGATCCTACCGACCGGTAGCGACCGGATCGGCGCGGTCCCGGCCGTCCTCGCAGATGAGGGCTTCGGCCGGGGCCGCGTCGGCGTTCACCGCCCGCTCATCACCGCACATCGGCGCTTCATGGGCGTTTGACCGGTCAGTCACGCCCTGGTAACACCGAACAGTGACCCTGGAATCACGCCACGTACATCCGCACCCGGAGCCGTACCGAGGGGGACCTCCACCATGCAGGCAGCGCCGCCCGTCCGGGCAACCGTCATTCCGTCCTTCACCGACGCCCTGCGCGCCGTCGAGTCGCTGCTGATGAGCGGCGGCCAGCGCACCGCCCGCCGCAACGCCTGGACCTCCGTCCTGGAGGACCGCCGCCGAGCCAAGGACCGGGTCGAGGCCCAGCGCGTCCTCGAACAGACCGCCACCGCGATGCGCCTGCGCGCCCCTGCCGCGACCGAGAGCCCGCGCGGCTGAGCGACCGGGCCGAGCGGCCAGGCTGAGCGGGCCGGGCCGAGCGGCCAGGCCGAGCAGCCGAGCGGCCGAGCGGCTGAGCGGCCGGAGTGCATGAGGGGCCTCCCCGATCCTCCCGCGCCCCTTCCCCACCGGCACCGCCGTCGTCGACGCTCCCGGGGCCACGTAGACTTCGTGGCATGGCGAGGAAGGAAACCGCAGCGGACGCTGCGAACACCGGGCGACTGAAGCAGATCGCCCTGACTTACAAGATGACCCGCAGGGCCGACAAGAAGATCGGTCTTGTACTCGCGGCTGTCGGCATCATCACCTTCGGTGTCTTCCTCGCGATCGGTTTCTTGATCGGTCACCCCATCTATCTCGGGATCCTGGGCTTCCTGCTCGCTTTCCTCGCGACGGCGATCGTGTTCGGGCGCCGGGCCGAGCGAGCGGCCTTCGGGCAGATGGAGGGCCAGCCGGGCGCCGCTGCGGCCGTGCTCGACAACATCGGCCGGGGCTGGACGACGACCCCCGCGGTGGCGATGAACCGCAGCCAGGACGTGGTGCACCGGGCCGTCGGCAAGGCCGGCATCGTCCTGGTCGCCGAGGGCAACCCGAACCGGGTCAAGAGCCTGCTGGCCGCCGAGAAGAAGAAGATGAACCGCATCGTCGCGGACGTGCCGGTGCACGACGTGATCGTCGGCTCGGGCGAGGGCCAGGTCGAGCTGAAGAAGCTGCGGACCACGATGCTGAAGTTCCCGCGGGTGCTCACCGGCCCCCAGGTCACCGCGACCAACGACCGGCTGCGCGCGCTCGGCGACCTGATGAGCAACATGCCGCTGCCGAAGGGGCCGATGCCGCGGGGCATGAAGCTCCCGAAGGGCGGCCCGAAGGCCCGCTGAGCGCTCCGCCGGATGCGCCGCGTCGTGCCGTCAGCCGACTGCGGCGCCGTCGCGGCCGGTCGCGCAGTTCCCCGCGCCCCTTCGGGGCGTCAGTCGCAGCGCATACGACGGGGGCCGCCCGGAGTGATCCGGGCGGCCCCCGTCGTATGCGCCGGTGCCTCAGATCCGGACCTCGACCGTGCGAGCCAGGCGGTCGTGCAGGCCGCGGCCGTCGCGGTCCCAGATCAGGGCGGGGACCGCCAGGCACAGCAGCGCCGTGCGCAGCAGCGCGCGCAGCGGTTGCACACGGCCGGTGTCCTGCGCGACGACCCGGAGACCGAACAGGCGCTTTCCGGGAGTGAAGCCGACCGTGCCGACCGTCAGCGCGCCCAGCACGAAGAAGACGAGCAGCGCCCAGTTGCCGGTCGACCGGTCGTAGCCATGGGTGATGAGGCCGTATGCGATCAGCAGGCACAGGCCCCAGTCGACGGCCAGGGCGCCCAGGCGCCGTCCCGGGCGGGCGATCGAGCCCGGCCCCTCCTCCGGCAGGCCGAGTTGCTCGCCGCGGTATCCGAAGTCGACTCCGGCGTCCTCGGCGGCCGCGCGGGGGCCCGAGAGCCAGGATCCGATCGCTTCCCTCTTGTCCACGCGTCCACCGTACTGCCCGCGTTTCGCGATCCGGACAGGCGGGGTCGGAGCAGCCCGCGTCCGGTTAACTTGTGCGAAACAAATGGGTCACGCCTGAGAAATCACCCGTATCTAGTGTCGAGGGCACCGTGTGCCACCGCACTGGCCGCACGAAGGAACTACCACCCCGGCAGGACGGTCGGGAGTAGGAGGAGCTGGATGTTCCAGAACGCCGACGAGGCCAAGAAGTTCATCGCGGACGAGGACGTCAAGTTCATCGACGTCCGCTTCTGCGACCTGCCGGGCGTCATGCAGCACTTCTCGCTGCCTGCCGAGGCGTTCGACCCCGACGACGAGCAGGCGTTCGACGGTTCGTCGATCCGTGGCTTCCAGGCCATCCACGAGTCCGACATGGCGCTGCGCCCCGACCTGTCGACCGCGCGGCTGGACCCCTTCCGCCGCGACAAGACGCTCAACATCAACTTCTTCATCCACGACCCGATCACGGGCGAGCAGTACTCCCGTGACCCGCGCAACGTGGCGAAGAAGGCCGAGGCATACCTGGCCTCCACCGGTATCGCGGACACCGCGTACTTCGGTCCGGAGGCCGAGTTCTACGTCTTCGACAACGTGCGCTTCAAGACGTCCGAGAACGAGTCCTTCTACCACATCGACTCCGAGGCGGGCGCCTGGAACACCGGCGCCCTCGAGGACAACCGTGGTTACAAGGTCCGCTACAAGGGCGGCTACTTCCCGGTCCCGCCGGTCGACCACTTCGCCGACCTGCGCGCCGAGATCTCCCTGGAGCTGGCCAAGGCCGGCCTGCAGGTCGAGCGCCAGCACCACGAGGTCGGCACCGCCGGCCAGGCCGAGATCAACTACAAGTTCAACACGCTGCTCGCCGCCGCCGACGACCTCCAGCTCTTCAAGTACATCGTGAAGAACGTCGCCTGGCGCAACGGCAAGACCGCGACCTTCATGCCGAAGCCGATCTTCGGCGACAACGGCTCGGGCATGCACGTGCACCAGTCGCTGTGGAGCAACGGCGAGCCGCTGTTCTACGACGAGCAGGGCTACGCCGGCCTGTCGGACACCGCCCGCTACTACATCGGCGGCATCCTCAAGCACGCCCCGTCGCTGCTGGCCTTCACCAACCCGACGGTGAACTCGTACCACCGCCTGGTGCCGGGCTTCGAGGCGCCGGTGAACCTGGTGTACTCGCAGCGCAACCGCTCCGCGGCCATGCGCATCCCGATCACGGGCTCGAACCCGAAGGCCAAGCGCGTCGAGTTCCGCGCGCCCGACGCCTCCGGCAACCCGTACCTGGCCTTCGCGGCGCTGCTGCTCGCGGGCCTGGACGGCATCAAGAACAAGATCGAGCCGGCCGAGCCGATCGACAAGGACCTGTACGAGCTGGCTCCCGAGGAGCACGCGAACGTCGCCCAGGTCCCGACCTCGCTCCCGGCCGTCCTCGACTCGCTGGAGCGCGACCACGAGTTCCTGCTCGCCGGTGACGTGTTCACCTCCGACCTGATCGAGACGTGGATCGACTTCAAGCGCGCGAACGAGATCGCTCCGCTGCAGCTGCGTCCGCACCCGCACGAGTTCGAGCTGTACTTCGACGTGTGACAGGCGGGGTGATCCGGCGCTGATCGGACTTGCGCCGACGAGCACCGGATCGCCCTCCTGACCCGCGGAAACAGCCGCGAACAGTCGCGAACAGTCGTGGCAGAGGCCCAGCCGCTCACTACGGTGAGCGGCTGGGCCTTTGTGTTCTTCGCCTTTCGGCCGCCGGTGAGAATGGGGCGACGGCGAGGTGCGCGGAGCGAACGGCGGTGGCAGGTGTCGAGTGTGGCGGGCGACGGACGTCCGGTGACGTTGCAGGAGATCGCACAGCGGCTGGGGCTGCATGTCTCGACGGTTTCCCGGGTGCTGAACGGTCCGGCCCGGGAGCAGGGGCGCGCGGCGTCCGGCGAGACGGCCCGGCGGATCAAGGAGCTCGCCGACGAACTGGGCTACCGGCCCAACCCGCACGCCACCAGTCTGCGCACCCGGCGCGGCAATCTCATCGGCGTACTGTTCCCGCGGCTGGCGGAGATCGTGGTGGCGACCATCTACGAGGGGGTGGAGGAGGAGGCGACCGAGCACGGGTTCTCCACGTTCGTCACCAACACCCACGACGATCCGGCCGTGCAGCGCGACCGGATCGCGATGATGCTGGGCCGCCGGGTGGACGGGCTGATCATCGGTGACGCGCATCTGGACGGATCCGCGCTGGCCGGTCCGCCGCTCGAGCAGGTCCCCTTCGTCCTCGTCAACCGCCGGACCGGCACCGACCTCCCCGCCGTGACCTGCGACGACCATCTGGGCGGGCGGCTGGTGGCCGAGCACTTCCTGGCCCTGGGACACCGGCGCGTCGCCGTCATCGCCGGTGAGCCGTTCGCCAGCACCGGAGCCGACCGCACCGCCGGCTTCACCGACCGCTACCGCGAAGCCGGACTGCCCCTGCCCGCCCACCGCGTCCGCCACTGCCGCTTCGACACCACCGGCGGACATCGCGCCGCCACGGAGCTGCTCAGCCGCCCCGACCGGCCGACCGCGGTCTTCGCCGTCAACGACCTCGCCGCGATCGGCGCCGTCGGCGCCGCCCGGGATCTGGGCCTGCGCCTGGGTGAGGACCTGGCCCTGGCCGGCTACAACGACACCCCGCTCGCCGCCGAACTGCCCGTCCCCCTCACCAGCGTCCGCTCGCCCATGGCCGACCTCGGCCGGATCGCCGTACGCCGGCTGCTGCGGCTGATCGCCGGGGACGGTGCCACGTCCGAGCGGCTGCGCCCCGAACTGGTGACCCGCGCCTCCACCGGCTCTCCGGTCGGACCGGCCCTCGGCTGAGGCGCGGTGGGCGCCGTCCGCCCTCCGGGTCACCCCCCGCGCCGGCGCATTCCCCACGCCGCGCCGAGCCCCGCGGCCATCAGGGCCATCGCCGCCTCGACGCCCGTCTCCAGGGCGCGGCCCACCGCGGGAGTGCCGGTGCGGCGGCCCAGCGCGGGGGCGACCTCGCCGCGCGGATCGACGGTGACGGTCACCGCACGGCCCACCGCCAGGCGCCGCGCGCCGGTGTCCAGCCGGCCGGCCGGAGCCCCGCCGGGCAGCTTCAGGTCGTACGAGTAGGCGGCAGCGTCCAGGGCGCCCCTCTCGTACTCCGCCGTCACCACCGCCCGTTCCACCCGGCCCCGGTCGTGGAGGGCTTCCTGGTGCAGCACGTGCAGGCGCAGCATCGGCATCAGGCAGACCAGCGTGGCGAACAGCGCCGCCGTCCACATCCGTCGGCCGATGCCGAAGACGGCGAAGCCCGCCGCCGCGGCCACCAGGAGCCACCACACCACGAGCCGGTCATCGCGCTGGTCGTACGCCAGTCCGGCGAGCCCGCGCCCCGCGCACCGGAGCCCGACCGCGGCGACCGCACCCGCCATCACCCCCGACAGGACCACCGCCGCCCGTTCGCGCTCCCGCCCGACGGGTTTCACGAGCCGGACCCGGACAGCAGGTACGGCAGCGACACGGCCACGACGACCGCCGTGATCAGCGCGAGGATCCCGACGGTGAGCAGGAGCGTCAGCAGGTGGGGGTGCGCGAGGGAGAACGGCAGCCGCACGCCGGGATGGGCGGCCCGCAGGTCACGTGCCGTGCTCTGCCGGTCGGACCGGACGTCGATGACCACCCCCGCGGGCCGCAGCACCCTGTCCTGCAGATAACGCCAGTCCCAGTGCTCCAGACGCAGCAGCAGCGGAGCCTCCCCCTCGGCCCCGGAGACCACCAGCAGCACGCTCTGCCCGATGAACCCGCGCACCCCGTGGGCCACGGCTTCCACGGGCCGCACCGACGTGGACCGTCCGCGGCGGTCGGTGACGGTGAGTCTGCCGTCCGCGTACGTGAGCCGCTGGTTGCGCGACCGCTGCCGGACGTAGAGCCCCAGCCAGCCGGCGGCCGCGAGCACCAGCAGGACGACGATGAGCACGCCTCCCAGAACGCCGATGCCGTCGCGGTCGGTCCTGAGGACCACCCTGAGCGCCGCGCCCAGGAGGATCAGGGCACTCCCCGGAGCGGCGACGGCGAGGCGCCGGCAGGCGGGCAGTTCCCGCAGCGGTACGGGACGCAAAACCGTTGCGTGCGTGGCGTGTTCGGCCATCTCTCCCCCTTCAAGGATCCAAGCAGGATGCCCAACCCAAACGTTTGGGTCAACAGTGAACCCAAACGTTTGGCCTGTTTGTTCGCGCAAGGTGCCGTGCGTTCGACGAGCCGACGTGTCGCCGCCGTCGTATCCTTTCGTGCACAGCTGTTCGACAGCAGGTGACGGGGAGATACGGGGATGTCGGGACAGGACGACTTCCAGCGGGACTTCCAGCGGGAGTTCGACCTCCGCTGGGCGGACGAGGCCGAGCACAAGGAACCGTCGGCGCGGGCGCGGATGCTGGCCGCCCGGTGGAAGCACGACCCGCCCGGACCGCAGCCCTTCCGGGCCGGCCCGGACGCGGCGGGACCGCGCCGGTCGTCGTGGGTGTCGACGGCGATCGTGCTGGGCTGCGTCGCCGGGATCGTCCTGCTGCTGGGCTGGGCGCGGTTCCGGGCCCCGTACTGACCCGTTCCCGCAGGGACTCTCACTCAGCCTTCGCACAGGGACCTTTTGCGGCTCCCGGGGCCGATCGGGACCGTTTCATTGCGGCGGCCGGGTGCACACTTGCAGTGGGGCGAGTGCCCGACTGCGGGTTGACTGCGGGGTGATCCAAGATGCAGAGCCGCTTCCGGAGCGACCGACGGCTGACCGTGCGGATGACGGTCACGATGTTCCTGCTCGGGCTGTTGTACGTGGTCTTCGTCGCCGCGCTGATCGCGCTGCTGAAGTCCTGGGTGCTGGTCGTCGTGATCGCGGCCGCGCTGCTGGCCGCCCAGTACTGGTTCTCCGACCGGATCGCGCTGTTCGCCATGCACGGGCGGGTCGTGGAGCGGGAGGAGTACCCGGAACTGCACGGCGTGGTCGACCGGCTGTGCGCCATGGCGGACATGCCGAAGCCGGTGGTCGCCGTCTCCGATATGGACATGCCGAACGCGTTCGCGACCGGCCGCAATCCCGACAACGCCGTCGTCTGCGTGACGACCGGACTGCTGCGCCGCCTGGAGCCCGCCGAGCTGGAGGGCGTGCTCGCGCACGAGCTGTCGCACGTCGCGCACAAGGACGTCGCCGTGATCACGATCGCGTCGTTCCTCGGCGTGATCGCCGGGCTGATGGTCCGGTTCGCCTTCTACTCGTCGATGTTCCGCGGGCGCAAGGACCAGAACACCGTCGCCGTGCTCGCGGCCGTGATGGCCGTGTCCGCGGTCGTGTACGCGATCAGCTTCCTGCTCATACGGGCCCTGTCGCGGTACCGGGAGCTGGCGGCGGACCGGGCGGCGGCCCTGCTGACCGGGCGGCCCTCGGCGCTGGCGTCGGCGCTGACCAAGGTCACCGGGGACATCGCGCGGATCCCGACCAGGGACCTGCGCACCGCCCAGGCCTTCAACGCCTTCTACTTCACGCCCGCCACCGGCCGGGAGCCCGGCATCGAGCGGTACTTCTCCACCCACCCGCCCCTGCAGCAGCGGCTCGACCAGCTCGGGCGGATCTCCGCCGAACTGGGTGAGGCCGCCACCCCCGGAAAGGCGTGAGCATGGGTCTGCTGGACATCATCCTCGGCCGTACGAAACCGGTACCGCCGGACCTGGACCGGCTGTTCGGTCTGCCGTCGGCGGCCGTGACCCTGGAGGTCGCGGCCGGTTTCACGCCGACCGGCACCGGCGCGGTGTGCTTCGCCACGGTCGAGGGCGCGGCGTTCGAGCAGACGCACCGCGAGATCGAGGAGCTGCTCGACGCGGACGCCGGCCGGCAGGGGTCCCCCGGCGCGAGCGAGGCCGGGAACGCAGCGGGCTCCCCGGTGGAGCTGGTGCGCGACGAGTACGGCTACTCGTGGCTGGTCTCCCGCCGCTCCCCCGAGCAGCTGTCGGAGCTGGTCACGGACCTGCACGCGGTGAACACCTCGCTGGAGTCCAACGGCTTCGGCCCGCAGCTGCTGTGTTCCCTCGTCTCCTTCCGCGGCGAGGCAGACCGGCGGCTGGCGCTGGTCTACCTCTACAAGCGCGGCACGTTCTATCCGCTGTGCACGCAACCTGGCCGGCACAAACGCGACAACGCGTTTGAGCTGCAGGTGGCCTCGCTCCTGGAGAACGACCTCCGCATCGAGAAGGACCTCAACCGCTGGTTCCCCCTCTGGGACGCTCCCGGAATGGTCGGCTGAGGCCGCAGGGTCGTCTGCTCGGCACAAGCTGTTCCTTGATCACAGCCCTGGTATGCGCCGCTCTAGGGGCGGACGTAAGGCCGGGTCAGGATTTCCATGTTGTGGCCGTCCGGGTCGTCGAAGTAGGCGCCGCGACCACCGAACAGCCGGTTGATCCGGCCGGCTTCGGTGTGGCCGGGGTCCGCGTAGTAGGTGACCCCGACCGCCTCCAGGCGGGCGATCATGGCGTCGAACTGCTCGTCGGGCACCAGGAAGGCGTAGTGCTGGGGCTGGATCGGCTCGTCCCTTTTCTCGTAGTAGTCGAGCGTCACGCCGTTGCCGAGGTCGACGGGCAGGAACGGCCCGAACGGGGCGCCGGCCTCCAGGCCCAGGATCGCGGCGATGAACTCGGCGGACAGGTGCCGGTCGCTTGCGTAGACGGCGGTGTGGTTCAGCTGCACACCGGCCGCCGGCAGCTCGGATTCATGCGGGTACTGCTGGTCAGAGGACATCGGTGGTGTGTCTCCGGTCTCGGGATCCGCTGTGATGAGGCGCCGCACATGGGCGCCGGGAGCAAAGACGCGGAGAAGGGGGCGGGCCTCTCGCCCGCCTCGCGCTCACGCCGAGGCCGGGAACCTCACTCGTGCGTGGCCCATGGCCGACCCGGCAGTCACCCGACCGACTTTAGTGACCGTCACAGGCTGGGGCAACGCCGTTCTCGGCCGTGCCCCGGCCGGAGTCCAAGCCGCCGTTGGGAGAACCCGGCGCTGCGACGGAGGCCGCGAGCCGTTTGACGTCCCACTCGAAGGGGCCGGGGAAGGTCTCGTCGAAGTCGTTGGTGGTCGTTGAGCGTGGTGACGGGCTTTTGGCCGGCGTGGGGATGGGGGTGATCGGGGGTGGGTGGGTCGCGGGAGTTGGCGGCGCCGTTCGTCGTCCCCGGCCCGTCGGGTGTGGCGGTCCGGGAAGGGCGTACGAACGCCGGGCGCCCGCCCGGAGGGGGACGCCCGGCGTCATGAGGTCACCGGGTGTAGCGCATCAGCGCGCGCACCATGTGGCACGTCGTGTCCGACGGCGGGTGGACGCCGATCGTCTCGGCGGTGCTGCGGATCGTCTCGTTGCGGGCCTGGTTCGGCACGTAGACGCCTGAGTCGAGCAGGGCGATGGCGAGCCGCATCGCCTTCAGGCGGCGGTTGTGCGAGACGTACCACTCCCGCGGACGGCCCGGCGGCAACGGGCGCTTCTCCACGGGCTCGTAGGGCAGGTCGAGCAGGACGGGGCGCTTGGCGGTCGACTGGGTGGGCAGCGGCTTCGGCTTCAGTGCGGCAGCGGGCACAGGCATCCTCCTGTCGCGGTCGGGGCGACGACCGGGGACCTCGGCGCCCCCGGCCCAACCCTCGAACACTGGTACCAGTTTACCGCCCGGCACTGACAAAAGCCCCTGGCCACAAGGGCTTTCAGGGGGCTGGTAGACGGTGCGGAGGCGGGTCTCCGCGTACCGTGGGCGGCATGGAGATCTGGATTAATCCGGCCTGTTCGAAGTGCCGCAGCGCGATCGGGCTGCTCGACGCGGAGGGCGCCGACTACACCGTCCGCCGCTATCTGGAGGACGTTCCCGGCGAGGACGAGATCAGGGACGTGCTCGCCCGCCTCGGCCTCGAACCGTGGGACATCACACGCACCCAGGAGGCCGAGGCCAAGGAGCTCGGGCTGAAGGACTGGGCCCGGGACGACGCCTCCCGCGACCGCTGGATCGCGGCGCTCGCCGAGCACCCCCGGCTGATCCAGCGCCCGATCATCACCGCGGACGACGGCACGGCGGTCGTCGCCCGCACGGAGGAAGCCGTACGGGACGCTCTGTCCCGTTAGTCAACGGTGCTACGGGCGGTGAGAGTTGACGGTGTGTCGCCTGTCACCCTCCGCGGCCGCCGTGAGCCTCGATGATCCGTACACCCAGTGGGTGGTCGGACAAGAGCGCCCGCGCAGGAGGCGGCGGTGCACCCGGCTCGTGGTGGGCCGCGCGGTGGGCGCCGTGCTCGCCGCCGTCGCGGCCGGGCTCGTGCTGTACTCCGCCGATGCGCACGAGGTCCCGGCGCCGGACGCAAGCGGCGTCCGCATCGCCGGGCGCCGCCACGCTCCCCTCCGGCGCCCCGTCCGCCCTGCCCTCGCTGCTCGCGCTCCCCGTGGTCCGGCCCGAGCAGGCGTTCCCGGAGCGCGCCGTGCGCCTGGCCGACGGCTCCCGGTACGAGCGGATGGACCTGGCCACCACGACCCGGTGCGCGGACGGCAAGTCGCAGGCGCCGGCGTCCCTGGCGACGCGCGGGCCCGGTTCGGCGGGTGTCTTCCGGCGGCCGGCGACCGTGCGGTCCGTGGTGTTCGCCAACGGGCAGTGGGGCGACGGCTCCGAGACGCGGGAGGCGCAGCTCACCGCGGAGACCGAGGGGCTGCTGAAGTACGTCGACGACAAGGTGGCGGCGTACGAGGAGGGCCGGGAGGCCGGGCAGTGAGCCGGCCGCAAGTCCCTTGTGAAAGAGATTACTTCGGCGATCCGCGCGTTCGCTGAGCAGTTCCGTTCGGTATCCCGTACATAGCGCCGTACGCTCCCCTATCTCTCAGGAGGCGCGCATGTCGCGCAGGAGAACGCTCGGTACGAGGAAGAAGGCCGCGCTGCTGGTGAGCGCGGCGGCGGTGGCGGGAGGCGGTGCCTTCGTCATGGCGAGCACCTCGAACGCCGCTCAGCCGCAGTCCCCGCGGACGCTGTCCGCCGCGGACTCGGCCGTCTGCCAGGGGCTCGCCACCGCCCTCGGCAACAACCAGAGGTTCATCGACGGCCAACGGGCCGCTCCGGACGCCCAGTCGGCGGCCCGGATCGCCAACCGCGAGGCGGTCATCGAGCAGATCAAGGTCCAGCAGAAGGCGTCCGGTTGCGTGGTGGGGGAGTCGGCTCAGGGCTCCCAGCCGAAGCAGCCGACTCAGCCGACTCAGCGGACACAGCCGACCCGGAACGGACAGCAGGAACAGAACGGACAGCAGGTCTGCAACGGCTCCACCGTCACCCTCTCCGGCGAGGGCGGCGCGCCGGCCGCGTCCAGTGACCGGTTCCCGGCCGGAACGACGCTGAAGGTCACCAACCTGGACAACAACAAGTCCACGACGGTGAAGGTCACTTCGGTGTCCGGCAGCTGCGTGCTGCTGAACGACGCGGCCTTCGAGCAGGTGCGGGAGCCCGGCAAGTTCCTGATCCGCCGGGCGCTGATCGAGAAGGTGGGGTGAGGCTCAGGGCCGCAGGAACCCGGTGAGGCGGTGACCCAGTTCGGCGGGGGCCGACTGCGGCAGCGCGTGGTGGGACGTCTCCGGCAGGACGACGGTCTCGACGCGCGGCAGCAGCGCCTCCGCCGACGCGGCCACCCGCCGGATGTCGTGGGCCTTGCTGTTCCCGGCCAGGACCAGCAGGACCGGCACGTCGAGCCCGCGCAGGGCATCCGGGTCCGGGCGCGGGCCGGTCACCGGCTTCGACACGGAGGGGAAGCCGGCGGCCGCCTCCTGGAGGCGGAGGCAGTCGGGGTCGAGGGTCCCCCGGCTTCGCCCGCCCACCGGGAACGGCCCGCGTCCCGGTCTCCCACTCCAGGAAGGCCCGGACGCGCCGCGGCATGGGCCGCAGCAGCATCGGCAGGGCGCGCAGCAGGTACGCCGTCCGGTACCCGGCGAAGCACGGCGTGGGGTCCAGCAGGACCAGCCGGCGCACCCGCGCGGGCGCGGCCAGGGCGTGATGCAGGGCGATCCAGGCGCCGTAGGAGTGGCCGGCGAGGTCGGTCTCCCGGACGCCCAGGCCGTCGAGGACCGCGTCCAGCCAGGCCGTCAGGTCGGCGACCGTGCGGGGACGGCGGTTCCCGGACGGGGTGCCGCGGCCGGGGGCGCCGACCAGGTCGACGGCGTGGACGCGGTGGGTGCGGGAGAGGCCGGTGGCCTGGGCGCACCAGGACACGGAGGTCGCTCCCCCGCCGCCGGGCAGCAGGACGAGCGGGGGCCGTCGTGCGGGCCGCACGACGTCACGCGGGCCCCGCCGAAGGGCGTGGGGACGGTCGCCGCCTCGCGGTCCGCGGGCCACTTGGCCAGCACCTTGTCGTACGCCGCCAGGAATCCGTCCATGTCGTAGGCGCCGTCGTACGTGCCGTCGTACGTGCCGTCGTACATGCCGTCGTCGGCGCCGCGACCGCTCATGGGCCTCACCCACCATGTCGCCGAGAATCATCTCGCCGAGCGAGATACTCGCTGAACGAGCGATAGTGGAGGAGAGGCCATGCGGCCCGAGGAACCCGGGATGGAGACCGTCCACCTGCTGCGCGCCGTGACCGTCGCGCTCGACCGGCACAGCGCCCGGTTCGCGAACCGCAACGGCATGCATCCGACGGACCTGCGCGCGCTGATCGCCCTCATGGACGCCTCGCGCGCGGGCGAGGAGATGACGGCCGGCCGGCTCGGCGCCGCGCTCGGGCTGAACTCGGCCGGGACGACGGCGCTGGTGGACCGGCTGGAGCGGGCCGGGCATGTGCGGCGGGTGCGCGCCGCGACGGACCGGCGCAAGGTGCTCGTCGAGGTGGACGAGCGGGCGGTGGGGCTCGGCTGGGACCACTTCGGGCCGCTCATCGGGCGCGTGGTGGAGCTGGTGCGCGGCTACGACGAACGGGAGCGGGCCGCGATCCGGGGGTTCCTGGAAGGAGTGCTGGCCGCGGCGGCCGGGGACGACGCCTGACCGGCGCACGCCCACCCGAAGCCCTCGTACCCGCCCAGGGCCCTCAGCCCCGCCCGGGGCCGCTCATGCCCGCCCAGGGGCACGCTCATTCCCATCGCATACGAGCCGGCCGGCCCCCGGCGCTCACGACTGCGAACGACGTGCCCTCGCCCCCTCCGCGTCCTCACACCGTGAATCCGGACACACCACGACCAGGTAACACGGGGTTCACCGTCGGGCAACGGACGGGAAATCGCCCGTTGACAGGCTCCCGGCATCACACCGCGGCGCTCCGGTGCCGCAGCGCCGCGGCACCCGCAAGTGCGCCCAGACCCACCCCGAAGGATGTGGCCCGTGAGCTTCAAGGCTGAGTACATCTGGATCGACGGCACCGAGCCGACGGCCAAGCTGCGTTCGAAGACCAAGATCCTCACGGACTCGGACAAGGGCGCCACGGCTGCCGAGCTGCCGATCTGGGGCTTCGACGGGTCCTCCACCAACCAGGCCGAGGGCCACGCCTCGGACTGTGTGCTCAAGCCGGTCTTCTCCTGTCCGGACCCGATCCGCGGCGGCGACGACCTCCTGGTGCTGTGCGAGGTCCTGAACATCGACCTCACCCCGCACCCCAGCAACACCCGGGCCGCGCTCGTGGAGGTGGCGGAGAAGTTCGCCGCCCAGGAGCCGATCTTCGGCATCGAGCAGGAGTACACGTTCTTCCAGGACGGCTACCCGCTCGGCTTCCCCAAGGGCGGCTTCCCGGCCCCGCAGGGCGGCTACTACTGCGGTGTCGGCGCGGACGAGATCTTCGGCCGTGACGTCGTCGAGGCGCACCTGGACAACTGTCTGAAGGCGGGCCTCGGCATCTCCGGCATCAACGCCGAGGTCATGCCGGGCCAGTGGGAGTTCCAGGTGGGCCCGCTGGCCCCGCTGGAGGTCTCGGACCAGCTGTGGGTGGCCCGCTGGCTGCTCTACCGCACCGCCGAGGACTTCGCCGTCTCCGCCACCCTCGACCCCAAGCCGGTCAAGGGCGACTGGAACGGCGCCGGCGCGCACACCAACTTCTCCACCAAGGCGATGCGCGAGGGCTACGACGCGATCATCACCGCGTGCGAGTCGCTCGGCGAGGGCTCCAAGCCGCTCGACCACGTCAAGAACTACGGCGCCGGCATCGACGACCGCCTGACCGGCCTGCACGAGACCGCCCCGTGGGACAAGTACTCCTACGGCGTGTCGAACCGCGGCGCCTCGGTCCGCATCCCGTGGCAGGTCGAGAAGGACGGCAAGGGCTACATCGAGGACCGCCGTCCGAACGCCAACGTCGACCCGTACGTCGTGACGCGCCTGCTCGTGGACACCTGCTGCACCGCGCTGGAGAAGGCCGGCCAGGTCTGATCCCCGCCGCCCGGCTCCGAGAGGGCGCCCGCCGTGACGGCGGGCGCCCTCTCGCGTCGCGTCCCGGCCCCGGCGGCAGCGGTGTGCGCGGCGCGGCTTGTGCGACTCCGGCTCGTGCGGCGCCGGCTTCCGGCCGGGAAAGCGTCCAAGCAGTGAGAGGAGGGTCCTGCCGGGGGCCGGTGTCTGCTTCAATGGGCCCATGGCCAGCTTCCAGAAGTGCACCGCGACGGGTCGCCATGACCTCGAGCCCTTCTGGCCCTCCCGTCAGCACCACGACTTCGACCGGGTGTGTTGCCGCGCGACGAACGCGCCGGCCCTCTGAAGCCGTATCACCACCCGGCCCCAGGCCAGCGCGCAACGGCGTACGTCCCTCGACGAACCTCTCGCGCGAAAAGAGCTGACCTCTCATGGCGACCCTGCGTTCCCTGTCCACCGCCCCGCTCCACTCCCCCTCCGCTCCCTCCTCCCCCTCGTCACCGGCCCCCCGGCAGCGGCTGCGCGCCGTGGACCGGGACGAGGTGATCGACGTCACGGAGTTCCTGCCGCCGGGCGCCACCTGGCTGCCCGCGCCCCCGCACACCCTGCCCACGCTGCCGGGCCGGCCGCCGATGGTGGGCTACCTCGTCCTGATCCCGGCCGACCACCCCCACCCGACCCTCGCCCCGGCCGAAGCCGCCGCCGAAGCCGCCGAGCCGCTCGTCAGGATCGACCCCGTGGAGCGCACCGCGGCCGTCGACGGCCGTGAACTCGACCTCACCTACCTGGAGTTCGAGCTGCTCGCGCACCTCGTGGCGCACCCGAACCGGGTGCACACCCGCGACCAGCTGGTCACCACGGTGTGGGGGTACGGGCACGTCGGCGACGGCCGCACGGTCGACGTGCACATCGCCCGGCTGCGCCGCAAGCTGGGCGCCGAGCACCGGCAGGCGATCCGGACGGTCCGCCGGGTCGGCTACAAGTACACGCCGCCGACGGGCCGCTGATCCTCTGCTGACGGCAGATCCGCCTTCCGTCCCGCCGCCGCACCGGGCACAGTCGCCGGTATGAGACTTCTGGTGCTGGGTGGGACGGAGTTCGCCGGACGGGCCGTCGTCCGGGCTGCGCTCGGGCGCGGCTGGGAGGTGACGGTCTTCCACCGGGGACGGCACGAACCGCCGGACGGGGCAAGGTCGTTGCTGGGCGACCGCACCGCGCCCGGCGGGCTCGCCGCCCTGGCGGAGGGCACCTGGGACGCCGTCGTCGACACCTGGTCGGCGGCGCCCCGGCGGGTGCGCGACACGGCGCGGCTGCTGCGGGGCCGCGCCGGCCGGTACGCGTACGTCTCCAGCTGCTCGGTGTACACCTGGGCCCCGCCCGCCGGATTCGCCGAGGACGCGCCGCTGGTCGAGGGCGCCCGCGCCGACGCGGACACCACCGACTACGCCCGCGACAAGCGCGGCGGCGAACTGGCCGCGGTGGAGGGCTTCGGTGCCGACCGCGCCCTGCTGGTCCGGGCCGGGCTGCTGCTCGGCCCGCACGAGAACGTCGGCCGGCTGCCGTGGTGGCTGAACCGGATCGCCCGCGGCGGCCCCGTCCTCGCCCCGGGACCGCGGGAGCTGCCCCTGCAGTACGTCGACGTGCGCGACCTGGCCGACTGGATCGTCGGCGGCCTCGAACGCGGGCTGAGCGGACCGTACAACCTGATGAGCCCGCAGGGGCACGCCACGATGGGCGAGCTCCTCCAGGCGTGCGTGGAGGTCACCGGTGCGGCGGCCGAGCTGCGCTGGACGGATCCGGAGCTGATCCTGGCCGCGGGCATCGAGCCGTGGACCCAGCTGCCGGTGTGGGTGCCGCCGGGCAGCGACCTGCACGACGCGCTGCACGCCGCGGACGTGTCCCGGGCGGTGGCCGCGGGCCTGTCCTGCCGTCCCGTCCGGGAGACCGTCGCCGACACCTGGGCCTGGCTCCAGGACATCGGCGGCACGGCGCCGGTACGCCCGGGCCGGCCCGCCGTGGGACTCGCCCCGGAACTGGAGGCACGGGTGCTGGCCGGAGCGGTGGACGTACCTGGCACCACCTCGGGGGAGGTGGCTTAGGGACCAGTACCCCACCCCGTGGATCCTGGCCGGCGTGCGCGCCCCGGCAGACACGCGCGGGAGGCTCGCGGCCGAGTGGTGCGGATTGCGGGTGCGGTTTGCGGGGTGCGGGGTGCAGGTTGCGGGGTGCGGGGTGCAGGTTGCGGATACCGGCCGCACACCGGCCGCTCCCCGCGGACGCCGGTCCCTGGGCGCGCGCGTCCGGGACGGAACGGGCGATCGCGAACACACCTCCGACACCTCCGCCGAACCGGGCCCTGAGGTGTCGGACGACGACGATCGGCGCGTGCCGGCCGTACCGTCCCTTCTCGACCGCGACCGCTGAACACGACCGGTGAACTTCTGACAACCGCCCGTGTTATTGCGGCAGTTGAAACCACTGTCCCGGACGGAACACACAATATTTTGCGGGTCGGGTGAACACCCCTGGGACCCCTTGCGTATGTGAGGGAGCCGCTTCACTCCTGTCGGGCGCCTCGAGCTGCCCCGCAAGGAAGTCAGAGGAGTTCCATGGGACGCAACACACGAAAACGCCGTACGCCGCTGGCCACCAAGGCCATTGCCGCATCGGCGGCCCTAGCGCTCGGTGGGGGCGGGCTGATCTGGGCGAACTTCTACGCCTCGGCTCATGAGTCGAACTCGGCGCAGAACACCACGAAGGCCGCCACCGGGCAGGTGGCGACCATCTCGTGCCCGGACGTGGGCCAGAAGCTGACGAACGTGCCGGCCCGGGCCCAGCAAGGTGTGGCCACGGAGCTGGCGAACCTCGACAAGCAGATCACCGAGGCCTACGCGCGCCTCGCCTCCACGCGCCAGGCACAGACCAACGACGCGAACTTCGTGCAGAACGCGATCGTCGGACCGCTGAAGGAGAAGCGCGCCGCGACCATCGACCGCATCCGGATCGACATCCAGCGGGTCGGCGGCTCCTTCGACAGCTCGCTGGCACAGCTCGCCGCGTGCACCACCCTGACCGCCGACCAGGCCGCCAACCAGACCACGGCGGGCGGCCAGCAGAACGGCGGCCAGCAGCAAGGCGGCCAGCAGCAGGGCGGTCAGCAGCAGAACGGCGGCCAGCAACAGGGCGGGCAGCAGCAGAACGGCGGTCAGCAGCAGGGCGGTCAGCAGCAGAACGGCGGTCAGCAGCAGGGCAGCAACGGGCAGGCCGGCAACGGTCCGACCGCCGCCGACTTCGTGGACATCACGAAGGTCCAGCCGAACGTCGCCGCGAAACCGCGCAAGACCGCCAACGCCTCGACCGGCACCTTCACCACCCGGTGCGGCGTGAACGCGAACAAGAACTTCAACACCGACAACGTCATCGTGGCGCCGGGCGTGGCCAACGGCGCGCACCACCTGCACGACTACGTCGGCAACCAGAAGGTCAACGCGTTCTCCAACAACCAGACGTTCCTGCAGGGCGGCACCAGCTGCCAGAACAAGAACGACCTGTCGTCGTACTACTGGCCGGTGGTCCGTGTGCAGGACGGCACGCAGGACTTCGACCAGAACAAGGACGGCGGTGGCAAGGAAGGCAACGTCGGCAAGATCCTGACCCCGGTGTCGGCCCAGATCAAGTACGTGGGCAGCCCAACCAGCAAGGTCGTCGCGATGCCGCAGTTCCTGCGCATCATCACCGGTGACGCCAAGACCACCACCAACGGCCTGGCGAACGCCAACGCCCACTGGAGCTGCACCGGCTTCGAGAACAAGGTCCAGCTGACGACGCAGTACCCGATCTGCCCGCAGGGCAGCAAGGTGGTGCGTACGTTCGCCTTCCAGAGCTGCTGGGACGGGCAGAACGTCGACAGCGCCAACCACCGCACGCACGTCGCCTTCGCCGACGCCAACGGCAACTGCGGCAACGGCTTCAAGGCGATCCCGCAGCTGACGATGCGCCTGACGTACAACATCACACCGCCGACCATCCAGAACGGCGTGGTGAAGAACGCGTACGCGGTGGACGGCTTCCCGGACCAGCTGCACAAGGCGGCCACCGACCACGACGACTTCATCAGCATCACGACCGGCGGCCTGGCGAACAAGATCGCCAACTGCGTCAACAGCGGACAGCGCTGCCAGTGACGAGGCACCGGCCGAGGCACCGGCCGAGGCACTGGCCCGGGCACTGACCGGGGTACCGACGAGCGGGCGGTGGGAATCTCCCACCGCCCGCTCCGTCGTGCCGGGGGCGCCGCTCAGCCGTCGTGGCCGCCGCCGTGCCCGGAGTGGTCGGCGCCCACCTCCACGTCGCCGCCCAGCGTCCCGCGCAGCTTCTCGACCACCCCGTCGTCGCCGACGGCGACCCACTTGCGGCCGACGAGGTAGTGGCCGCCGTAGTCCTTGGCGTCGTTGAGCCATTCGCGCTGCCCGCGGTCGGTGGCGAAGGTGGCGAGCACGAACCTGCCGTCGGAGACCTTGCAGATGGCCTGGCGGATCTCGTCGGCGTCCGTCTGGATGTCCGGCTTGCACTTCACCCGGGCGGCCAGGCTCTCCAGGCTGCCGCTGGCGGCGGCCGGCACCTTGGCGGCCGCGGCGCCGTCGCCCGAGCAGCCCGCCAGCGCCACCACGGCCGCGGCGCCGGCCACCGCGAGCATCGGTCGGGTCAACCTCATCTGTTCCTCCGGTCCCGTCGCGGCCCCGGCGAGGGGCCCGTCCCCTTCCATACGGCTGCGGGGCGCGGGGCGCTCAAATCCCGCGCGAGTACGGGTACGGGCGTGCGAAGCTGTGGCCCATGGACCAGGACTGGGAAGAGCGCGTGGCCGCCGCCTGGGCGACCTTCGAGGACTACGCCGAGGACGACGCGGCCGCCTTCCGGGCGGTGATCGACGAGCTGGTCGCCGAACTGCCCGCCGACAGCCCGCTCGGGCCGTTCGAGCGGGCCTGCGCCTGGGACTCCACCGGTCACTCGGACCGGGCCGTGCCGCTGTACCGGGAGGCGCTCGCCCGCGGGCTGGACGAGGTCAGCCGCTACAAGGGCAGGCGGACCAGGATCCAGCTCGCCAGTTCGCTGCGCAACACCGGACGGCCCGAGGCGGGCGTCGAGCTGCTGACGCCCGAACTGGACGCCGAGTCGGACGAGTTGGACGACGCGGTGCGGGCGACTCTCGCGCTGTGCCTGTCCGCGCTCGGCCGGGACCGCGAGGGCCTGTCCCTCGTCCTCGGCGCGCTCGCCCGGCATCTGCCGCGCTACCAGCGGTCCATGGCGAACTACGCGCGGCTGCTTGTGGAGCCCGGGGCCTGAGTCACCCGGGTGGCGGTGACCATCGGACGATTCGCTCGTTCTGCTGGACGTGCAGTCACAGGATGCCGCCCCGCCCACCGCACCGTCCCTCTCCAACCCGTCCGTCGACGTCGACCGGGCCGAAGCCGCGCTCGTCGAGCACTACCCGCGGCTGGTCCGGCTCGCCTACCTGGTGCTGCCGCCGAGCCTGGGCCGCAACCGGCGCGTGGTCACGGCGCACGCCCTCGCCCAGCGCGCCCTGCCGCGACGCCGGGCGCGGGCGGCCGCGGTCCCGGCCCAGAACGGGGGCGCCCACGCCCGGTCGCGGTCGAGAGCGGGCGACGGCCGCGAGAGCGACTCCGGTTACGCCTATGTCCGCTGCCAGGTGCTGCGCACGGCGCTGGAGGCGGGCCTGCCGCTGAAGCGGGCGGCGTGGCCGAAGCGGTCCCAACTGCCGCCGCTGCTGCCCCTGGTGTGGGGCCTGCGGCTGTTCCCGCACTCCGGCGGCGCCGACGAACTCGCCCTGGACCAGCGGCTCTCCGCCCTGTCCGGGCCGGCCCGCGCCGCCTATGTGCTGCGCGGCCTGGAGCGGCTCGCCGACGACCGGGTCCGCCGGGTCCTGGCCGCCGCCGGCGTCGACGACGCGGACGCGGCGCTGCGGGAGGCCGACGGTGTGCCGGCCCGGTACGCGCTGCTGGACTCCCCCGAGTTCGACCCGTGTTCGCTGCAGGCCCGGCCCACCGACCTGGTGCGGCGCAGGCAGCACACGCGGGCCGCGCTCGCCGCGGCCGCCGCGCTCGCCGTGTGCGGGGCGCTGTTCGGGCTGCCCGACGGCGGCTGGAGCCCCGACGGCCCGGCGGCGCCCGGGTACGCGCGCAACCCGGCCGCCGAGACCGCCCTCGACCCGGCCCGGCTCACCAGGGTCTCCCCCACCGCCTGGGAGTCCGCGAGCCGCACCGACTTCTCCGTCTGGCCCGCGCGCGGCGACCTCACCGGCGACAAGGCCCTGCTGCGCCGCGCCCTCGCCGTGTGGGCGCGCCCCGGCGGGACCGTCCAGGTCTCCGCGACCCCCGGCACCCCGTCCGGCGGCCCGGCCGGACCGCCCCAACTGCTGTACGCCGGGACCGTGGACAGCGCGCACGTGGTGATCCTCTACGACGGTCTGCGCATCGTCCGCTACGCCGAGCCGAAGGACGGCGACCGGGGTGCCGCGCTCGACTTCGCGCGGGTCGACGGCGCCGGACGGGACGAGGCGAGCGCCCTGGTCCTGGGCCGCTCCGACGGCAACGTCCGCTATCTGACGGCGCCCTGGGTGAAGAAGGCGGCCGAGCGGGACCTGCTGGAGCCGGACGCCGCCGCGCTCGGTCTGGGCCTGACCGGCGGCGTCACCGGGCCGCTGGCCGGCCCCGCCCTGCAGACGACCGGCCGCTGCTCGTCGTGGCGCGTGCTGGAGGTGACCGACAACGCCGGCACGCGGCTGCTGACCGACCTCGGCGAACTGGTCCCGGCCCGGCTGACCACGGGCCGCCCCGGCTCGGGCGAGGAGACGGACGGGACGCGGGCCCTGCGCGCGTGGGCGCCGTACGCCTGCTCGCTGGCCGCGATGCGCTCCGCGGGCGTGCGTGACGTCAACGCCTGGGCGTACGCCCGGCAGCCGCTGCCCGACGCGAGCGGGGCGGCGGACTGGGTGTGCACGCGGGCGGAGACCTGGCGGGGCGGCGGCACGCGGGTGCTGGCCCAGTTCCACACCCCGGGCGGGCGGTTCGGGGCGGTGGCGGCGAAGGCCGACGACGTCCCGGCGTGCGGGCCGCGGGATCCGCACGTGCTGGCCGGGGTGTTGTGGAAGTCGCGGGCGGGAAACTGGTACCTGCTGGCTGCGGGTAGCCCGGGCACGTCCTCGGTCGGCGCGACGGGCGGGGTCCGGGCGACCGCGCCGGGCAACCTGCTGACGGCGCCGGCCGCTCAAGGGGCCCGGGCGGAACTGCGGGGAACCCTGGAGGACGGGCGGAGGGTCAGCGGACTCGGCTGAACGCCGTGGCCCCGCCCGCGGCATGTCGTGGACCCGCCGTGATCGTCCGGTGCGGAACATGTGAACATCTTTGGTCGCTGCGGCCCGTTCGGGGCCGGATTCGATCGGTAAGGTGTGCGCATGACTACCGGGGTACGCCGCAGAATGGGAGTCGAGGAACGGCGGCAGCAGTTGATCGGCGTCGCCCTCGAACTGTTCAGCCAACGCTCGCCCGACGACGTCTCCATCGACGAGATAGCGTCCGCCGCCGGCATCTCGCGCCCGCTGGTGTACCACTACTTCCCCGGCAAACTCAGCCTGTACGAGGCCGCGTTGAGGCGTGCCGCGGACGATCTCGCGGGCCGGTTCGTGGAGCCGCGCCAAGGCCCGCTGGGGGCGCGGCTGCTGCGGGTGATGCGCCGCTTCTTCGACTTCGTGGAGGAGCACGGCCCCGGCTTCTCGGCGCTGATGCGCGGCGGTCCGGCCGTCGGCTCGTCGGCGACGAACGCGCTCATCGTCTCCGTGCGGCAGGCCGCGTACGACCAGATCCTGTCGCATCTCGGCGTCGAGGAGGCGCCCCCGCGACTGGAACTGGTCGTCCGCTCCTGGATCTCGCTCGCCGAGTCGACGGCGCTGATCTGGCTGGACGGCCGGCGCATCCCGCGCGCCGAGCTGGAGGTGCAGCTCGTGCACGACTTCGCCGCGCTGGCCGCGGTGAGCGCCGTCCACGACGAGGAGACGGGCGCGCTGCTGCGCCGCACCCTGAAGGACGAGCCGGGCGACGGCCCGTTCAGCGACCTGGCCGCACGGCTGATCGCGCTGGCGTCCTGACCCCGCCTGATCAAGGTGGCCTAGCGCTCGAACTTCCGGTAGGACGGGTCGAGGTCGCGGATCTCGGCGGAGGCGTGCAGCACCGGGCCGCCGTCGGCCACGTGCTTCCTCAGCAGCTCCAGCACCGCCTCGGTCAGCCTCGCCTTCGTCTCGTCGGTGCGGCCGGCGAGCAGTCCGATGGTGACGTGCACGACGGCGTGACCGCGCTCGCCGGGATCGTCGTAGCCGAACGCGGTGAGCGTGGACGGGCGGAACTGCGTCTTGCAGGCCTCCGGCTTCGCGGCCGCCGTCTCGACGACCGCGGCGTGCAGGTCCCGGGCGAAGCCCTCCCGGTCGAAGGCGGACCCGAGGAAGTCCGAGTGGTCGACGGTGATCTGCGGCATGGGGGCTCCTGTCTGGGTCGTCGGCGGATTCACCCTAGCCGCAGGGCCAGCATCGCGATGTCGTCCTCCCGGTCGTGACCGAAACTGGTCAGGAGCGTGTCGCACAGGGCGTCCAGGCCGGGCAGGGACCCGGCGGCGGCCGCCCGCAGCTGCTCCATGGAGACCGACAGGTCGGTGCCGCGGGTCTCGATCAGGCCGTCGGTGACCATCAGGAGCCGGTCGGTGCGTTCCAGCCGTACCTCGGTGGGCGGCGGATGGGGCACGCCCAGGCCCAGCAGCGGGCCCGCGGCCTCGACGTAGTCGGCGCCGCCGGAGTCCCGGACGATCAGCGGCGGGATGTGGCCCGCGTTGGCGACGCGGGTGCGCCCGGTGTCCGGGTCGATCAACGCCAGGCAGACGGTGGCCGTGACCTCGGGGTGGTAGTGCCGGAGCATCCGGTCCAGCCGTCCGGCGAGCACGGCCGGGTCGCTCTCCTCCACGCAGTAGGCGCGCAGCGCGTGCCGGATCTCCACCATGACGGTGGCCGCCTCCAGCGAGTGCCCGACGACGTCGCCGACCACGGCGAGCACGCCCTCCCCGGTGCGCAGGACGGCGTAGAAGTCACCGCCGATCTCCGTCTGCCGGGACGCGGGCACGTACCGCACGGCGACGTCGACGCCGGGCAGCGGCGGCAGCCGGTGCGGCTGGGGCAGGAAACTGTGCTGGAGGGTGAGGGCGACGTGCCGTTCGACTTGGTACATCAGCAGCGGCTCCGCGGCCAGGGCGGTGGCCTGCGCCAGCCGGGCCACCAGCGACTCGTCCTCCGGATTCAGCCGGCGCATGCCCCGGGTGGGCGTGGCCAGGCACACCGGTGCCCTGCCCTCTTCGGTGAGCACCAGCGCGAGGCGGGCGTCGTGCCGCACGCCGGGCCGGAAGAACCCGGCGGGCCACAGCGGCGCCGGGACCGTGGTGAGCTGCACCCCGGCCTGCCCGCGGGTGAGCCGCCTGAGCAGCGCGGCCACCGCCCGGTGGGCGTCCTCGTCCGGCAGCGCGAGCGAGGTGCGGTCGCGGGACAGGCCGCGGTACAGCTCGTCGTCGGTGCCGAGGACGAAGACGGCGGCGGGGGTGCCGGTCAGCCGGGCGGTGCCCTCGGCCGCGGCGTCGGCGAGTTCCGGCAGGGAACGCGCGGTCTGCACGGTGACGACCGCCTCCGACAGCAGCGTCAGCCGCCGCAGGACCGCCTGGTCGTCGGCGCGCAGCCGCGCGGCGCGCACCGCGGAGCGGACCACCGCCTCGATCTCCTCCGGCTCGGCCGGCACCGTCAGATACGCCTCGCCGCCCGCGTCGAGCACGCGGTGGCGGTCGCCCGGGGCCAGGGCGGAGGCCGAGAAGTGCACGACGGGCAGGCCGGCCATGCGCGGCCGTGCCTTGAGCCGGCGGCACAGCTCGAAACCGCTCATGTCCGGCAGGCCCACGTCGACCAGGGCCACGTCGGGCAGGATGCCCTTGCGCAGCCGTACGTCGAGTTCGTCGAGCGCCTCGCCGGCCGTGGCGGCCGGGACGACCCGGTGGCCGGCGCGCCGCAGCACGCGGCCCAGGTCGTACCGGCCGGCGGCCGCGTCCTCCACGACCAGCACGGTCATGTCGCCCGGCTTGCCGTCGACGTCCATATCAGCCCCTGGACAGCACGGGTGGGGCAGACCGCTGCGGCCTGCCCCACCAAGGTAGTGCCCGAGCGCTAGGTGCGGGAGAAGACCGCCACCGTCCTGGCCGGAACGGTGAACGTCCCCGACTTCCGCTCGTAGGAGGCGGACTTGACGACCGGGTCCGACCCGGCGCGCTGCACCGGGTGCAGCCGGTAGGCCGTGCCCGCGAGGGCGTCGACCCGCTGCGTGCTCTGCTTCGGCGTCGCGTTGAACACGACGACGAGGTCCCCCAGTTCCATGGTGATCACGCCCGGCGTCTCGTCCTTCCCCGACAGCGGGAAGGAGAGCTTCGACTGCACCTGGTTGGTGGTGGCGAGGGAGAAGACGCTCTCCGTCGTGCGGATCCGCAGCAGGTCCCGGTAGGCGGCCGAGGCCCCGTCGATCTGCGGGCAGCCCACCTTCACCGTGCTCAGCAGTGGCTTCGCGTACGGCCACTTGGAGGCGTTGTCGGCCGCCGGGGGCAGCCCGCGGCCGAAGCCGTTGCCGTCGGCGCAGTTCCAGTGGACGGCGTTGAACCAGTCGCCGCTGTCGTAGGAGTTGCGGTCCAGCGACTTCGAGCGCAGCAGGTCGGTGCCGGCCTGGGACAGCGACGGGCCCTGGGAGAGGGTGGCCGTCGCCATCGCCAGGACCTGCATCCGGGCCCGGTCGGCGGGGCTCGTCGACGCGGGCAGCTTGTAGGTCAGCGCGTCGAACAGGGACTCGTTGTCGTGTGCGTCGGCGTAGGCGAGGGCGTCGCCGGGCGCGTCCGCGTAGCCGGCGGGCGCGCCGCCGTAGTCGACCTGCGCGCCGGTGACCTCCTTGCCGCCGGTGTCGGTGAAGCGGTACTTCGCGAGGTTGCCGGAAAGACCGACCTTGATCAGGTCCTGGTAGTGCAGCAGGCGGGCCTTCTGCTCGGCCGGGGTGCCGTTGGCGGTGGAGGAGTTGGGGTCGGTGTAGAGGCCGGAGGCGAAGCCCTGGACGCCGGGGTCGGCGTCGAAGGGGCTGCCGCCGCGCACCGCGTCACGGGCCCGGTCGGAGAAGGTGGCGATGCCGGTGCCGGCCATGTTCTTCTGGGTGGCCTGCACGAAGCGGGCGTCGTCGGCGACCTCGCCGAAGTTCCAGCCCTCGCCGTACAGGATGATCTTCTTGCCGTCGACGCCGTCCTTCGCGGGCGTCAGCGCGTCCAGGGCCTTGCGCACGGCCAGGATGTTGGCCTTCGGGTGGTGGCCCATGAGGTCGAAGCGGAAGCCGTCGACCTTGTACTCCTTGGCCCAGGTGACGACCGAGTCGACGACCAGCTTGCCCATCATGGCGTTCTCGGGGGCGGTGTTGGCGCAGCAGGTGCTGTTCGCCACCGAGCCGTCGGCGAGGAGCCGCTGGTAGTAGCCGGGCACCACCTTGTCCAGGACGGAGGTGTCCGCCTGGCCGCTGGCGGCGGTGTGGTTGTAGACGACGTCCATCACGACCCGGAGGCCGTCCTCGTTGAGCGCCTTGACCATCCTGCGGAACTGGACCGTGCGGGCCGTGCCGTCCGGGTCGGTGGCGTAGGAGCCCTCGGGGACCGTGTAGTGGTACGGGTCGTAGCCCCAGTTGTAGGCGTCCTTCGCGGCGATCTTCGACACGCACGCCTGCTGCTTGTCGGAGTCGGCCGGGTAGGAGGCCAGGTCGCAGTCGGTGGTCGCCTGGTCGGCCTTCCGCTCGGGGACCGTCGCGATGTCGAACGCCGGCAGCAGGTGGACGTAGGAGGTGCCGGACTTGGCGAGCTTGCGCAGGTGCTTCGAGCCGTCGCTGTCCTTGTCGGTGAAGGCCAGGTAGGTGCCGGGGTGGGCCGAGGTGCGGTCCGCGACGGAGAAGTCGCGGATGTGCAGTTCCTGGATCTGCGCGTCCCTGAGCGGTACGGCGGCGGGCTTGGTGTACGTCGACCAGCCGCTCGGGGCGAGGGACCGGTCGTCGAGGTCGACGACCAGGCTGCGCTCGGAGTTCGCGGTGAGGGCCAGCGAGTAGGGGTCGGTGACCTTGTTGGTGACGACCTTGCGGACGCTGGGCGCCCACACCTCGACCACGTACCGGTAGGGCTTGCCCTTCCAGGACGCCGGGCCGGTGACGGACCAGACGCCGGTGGCGGCGTCGCGCTTCATGGGGACGGCGGTGCCGGCCAGGTCCAGCTTCACGGACCGGGCGGTCGGCGCCCACACGGACAGGGTGGGCCGGCCGTGGTGGAAGACCGGGCCGAGCTTCGCCGCCGTCGCGTCGTACAGGTCGTCGAGCACGCCGGCGATCTGCACGCCGGTCGCCGCGAGCACCGCGCCGTTGGCCGCGCGCTGGGAGGCGACGACCTGGCCGCGCAGGGCCTCGCGGACCCGGTCGCGGTCGCGCGGGTCGACGGAGAAGGCGGTGTAGTTCTTCAGGTGCGGGAACTTCGCCTTCTGGGCGTCGGTGAGGGTGGTCCGGGTCAGTCGCAGCCAGCGCTCGTCGTCGCTGGTGAGGGCGCCGTCCTTCACCGTGATCGAGCCGTCGTGGGAGTAGACCAGCTGGGTGGAGGCGGCGGCGTCGGACCCGTTCCAGGCGACGGTGTTCCGGTCGATCCAGACCGCCTTGGAGGTGGTCAGGTCGAGCGCGGCCGCGCTGCCCGCGGGCTGCGGCAGGAGGTACTTCTCCTGGCCGTTCAACAGCCACACCTCGTGACCGTTGGTCTTGAGGTCCAGGGACTGGTCGGCGGGCAGGTCCTTCTCGTCGCCCTTGTGGAGGATGTAGCTGAGGCTGGTGGCGCCGTCGCTGAGCGGCACCTCGAAGACCGCACCATAGGCATCAGTCTTCACCGGCTTCAGCGGGTTCGACCACTCGGTGGGGTTCGCGGCGCCCGTCCACACGTGCAGGCCCCAGCCGTCGTAGTCACCGTCGGCGCGGTGGTAGTGCAGCACCGCCTTGGTGGTGTCCTGGGCGGGGTAGTCGGGCCGCTCGGTCTGTACGTCGGCCTTGCCCTGCTCGATCCAGACCTCACCCGTCTTGGTGACGTCGATGGACCGGTCGGCGGAGACGTCCTTGTTGCCGTCCTTGTCGATGACGAGGAACCCGACGCTGGATGCGCCCGGCTTCAGCTTGACGTAGGCGAAGGCGCCGTAGGCGTCGCGGCCGGTGAAGGGGTGGCTGTCCGGCCAGTTCGTGGCCTCGCCGTCGGCGAGGTCGCCCCAGGCGTACAGGCCCCAGTCGGCGTAGTCGCCGTC
The DNA here is from genome assembly GCF_040641355.1 of Streptomyces sp. NPDC020996. NCBI lineage: Bacteria > Bacillati > Actinomycetota > Actinomycetes > Kitasatosporales > Streptomycetaceae > Streptomyces > Streptomyces sp. NPDC020996. Next base: position 76,481 of record NZ_JBFADM010000030.1, read on the forward strand.
GGCGCGCTTGTAGTGGACGACCGCGTAGTCGCGGGAGGAGGCGGTGGGGACCTCCTCGGCGGGCGGGGTGCCGGTGGTGCTGCTCGCCGTGGCGCTCGCGGTGTGCCCGGCCGAGTCGATCACGACGGCCTTGTAGCGCAGGGCCGTGCCGGCCGGTACGTCCTTGCCGATGACCTGCGTGACCTTGTAGGGGGCGTGGTCGGCGGAGCCGAGGACCTTCCAGGGGCCGTTGCCGGTCTGGGCGGCGAAGACGACCCGGTTGAGCCGGCCGCCGTCGGTGTCGGCGCCGATCTCGACGGTGCCGGTGGCGCCGGCCGCCGGGGCGGTCAGGGTGACGGTCGGCTTCGTGACCGGGGCGGCGAGCCGGCCGGCGGCCTTCAGCACGATCGCCGAGCCGGCCGGGACGGTGACGGTGATCTTCTTGTCGGCGTCCGAGGTGACCGTGGCGTCGGTGCCGTAGAGGCCGGTGAACCGCATCGCGGCGGAGCCGGTCGGGAAGGTCGCCGTCTTCGCCTCGGCGGCGTTGTTGAAGGCGACGACGTACTCGGTGCCGGTCTTGGCGGCGGTGCGGGAGAAGGCGTAGACGCCGGCGCCGTCGGCCGCGTAGCGCTCGGTCTGCACGCCGTCGGCGAGCGCCGGGTTGGCCTTGCGGAGCTTGGACAGCGCCGCGATCTGCCGGTACAGCGGGGCGGTGGTGTCGTAGGCGTCGCTCGCGTGGGTGCGGTCGGTGCCGATCTCGTCGTCGTCGAGGTAGTCGGCGACCTTCGAGGCGAACATCGTCTGGCGGGCGTCCTTGTCGCCGCCGGAGCCGGTGAAGCCCTGCTCGTCGCCGTAGTAGACGACCGGGTTGCCGCGGCTGAGGAACATCAGCTCGTTGGCCAGTTCGTCCTTCTTCAGCAGCTCGGCGTCGGTGGCCTTCGGGTTGTCCTGGTTCAGGAAGTAGCCGATGCGGCCCATGTCGTGGTTGCCGAGGAAGGTGACCTGCTCGTAGGCGTTGGCCTTGTCGGTCGTGTACTTGTAGTCGTCGCCGAAGACGGAGGCGAGCTTGCGCGCGCTGCCGCCCTGGGAGGCGTACTGGCGGGCCGCCTCCTGGAAGGGGAAGTCGAGGGTGGCGTCGAGGCGGCCCTGGGTGACGTAGGGCGAGGTGATGGAGGTGTCGGCCGAGTAGACCTCGCCGAACATGAAGAAGTCGTCCCGGCCCCGCTTCTTGGCGTAGGCGTCGAGGGCGGTGGCCCACTGGGTCCAGAAGTCCATGTCGACGTGCTTGACGGTGTCGATGCGGAAGCCGTCGATGTCGAAGTCGCGCACCCAGCGCTGGTAGATCTTCTCCATCCCCTTGACGACCTCGGGACGCTCGGTCCACAGGTCGTCGAGCCCGGAGAAGTCGCCGTAGGTCGTCGACTCGCCCGCGTACGTGGAGTCGCCCCGGTTGTGGTACATCGTGGGGTCGTTGAGCCAGGACGGGACCTTGTCCGCGCCGGTGGCCTTCGGGGTGCGCGGGAAGGAGTCGGCGTCGACCACGGGGAAGCCGTGGGTGCCGTCCGCGTAGTCGGCGTCGTCGAAGGGCTCGCCGTCCTTCGTCAGGTACGGGAAAGCGCCCTTGGAAAGGTAGTTGTAGGACTTCTCCTCGTAGTCGACGACGTCGGCGGTGTGGTTGGTGATGACGTCGAAGAAGACCTTCATGCCCTTGGCGTGGGCCTTGTCGATGAGGGTCTCGAGGTCGGCGTTGCTGCCGAAGTGCGGGTCGACCTGGGTGAAGTCGGTGATCCAGTAACCGTGGTAGCCGGCCGACGCGTTGTCACCGGTGCCCTGCACGGGCCGGTTCTTGAAGATCGGGGCCATCCAGATGGCGGTGGTGCCCAGACCCTTGATGTAGTCGAGCTTCTTCGTCAGGCCCTTGAGGTCGCCGCCCTGGTAGAAGCCCTTGTCGGTGGGGTCGTAGCCGGTGGACAGGCGGCTGCCGGTCAGGCCGCCCTTGTCGTTGGCGGTGTCGCCGTTGGCGAAACGGTCCGGCATGACGAAGTAGAACTGCTCCCGGGTGTCGTCGTGCCGGGCGGGCTCGGCGGCGAGCTTCGCGTCGGACGGCGGCGGGGGCGGGGTGTCGGCCCTGGCGGCGAGGGGCTGGACGAGTGCTGCGGCCAGTGCGGTCACGGTGACCGCAGCGACTCGTCCGGCGTGCGCGGTACGGCGCCTCGACGGCGTCGGCCATCTCGGTATCACAGACGTGGACTCCTTGCGCTTACGGCTCTGTTGGCGCTTACGGCTCTGGTGGGTCCGATTCCGCGCGACCGTATCGCCGTCGAAACGCTTACAGCAAGAGTCCTGAAAGAACTGGTAAGAACTTTCAACCACGCACGCGGGTGGATCAGCAGCTCGACTTGCCCGCGTAGATGGCCAGGGCGGTGTTCGCGCCCAGGGTGGCGGTGAACTGACCGCTGCCGTTCACCGTCACGGTCGTGTTGTTCTGCACGTTGCAGTACGTGCCCGCGGGCAGCGAGGTCTGATAGGTCCGGCTGAGCGCGCTCGACTCGTGGTTGATGGCGACGTAGCCCTTGGCGCCCCGCCCGAAGGCGATCGCGTCGCCGCCGTTGTCCCACCAGTTGGTCACCGACTCGCCCCGCACCGCGTTGCGGAAGGCGACCATGGACTTGATCTCCGGCCAGGCGTGCTGGCACTTCCAGCCGTCCTGCCAGCAGGCGTTCACCTGGCCGCCATTGGGCGGACCGGCGTCCGTGTCGGACCACTCGTAGCCGGAGTTGACGTCCGGGGCGCCGTAGGGCCAGGCGAGCATGAACACGTTGGCCAGGGTGTAGTTGGCGCCGTCCTTGTAGTTCAGGGTGGAGCCGTTGCGCTCGGTGTCGTGGTTGTCGACGAAGACGCCGGCGACCGAGCTGCTCATATAGCCCCAGCCCTCGCCGTAGTTCTTCAGGTAGGCGAGGTTCTCGTTGTTGAAGACGCGCTTGAGGTCGTAGGCGTAGCGGAACTCCTGCACGTCGCCGTTGCCGGTGTACTCGGTGGGCTGGACGGCTTCCCCGCTGCCGTAGATGACCTCCTGCTTCCAGTAGGCGTTCGGCTTGGTCAGCCGGGACTTGATGTTGGCGAGGTCGGCGGTGTCGATGTGCTTGGCCGCGTCGATGCGGAAGCCGTCGACGCCGAGGGTGAGCAGGTCGTTCATGTACCCCGCGATGGTCTTGCGGACGTACTCCTCACCCGTGTCGAGGTCGGCGAGGCCGACCAGTTCGCAGTGCTGGACGTTCCAGCGGTCCTGGTAGTTCGAGACCTGCGCGGTGCAGTCGTCGAAGTCGTAACTGGAGTACAGGCCGGGGTAGTTGTACTTCGTGTACGACGAGCCGCCGGTTCCGGTGCCGCTGCCCGCCGACATGTGGTTGATCACCGTGTCGACGACGACCTTGACGCCGGCCGCGTGACAGGTGTTCACCATGTTCTGGAAGGCCGTGCGGTCGCCGAGACGGCCGGCGATCTTGTAGCTGACGGGCTGGTACGACGTCCACCACTGCGAGCCCTGGATGTGCTCGGCGGGCGGTGAGACCTGGACGTATCCGTAGCCGGCCGGGCCGAGGGTGCTGGTGCACTCCTTGGCGACCGATGCGTAGTTCCACTCGAAGAGGACCGCGGTGACGTCCTTGGTGCCGGGTGGGGAGGCGTGGGCGATTCCGGGGGCCAGGACGGCTGTCGTCGTGGCGGCGAGCGCGGTCGCGGTGACGGACCATCTCCGTATCACGGTGGGGGGCTCCTTGCGGTGACGGCCGGGCGTCGTTGCCGGGCGGCGGTGACCGTACCGCTGCCGAAAGGTTTACAGCAAGGGTCTTGCAATTCACAGCAAGAGTTTTCAGCTTCGACCTTGACGCGACTTGCTCAACTACCCCACTCTCACGAGTCGTTGGACCCCGTCCCCGTTCTCCGGGGCTCTCCGGAACCCCGGCTTGCCCCTTTCGGAGCCGCACATGACCGACAGACACCGCCCCCCGGGTGTCCTGCGCCGCGCCGCGACCGCCCTGGCCGTCGGCGCGCTCGCGCTGGCCGGCGCCACCGCCCTGCCCGCCACCGAGGCCCGGGCCGACACCACCGCCAAGGGCGATGTGATCGCCAATCTGTGGGAGTGGAACTGGGACTCGGTGGCCGCCGAGTGCACGAACGTGCTCGGGCCGGCCGGGTACGGCGCCGTGCAGGTGGCGCCGCCCGCCGAGTCCCTCAAACAGCCCAACTACTACTGGTGGGACGCCTACCAGCCGTACTCCTACAACCTCAACAGCCGCTTCGGCTCGGCGGCGAAGTTCGCCTCCATGGTGACCGCCTGCCACACCGCGGGCGTCAAGGTCTACACGGACGCGGTGATCAACCACACCGCCGCCCAGACCGGCACCGGCTACAACGGCACCACCCTCACCAACAAGTACGACACCCCCGACTGGGACCCGGGCGACTACCACCAGTCGGACGACTGCAACGACTCCGACCTGATCATCGACGACTGGTCGAACCTGTCGGAGGTGCAGAACTGCGAGCTGCTCGGCCTGCCCGACCTGGAGACCGAGGAGGACAACGTCCGCTCGGGCATCGCCGCCTTCCTCAACAAGCAGCTCGCCCTCGGCGTCGACGGCTTCCGCGTGGACGCCGCCAAGCACATCCCGGCCGCCGACCTGCAGGCCATCGAGGCGAAGCTGACCAGCACCACCTCTGGTGCGGCGCCGTACGTCTTCCAGGAGGTCTACCCGGGCTCGACCCCGCAGCCCTCCGACTACTACGGCACCGGCGACGTACTGGACTTCACCTACGCGAGCAAGCTCAAGTCCGCCTTCCAGGGCAACGTCTCCGACCTGCAGTCGCTGTCGTCGTCCGGCATCCTCCCGGCCGCGAACTCGGTCTCCTTCGTCACCAACCACGACACCGAGCGCAACGGCCTGCACCTGTCGTACAAGGACGGCGACACCTACAAGCTGGCGAACCTCTTCCAGCTCGCCTACAAGTGGTCGACGCCGACGGTGTACGCCAGCTGGGAGTGGACGCAGAGCGACCAGGCCCCGCCCAACTCCTCCGGTTTCGTCACCGGCACCGACTGCTCCTCCGGCTGGTACTGCCTCGACCGCGACACCGCCGTCGTCGGCATGGTGGCCTGGCACAACGCCACCGGCACGGCCGCGGTCTCGGACTGGCAGACCAAGTCCTCCAGCGTGATCGGCTTCGGCCGCGGCGGCGCGGGCTTCTTCGCGCTCAACAACGGCTCCTCGTCGGCCACGTACACCTTCGCCACCGGCATGGCCGACGGCACCTACAAGAACGTGATCGACGGCGGGGCGAGCACCGTCACCGTCTCCGGCGGCAGCGCCTCGATCACCATCCCGGCCAAGAGCGCGGTCGCCTTCTACAACTCCTCGTACACCTGCACGGTCGGCTGCGACGACACGGGCTCCGGCTCCGGCGGCGGCTCGACCTCGACGGTGAGCGCGACGTTCAACGAGTACGCGTCGACCACCTCCGGCACCAATGTCTACGTCGTCGGCTCCATCGCGGCCCTCGGCGGCTGGGACACCTCCAAGGCCGTCGCGCTGTCGTCCACCCGCTACCCGATCTGGTCGGGTGAGGTGAGCGTGCCGATCAACACGTCGTTCACGTACAAGTACATCAAGAAGGACGCCGCCGGGAACGTCACCTGGGAGTCCAACGCCAACAGATCGGTCACCACGACGACTTCGGCGGTCTCCCTGAACAACTCCTGGAACGTGGCGAACGCGGACGCCACCGACGTGACCTTCAACGAGTACGCAACGACCGACTGGGGCACCAGCGTCTACGTCGTCGGCTCGATCCCCTCCCTCGGTTCCTGGAACACCGCCGACGCGATTCCGCTGTCCTCCGCCTCGTACCCGACCTGGAGCAAGCTGGTGATCGTGCCGAAGAGCACGGCCTTCGAGTACAAGTTCATCAAGAAGGACGCGGCCGGGAACGTGACGTGGGAGTCGGGCACGAACCGCTCGTACACGACGGGCAGTTCGTCGGGCTACACCACCAGCGACAGCTGGAAGTAGGCCCCCCACCCGCACAACGCGGCCCGGTCACCGTGGAAACGGTGACCGGGCCGCCGCGCGCGTCGGGCGCCGGGCGTCAGGCCGTCGTCCACCAGACCGTGGTGTCGGCGGGCAGCTTCGCCTCGCCGTCCGCCGTCTCGGCGATCTCGCCGCTGGCCAGCAGGACCCGGCCGTAGGACGGGGTGGTCACCGGCTCGCCCGCGGTGTTGGCGACGCACACGAAGTCGCCGCGACGGAAGGCCAGTACGCCCTCCGGTGCGCGCAGCCACTCCACCGCGTCGCCCGCGCCCAGGTCCGGGTGGGAGCGGCGCACGGCGAGGGCGGAGCGGTACATCTCCAGCGTCGAGCCGGGGACGCCGGTCTGGGCCTCGACGCTCAGCTCGCCCCAGCCCGCCGGCTGCGGCAGCCAGCTGCCCGCGCCGCCGAAGCCGTACGACGATCCCGTGCGCGTCCACGGGATCGGCACCCGGCAGCCGTCGCGGAAGCCGTCCTGGCCGGCGCCGCGGAAGTACGCCGGGTCCTGGCGCACCTCGTCGGGCAGGTCGACGACGTCCGGCAGGCCGAGTTCCTCACCCTGGTACACGTAGGCGGAGCCGGGCAGCGCCAGCATCAGCAGGGTCGCCGCGCGGGCGCGGCGCAGGCCCAGTTCGCGGTCGCCGGCGAGGCGGATCTGGGTGCCTAGGCCGGGCGGGTTGGCGAAGCGGGTGGCGTGCCGGGTGACGTCGTGGTTGGACAGCACCCAGGTGGCGGGGGCGCCGACCGGGCGCATCGACTCCAGCGTGCGGTCGATGACCTCGCGCAGCTCCGCGGCGTCCCAGGCGGTGGCCAGGTACTGGAAGTTGAAGGCCTGGTGCAGCTCGTCCGGGCGGACGTAGTTGGCGGTCCGCTCGATGGTCGGCGTCCACGCCTCGGCGACGAAGATCCGCCCACCCGTCTCCCGCCCCCGCCCTTCTGCGGAAGGCCCTTCGGGCCCCTGCTCGTTCCCGGCGTACTCGTCGAGGATCAGGCGCCACTGGCGGTAGATCTCGTGCACGCCGTCCTGGTCGAAGAACGGCATGACATCGTTGCCCAGCAGCTTGACCTGGTCGTGGGAGCCGAGGTCGGGCAGGCCGTCGGCCTTGACCAGGCCGTGGGCGACGTCGATGCGGAAGCCGTCGACGCCCATGTCGAGCCAGAAGCGCAGGATGGAGCGGAACTCGTCGCCGACGGCCGGGTGTTCCCAGTTGAAGTCGGGCTGTTCGGGGGCGAACAGGTGCAGGTACCACTCGCCGGGGGTGCCGTCCGGTTCGGTGACCCGGGTCCAGGCCGGGCCGCCGAAGATGGACTCCCAGTCGTTGGGCGGCAGTTCGCCGTCCGTGCCCTTGCCGGGGCGGAAGTGGTAGCGGTCGCGCAGCGGGGAGCCGGGGCCCTCGCGCAGCGCCCGCTTGAACCACTCGTGCTGGTCGGAGGAGTGGTTGGGCACCAGGTCGACGATGATCCGCAGGCCGAGCGCGTGCGCGTCGCGGATCAGCGCGTCGGCGTCCAGGAGGTTGCCGAACATGGGGTCGACGGCGCGGTAGTCGGCGACGTCGTAGCCGGCGTCGGCCTGCGGTGAGGCGTAGAAGGGGCTGAGCCACACGGCGTCCACCCCGAGGTCGCGCAGGTACGGCAGACGGGTGCGGACGCCTTCCAGGTCGCCCATGCCGTCTCCGTTGCTGTCGGCGAAACTGCGCGGATAGACCTGGTAGATCACCGCGTCCCGCCACCAGTCGCTGCGCTTGGTGACGGTGGCGACGGCTGCTCGGGAGGAAGGCGTCGGGGCCGGGTCGGCGGAGTGCTGCTGGCTCATGGCGTCCTTGAGTGACGAGGATCGGGTGGTGGATACGGCGGCGTTCGTGACGAGGCGGCCGCGGTGACAGCGGGGCCGGACAGAAGCCGCGGCCGCCTCGGGTCCTTGAGGCGTCAGCCCTTCGTGCCGCCCGCGGTGAGTCCGGTGACCAGGTTCTTCTGCACGAGGTAGAAGAACGCGGAGACCGGTATCGCGATCAGCACCGCGGTCGCGGCCATCAGGTTGCGCTGCGCGTCGTGCTCGCTGACGAAGGTCTGCAGACCGACGGCGAAGGTGTACTTCGTGTCCGACAGCATGAACGTCGACGCGAACGCCACCTCGCCGAAGGCCGTGAGGAAGCTGTAGAAGGCGGCGACGGCCAGGCCCGGCTTGGCGAGCGGCAGGATCAGCCGGGCGAACGTGCCGAACGGGGTCAGCCCGTCGACGCGGCCGGCCTCGTCGATCTCGAAGGGGATCGTGTCGAAGTAGCCCTTCAGCAGCCACGCGCAGTACGGCACCGCGGTCGAGCAGTACACCAGGATCAGGCCGAGGTAGCTGTCGATGAGCTGCAGATCCGACAGGATCTGGTACATCGGCACCATCAGCACGGCCACCGGGAACATCTGGGTGACCAGGAGCACCCACATGAACTTGCGGTAGCCGGGGAAGCGCATCCGGGAGACGGCGTAGCCGGTGGTCGCGGCGATCATGACGCCGACGACCGTGGTGCCGAGCGAGACGATCAGGGAGCTCTTCAGCCAGTCGAAGAACTCGGTGTGCTGGACGACGAACGAGTAGTTGTCGAACGTCATCTTCGCCCAGATGCCTCCGGGGTGGAGGTAGTCGTCCTTGTCCGGGCCGAGGGACAGGTAGACCAGCCAGGCGATCGGGAAGAGGGCGATCAGGCTCGCCGTGATCAGGATGCCGTGCGAGGCGAGCACGGCGCCGGTGCTGCGCTCGCCGCGCCCGCGGGCCTTGCGTGGAGCGGCGGCCGCGGCGTCCTTCTTGATCACGTCGGCGGAGGTCTCGACGGTGGTCGTACTCATGAAAGCTCCTGCCTCAGATCGCGAGCTGCTGCTCGTTGCGGTTCAGCCAGCGGCGGTAGAAGGAGGTGAAGACGATCAGAATGGCCAGCAGCAGGATGCCGTATGCGGCCGACTGCGCGAAGTCACGCGGCTGCTGTCCGAAGCCCAGGTAGTAGGCCCACGTCACGAGGATCTGGGCGTCCGGGGCGGTGGTGCCGAACAGCAGGAAGATCACGGCGAACTGGTTGAAGGTCCAGATGATGCCGAGCAGGACGACGGTGGAGCTGACGGACCGCAGGCCCGGAAGGGTGACGTAGCGGAAGCGCTGCCAGGCGGTGGCGCCGTCCATCTCGGCTGCCTCGTACAGCGAGGAGTCGATGGACTGCAGGCCGCCGAGCAGCGAGACCATCATGAACGGCACACCGCACCAGGTGTTGACCATGATGGCGGCGAACCGCTGCCAGAAGGTGTCCTCCAGCCAGTCCGGCGCCGGCAGGTGCAGGGCGTCGAGGAAGAGGTTGATGATGCCGCCGTCGGCGAGCATGAAGCGCCAGCCGAAGACGGTGACGAAGGTCGGCACCGCCCAGGGCAGGATCAGGATCAGCCGGTAGACGGTGCGGCCGCGCATCCGCTGGTTGAGCAGCAGGGCGAGGCCCAGGCCGATCGAGTAGTGCAGGGCGACGCACAGCGCGGTCCACACGATCGTCCAGATGAAGTGCGACCAGAAGCGGTCGTACGACGTCGCGCCGAACAGGATGTCCTTGTAGTTGTCGAGCCCGATGAACTTGTAGGTGGCGTCGATGTGGTTGACGCCGATCGTGCGCGCGGTGTTGAGGCTGTTGGCGTCGGTGAGGGTGAGGTAGAGGCCGTACGCCAGGGGGTACAGCACGAGGACGCCGAGGACGACCGCCACCGGGGTGATCATCGCGTAGGCGTACCAGTGCCTTCGGTAGCTGTTCTTGAGGCGCCGGCCCAGCCCGGGCTCGGGCGCGCGGTCACCGCGGCGCCTGCCGGTCGCGCGGTCGATGGCGACTGTCATGTTCGACACCTTCTGGAAGTTCAACGGGACGGGCCGGGCACAGGCCGGTGCCGCCGGATCCCCCTGCTGTTCGGGGGACCCGGCGGCCGATCGTGCTTACTTGCTGAAGTCGGGCACCAGCTTGGCGATGGCCAGCTCGGCGTTGCTCAGACCCTTGTCGAGGGACTCCTTGCCGCCGGCGATCTTCGGCAGCTCGGTGTCCAGCGGGCCCCACAGGGAGCTGTACTCCGGCAGGGCCGGCCGCGGCTGGGCGGCGGGCAGCACGGTCTGGTAGCCGGCGATGCCCGGGTCGGCCTTGACCTCGGCGGTGTAGGCGTCGTCGCGGGTCGGCAGGGTGGAGTTCTTCAGCGCGATCTGCGTCTGCGTCTTCGCGGAGGTCATGAAGTTCACGAACTTCAGCGCCGCCTTCTGGTGCGCCGAGTCGGAACCGGCGTACACCGACAGGTTGTGGCCGCCGGTCGGGGCGCCCGCCTTGCCGGTGGAGCCGGCCGGGACGGTGGCGATGCCGAGGTTGGACTTGTCCGAGAAGGCCGAGCCCTTGTAGAAGTTCGTGATCTCCCAGGGGCCCTGGATGATCGCGGCGACCTTGCCGTTGACGAACGCGTCCTGGATGTGGGCGTAGGCGTCGGCGGTGGTGTCGGCCTTGTGCAGGCCCTTGCCGGAGAACATGCTCAGCCAGGTGCCGTACGCCTTCTTCGCGGCGTCCGAGTTCACGGTGACCTTCTTGGCGGAGGCGTCGACGGTGTCGGTGCCCTCGCCGTAGAGGAAGGTCTGCGCGTAGTAGGCCTGGGTGGAGCCCCAGTAGCCGTCGACCTTGGCCTTGGTCTTGATCTTGGCGGCGTCGGCCTTCAGCTCGTCCCAGGTCTTGGGGGCCTCGGTGATGCCGGCCTTCGCGAACAGGGCCTTGTTGTAGACCAGCGCGAGGGTGTCGGTGACCAGCGGCACGCCGTAGGTCTTGCCGTCGTACTTGGCCTGCTCGATCAGGTTGGGCTGGAACTTGCTCTGGTCCGCGAGGGCCTCGGTGCCGTCCAGCGGCAGGAAGTAGCCCTTCTTGGCGAAGGCGGGGGTCCAGCCGACCTCGCTGCGCAGCACGTCCGGGGCGCCCTTGGAGCCGGCGGCAGTGTCGAACTTGTTCTGCGCCTGGTCGAAGGGGACGTTGACGTACTTGACCTTGATGCCCTTGTTGGCGGCCTCGAACTGCTTGACCAGGGCCTTGTACGTCGGCGCCTCGTTCGTGGCGTTGGAGGTGTCCCACCAGGTGATGGTGACCGGACCGTCGGCCTTGTCGCCGCTGTCGCCGCTTCCGCCGCAGGCCGTCGCCGCGAGGGCGAGGGACGCCACCAGCGCGGTGGCCGCTATGCCACGCCGCATGAGTTCTCCTTGAGGGTGAAAGCCCGTGTGGTGCGGGGGGCGGCCCCGTCTGCCGCTCCCTGCTGTGTTGCCGACTGCGCCGTTGCCGCGGCCGGGCGACAGGGAACGTAACAGCGATGTAAGCGCAGCGAAAGACCTTGCTGCAAAAAACTGCAAGACGATTCGAGAGTTACCTGCCCGTGACCTGCTCTCGACCCCCCGGAAACCCCGTATCGAGGCCGTTGAGCGCGGTGCGGGGCACCTGTGCAAGACTCTGCAAGCTCTTGCCATATGTTTCCGACGGGGGAATCATCCCTTGCGGACGGACGCCGACGACGGACGCCGAAGACGAACACGAGGGACCGCGATGACGCAGCAGCCCGCAGCGAGCCGTGCAACCGGCCGCGCACGGCGTCCGATTGGTGCGCAAAGCGACATGCGCCCGCTACAGTCGAGTCCTGTGACCACACGGCTTGCCGATATCGCTGCTCAGGCGGGGGTGAGCGAAGCGACCGTCAGCCGCGTCCTCAACGGGAAGCCGGGCGTCGCCGCCACCACGCGCCAGTCAGTGCTGGCCGCGCTCGACGTCCTGGGCTACGAACGCCCGGTGCGCCTGCGGCAGCGCAGCGAGGGCCTGGTGGGCCTGATCACCCCGGAGCTGGAGAACCCCATCTTCCCGGCGCTCGCCCAGGTCATCGGCCAGGCGCTGACGCGGCAGGGCTACACCCCGGTGCTGGCCACCCAGACCCCGGGCGGCTCGACGGAGGACGAGCTGACGGAGATGCTCGTCGACCGCGGGGTCGCCGGGATCATCTACGTCTCCGGACTGCACGCCGACACCACCGCCGACATGGAGCGCTACGACCGGCTGCGCGCCCAGGGCGTGCCGTACGTGCTGGTGGACGGCTTCTCGCCGAAGGTGCAGGCGCCGTTCATCTCCCCCGACGACCGGGCGGCGATGACGCTGGCGGTCACCCACCTGGTGTCGCTGGGGCACACCCGGATCGGCCTGGCCCTGGGTCCGAAGCGGTTCGTGCCCGTGCAGCGCAAGATCGAGGGGTTCGTGCGCGCCATGCAGGATCAGCTGGGGCTGAGCGCGGAGACGATCGAGTCGGAGCTGGTCCAGCACTCGCTCTACACCCTGGAGGGCGGCCAGGCCGCCGCGACCGCGCTGATCGACCGGAACTGCACGGCGGTGGTGTGCGCGAGCGACATGATGGCGCTCGGCGCGATACGGGCCGCCCGGCAGCACGGCCTGGAGGTACCGAAGGACTTCTCCGTCGTCGGCTTCGACGACTCCCCGCTGATCGCCTTCACCGACCCGCCGCTGACCACGATCCGCAAGCCGGTCCCGGCGATGGGTCAGGCGGCGGTGCGCACGCTGCTGGAGGAGATCGGCGGGACGCCGGCGCCGCACAGCGAGTTCGTGTTCATGCCGGAGCTGGTGGTGCGCGGCTCTACCGCTTCGGCGCCCGGGGAGCGGAGCCGTTCTTAGCGTGTCATGGGTTCTTGGCATGCCTCAGGGCGGAGTCGTCCTCAGGGCGGAGAACGTGCGGTGCGGACCCGACCGGGGGATGATCGGGTCAGAAGACGTTTCTGGCAGACTTTGCGCCTATGGGTGACTCGACCGTGACCAGGCCGGAAGACCGCGGGCAAGTGGCCGTTCCGCAGGCCGTCACGGGCGTCGACCAGCCGGGCCGGCTGCGCCGGCTGCGTTCTCCGGGCCGGCCCCGCATCTGGATCGAAATCCTGCTGATCGCGGTGAGTTACTGGACGTACTCGCTGATCCGCAACGCCGTCCCGGAGCAGCGGACCGAGGCGCTGCGCAACGCCGACTGGATCTGGCAGACGGAGCGTCAGCTGGGCATCGCCGTCGAGGACTCCGTCAACCACGGCCTCAACTCGGTGACCTGGCTGATCGTCGGCATGAACTACTACTACGCGACACTGCACTTCGTGGTGACGCTGGGCGTGCTGGTGTGGCTGTACCGCAGTCACCCGGGCCGGTACGCGGCGACCCGGCTGGTGCTGTTCGCGACGACGGGCGTGGCCCTGGTCGGTTACTACCTGTATCCGCTGGCGCCTCCGCGTCTGATGCGCGGCGACGGCTTCGTCGACACGGTCATGGTCCACGAGACGTGGGGCTCGATGGCCTCCGGCGACCTGAAGCACATGTCGAACCAGTACGCCGCGATGCCGTCGATGCACATCGGCTGGTCCCTGTGGTGCGGGCTGACGATCTTCGCGCTGGCCCGGGTGCCGTGGGTGCGGGTGCTGGGTCTGCTCTACCCGGCGGCGACGCTGGTGGTCATCGTCGCCACGGCCAACCACTTCTGGCTCGACGCGGTGGGCGGCCTGCTGTGCCTCACGTTCGGCTTCGCGGTGGCGTGGGTGTGGTACGGCAGCGTGCCGTACGCGCTCTCACGGGTGCCGGCGGGGGTGGCGCCGGCGGAGGCGGGGGTGGCGCCGGCGGAGGCGGGGGTGGCGCCGGCGGGGGCGGCGGTGGTTTCGCAGGGGGCTTTGGCGGGAGCTTCGGACGGGTTCTCCGAGGGCGGGTTCTCCGAGGGCGGGTTCTCCGAAGGCGGGTCCGCGGCTCCTCACGCTCCGTAGAACAGCGCCTCCGCCACGCCCCGGGCGCGGCGGGCCGTGCGGCGGTACGCGTCGAGCATGTCGCCGACGTGCCCGGGGCCGTACCCCAGGTAGCGCCCCACCGCGGCCAGCTCCCGCGCGTTCGACGGGAACGTGTCGCCGGCCCGGCCCCGCACGAGCATCACCGCGTTGCGCACCCGGGTCGCCAGCACCCAGGCCTCGTCGAGGATGGCGGCGTCCTCCCGCGTGATCAGGCCGGCGGCGGCCGCGGCCGCGAGCGCCTCGCGGGTGCGGGTGGTGCGCAGGCCCGGCTCGGTGGCCCCGTGCCGCATCTGCAGCAGCTGGACGGTCCACTCCACGTCCGACAGGCCGCCCGGCCCCAGTTTGGTGTGCAGCTTCGGGTCGGCGCCGCGCGGCAGCCGTTCCGACTCCATCCGCGCCTTCAGCCGGCGGATCTCCCGCACCGCGTCGTCGCCGAGCCCCCGCGCCGGGTAGCGCAGCGGGTCGACGAGTTCGACGAAGGCGCGTCCCAGGTCCTCGTCGCCGGCGACCGGTTCCGCCCGCAGCAGCGCCTGCGCCTCCCACACCAGCGACCAGCGGCGGTAATAGGCCTCGTACGACTTCAGGGTGCGCACCAGCGGGCCGGACTTGCCCTCGGGGCGCAGGTCGGCGTCGATCAGCAGGGGCGGGTCGGCGCTGGGCAGCTGGAGCAGCCGCCGCATCTCGGCGACGACCTTGTTCGCCGCGTCCGCCGCCTCCCGCTCGTCGACGCCCTCCCGCGGCTCGTGCACGAACAGCACGTCCGCGTCGGAGCCGTAGCCCAGCTCGTGCCCGCCGAAGCGGCCCATCCCGATGACGGCGAACCGGGTGGGCAGCGTGTCCCCCCAGCCGTCCCTGACCACCGCGCGCAAGGTGCCCGCGATCGTCGCGGCCGTCAGGTCGGACACCGCGGCGCCGACCCGGTCCACCAGCGCGCCCTGGTCGGCCTCGGCCGGCTGGGCCTCGGTGCCGTAGGAGCCGACGATGTCCGCGGCGGCCGTGCGGAACAGCTCCCGGCGCCGGACGCCGCGGGCCGCGTTGACCCCCTGCTCGGCGGTTCCGGCGCGGCCGACGGCGGCCAGGATCTCCTGCTCCAGCTGGGCGCGCCCGCGCGGATCCAGACCGCCGGCGTCGCCGTCGCCGAGCAGCGCCACCGCCTCGGGGGCGCGCATCAGCAGGTCGGGGGCGAGCCGCCCGGCCGACAGCACCCGCGCGAGGTTCTCCGCGGCGGCGCCCTCGTCGCGCAGCAGCCGCAGGTACCACGGCGTCTTGCCCAACGCGTCCGACACCTTGCGGAAGTTCAGCAGTCCGGCGTCCGGGTCGGCGGAGTCCGCGAACCAGCCGAGCAGCACGGGCAGCAGAGTGCGCTGGATGGCCGCCTTGCGGCTCACGCCGGACGCCAGGGCCTCCAGGTGGCGCAGGGCCGCCGCCGGGTCCGCGTAGCCGAGCGCGACCAGCCGCTCGCGGGCCGCCTCCGGGCTCAGCCGCGCCTCGCCGGGGGCGAGCTGGGCGACCGCGTCGAGCAGCGGGCGGTAGAACAGCTTCTCGTGCAGGCGGCGTACGGCGCCGGTGTGCCGCCGCCACTCGCGGTCGAGTTCGGCGGCCGGGTCGATGCGCAGCCCGAGGGAGCGGCCGAGGCGGCGCCGGTCGGCCTCCTCCACGGGCACGAGGTGCGTGCGCCGCAGCCGGTACAGCTGGATACGGTGCTCCATGGAGCGCAGGAAGCGGTAGGCGTCCTCGAGCTGGACCGCGTCGGCGCGGCCCACGTACCCGCCCCTCGCCAGCGCCTGCAGCGCGTCCAGGGTGGTGCCGCTGCGCAGGGAGGCGTCCGCCCGTCCGTGGACCAGTTGCAGGAGCTGGACGGCGAACTCGACGTCGCGCAGGCCGCCCGGGCCGAGCTTCAGCTCCCGGTCTATCTCCGTGGCGGGGATGTTCTCGACGACCCGGCGCCGCATCTTCTGCACGTCCGCCACGAAGTTCTCGCGCTCCGCCGCCTGCCACACCAGGGGGTCGAGCGCGGCGATGTACTCCTCGCCCAGCGCGAGGTCGCCGGCGACCGGGCGGGCCTTGAGCAGGGCCTGAAACTCCCAGGTCTTGGCCCAGCGCTGGTAGTAGGCGACGTGGCTGCTGAGGGTGCGGACGAGGGGGCCGTTGCGGCCTTCGGGGCGCAGGTTGGCGTCCACCGGCCAGATCGAGCCCTCGACGGTCGTCTCCGAGCAGATCCGCATCATGTGCGAGGCGAGCCGCGTGGCGGCGCGGATCGCCTTGCCCTCGTCGGCGACATCGGCAGGATCGGCGGTGTCGGGGGTGTCGGCGGGCTGGCCGACGAAGATGACGTCCACGTCGGAGACGTAGTTCAGTTCGTGGCCGCCGCACTTGCCCATCGCGATCACCGCGAGCCGGCACAGCGCGGCGTCGTCGGGCGCGGCGGCGCAGGCCATGGCGAGGGCGGCGCGCAGGGTGGCGGTGGCGAGGTCGGCGAGTTCGGCGGCGGTCTGGGCGACGTCGATGGTGCCGCAGACGTCGCGGGCGGCGATGGACAGCAGGCAGCGGCGGTAGGCGACGCGGAGTGCGACCGGGTCGGTGGCGCCGGCCAGGCCCCGCTCGAACTCCTGCACGCCGGGGTGCAGGTCGCGCGGCTCGTACGTGACGAGCGCCTCCCAGTCCCGGGGGTGGCGGGCGAGGTGGTCGGCGAGGGCGGCGGACGCGCCGAGCACGCCGAGGAGGCGGTCGCGGAAGGGCTTGGCCGCGGTCAGCGTGTCGAGCAGTTCGCGGCGGGCGGTGGGGGCGGGGCCGGGCTGGGCTTCGAGGAGGCGGACCAGGCCGTGCAGGGCCAGGTCGGGGTCGGCGGTGGCGCCGAGCGCGTCCAGCAGGATCGGGTCGTCGCGTACGGCGGTGAGTTCCGGGCTGTCCAGGAGGCGCTCGGCGGCCGAGGGGTCGGTGAAGCCGTGCCGCAGGAGCCGTATGAAGGTGCTGCTTCTGCGCCCCGGCGCGGTCATCCTCGGCCTCCTGTCGGATCAAGGTGGTACGCGTCGAGCGTAGCTGCCTGCGGCGGCGTGTGCGGGGTGCCTGCGGCGGGCTGCGCGGGTTTCGGGGGGTGCGGGGTGCCTGCGGCGGCTGTGCGGGCTTGGTGGGGGTGCGGGGTGCCTGCGGCGGCCTGCGCGGATTACGGGGGGTGCGGGGTGCCTGCGGCGGCTGTGCGGGCTCGGTGGGGGTGCGGGGTGCCTGCGGCGGCCTGCGCGGATTACGGGGGGTGCGGGGTGCCTGCGGCGCCTGTGCGGGCTCGGTGGGGGTGCGCGGTGCGCGGGCGGTGGGGGGTGGGTCGGGGCCGGGACGGGGGTGTCCGT